>CAVLCS010000006.1:0-47700 GCA_963661675.1 Bulleidia sp.
CGCTGTCGATCAGCTCACGGATGTTCTGCAGGCGGCCGCCGAGGAAGGTGTCCGGCGCACAGCCGATAAGCAAACCCTTCTCCTTCGCGAGCGCAATCAGTTCCTGTCCCTGGGCAAACGTCATCGCCAGCGGCTTCTCGGTGTAGACGTGCTTGCCGGCCTTCAGCGCCGCTAAATTGTACTCATAATGCGCCTGCGGGGTCGTCAGATTGAGGATAATGTCAATATCCGGGTCGGCGATCAGCTCCATGCCGGAGGCATACGCCTTCGGGATGCCGTGCTCTGCCGCCTTACGCTGTGCCTTCTCCAGTCCGCGGGAAGCGCATGCCACTACCTCGACCGCGTCGTACTTTTTCAGGTTGTTCAGGTAAACATTGCTGATGTCGCCAATGCCGATTACACCAACACGTAATTTGTTCATAACGATTTCCCCCTTTTTTCAAATTAGGAATTAGTAGTTAGTAATTATTTGCTTCGCTGTACCCCCATTATAATCGGAATGCTCGTGCCTGTCTTTTAACTTCTTGCGATTTCTTACAGGTAGGAGTTAGGAGTGAGAAGGTAGGAGTGGACGATGATGAAACAACGACCTGACGAATCTACCTGCACTCGTTACCGATTGTAGGGGCGCGCATTGCGCGTCCTTGCAAACCGAAACGCAAACGTAACGACAACGGCATACATTCCCGTAGGGGCGGACCATGGTGTATACCAGAGAAAAGGGCGGACACACTGGTCCGCCCCTACGATGGCGTGTGCAACGGAATTTTATTGGTGAACACCGTTTGATTTGGACGCGCAATGCGCGCCCCTACAGTCGATAACGGTTGCAGATTGATTTGTCACGTTGTACGCGGTTTATCATTGGTTGGCAACAATAATCACCTAAATCATTTTGTCGGTACAGGCCGCACGATCACGTTAATTACTAATTCCTAATTACTCATTACTAATTACCTGCATATGCGGATATGCAATCTCAATGCCTTCCGCATCGTACGTCAATTTAATGCCCTCGAGCACAGCACACTTGAGCGCAAACGCCGTCGCGTTATCCTTCGCCCACAGCGACGCCCGCAGGACGACCGCCGAATCCGCCAGATCGAGCACGACGACCGGCACGGCAGGCACGCCGTCCTTCTTCTGCTGCTCGGTGCGGATATCGAGGAAGGTCGGCTGCTTCAAAACCTCATCGGCAAGCAGCTTTTTCGCCTTTCTGAGGTCGCTTTCGTAGGTAATGCCGACCGTCAGGAACACACAGACCTTACTGTCGGCGTAGTCCGCGTTCTCAATGATGGCGCTGTTCATCTTGCTGTTCGGAATGATGACGCGCTTGTTCTCAAACGTGCGGATGGCGGTATGATGCAGGGTGATCTCCTCGATGTAGCCGGTGATATCGTTATCGACGTAGCGCACGACATCGCCCATCTTAAACGGCTTGAACGCGAGGATCATCACACCGCTGACCACGCTGCCCAGGGCCTCCTGCGCGGCAAGACCGGCAACCACAGCGATGACGCCGCCGGTAGCCAGCAGGGTACGCACGGCACTCGACAGCACCGGGATCGCGCCTACGATGACCATGCCGCCCGCAAAATACACTGCCGCAACCGCTATGTAGCGCACAAAGCCGAGAACAGTCGCAATGCTGCTGTTGGTTTTCCGGTGACGGTCCACCAGCTTTTTCATCAGGCTGTTGACCAGTCCGGCTGCCGCCAGTGTTAAGATCAGCACCGCCACGGCCAGTATTCCCGTGGAAATCAGCTTGCCCAACGGCGATTCCATAAATTCTGTAAACCATTCAAACATCAGGGTTCCCTCTCTTTCCGGAGATAGGTTTATTATAGCGCATCGGCGGGTTCTGTGCAATGAGAAAAGGACGGTCGAAGACCGTCCCTCTCGTGTAAACATGCAGTTTATATCGTTTGTTTATTGATATATGGTATCAGAGCAGCCAGTGCAAGTTATATTATACCAATTCAAAATATTTTTCCACGAAAACATTGAAATTTTCTGTCGATACTGGTCGTTTTTTAATATCTATGTTATACTGATGATGCTGCTACACCCCATACAGGCAGAGAAAGGGGTGAGTTCATTGAATCATATCATGTCGTTTTTGCTCTCTGTCATGGCAAGTGTAATTGCCTATTACATCTGCAAATGGCTGGATGGAGAGCTGTAACAAGCAGCCAGCCTGAGGCATAAGCCACCTCATGCAGAAACGGAATAGAAAAGCCTCGGTGTCGCCACACCGAGGCTTTTCGCGCGTTCATGAATAATATCATGTCGTTTGCCTATTGTTATAATAGCACACAGGAACAACCAATGCAAGTCTCCCACAAAAGATTTTACCCTTCCTGCTGAAACTCCACCGGCGGCTCGATCAGCTTCTCGTACATACGCACGAACGAGCTTTCCATATACGCAGTCAGGAACCCGTTCAGCACGGCTGTCAGGCACAGAGCCGCCACCAGAGCGGCAGCGAACACCGCGACCGCCATGCCGGTGCTCATGGTCATCATGCCGACCGTGCCGAGCAGGACACATCCCCACAGGACAACGGCAATCAGCACATACCAGCCGATAAAGCTGAGGTCGAACACGAACAGCTTCATCAGATTCCCGCGGAACGCCCACGATGCTTCCCGCGTAGCCGCCCAGGCACCGCGGTTTTCGTCCTGCGCGAGCAGAATCCAGCCGGCGTTGTAGGTCTGCAGCTTGACGCGAATCGGAATCATCACAATCAGATACACGATCTGCAGCGCAGCCGCGATCATCTGATACTGCATCGTATCCGAGACCGCCATAGCCGCCGCAAACACGAACGCCGAGTAAATGAGCGTCGGCACGATCGACCAGATAATGCCGCGCAGCCACAGCGTGAACACCATGCGGATACCCGCCCAGATGCCCTTCAGCGAGGTAAACGGGTGCATGAGCATACCCGCCGTTACCTCTTCGCCGTGCGCGAGACCGATGTAAAAGTGCATGAGGCCGAACTGCAGCGGACCCGTGATCGCCAGCATGAGCGCGATGCACAGCCAGACCGTATTCAGTCCGCGCGAGAGCGCCATCATCAGCTGATAATCGTCCACGGCAACGCTGCCCGCGATGAGCGCGATCGCTCTGCCGAACACGGAAACGTACAGAATCACCATCAGCAGCACATACGGCACGAGATACATCAGCTGGATGCCGATGCAGCGGCCGAGGTTTTCCATCACGCGTGCCTTCTGCTCCCGCTTGAGCTGCTTACGGGTCTCAGATGTAAAATTGTTCATAAAATTCTCCGTTTTCTCTGTCATTCACCGACATACACGACCTCATCCCGCTTGGAATAGGTGGAGCTGTTGGCCAGCACCTCGGTCGTCTTGCCGTTTTCGGTGATCTGCTTGTAGGTCTTGGTGGAGTAGCCGGTGATGCCCGAGGTCTCCACACGGCTGTCGCCTGCGGCCATCGAGCTGTCCGTCTTGGTGACGGTCTCCGGCTCGTAGGTCTCGAGCACCTCGGTGCGGGTCGTGACCGTCTTGTCGCTCGTTTTGGTGCCGACAAGCGTCATGATCATCTGACCGTCGGTCTGCTCGGCCAGAATCTTGACCGGATACGCCGTATTGTTGACAAACCGGAAGTCCAGGTTGCCGTAATCCACGGTCGCGTCCTCGCCAAGCGGCGTGTAGGACACGGTAAACGAATGATTATGTCGCTCCGTTACCTTCAAATCGGCACGCAGCACAGCCATGTACAGCGTCGAGGACGGCTGGCAGACACCGCCGCCGAACTCGTCGATAATCTTGCCGTTTGCGTAAGCATGCGCCTCCTGATAGCCGCGTGCGGACGTGCGCTCGCCGACCGTGCCGTTGTAGGAGAACTCGTCACCCGGATTGAGAATCGTGCCGTTGATGGCCTTGGCCGCCAGACGGATATTGTTGGTACGAGGTGCATTGCTCTCGTCGAGATTGGTCGCCGTGCGTGCGAGCGTATCATGGAACAGCTTCGCCTTGAGGGTCTCCGCCGAGATAGACGGCTGCGTGATCGTCACCGGAATGGTGTAGGTCTCCTGCGAGCCGTCGCCGATGATCTCCTTGGCCTTGTCGGTGTCGAACGACACGCCTGCCTTGCCGGCGATGATGGTCGTGCCGTCCTCCTTGCTGACGGTGGCGTTCACCGGATCGCCGATGATGTCGGCGGCAATCTTGTCAACGTCGATGGCCGGAGCCGCGGTCACGTCGGTCGAGACCTCATACGGCTCAAAGTCCATCAGACGGATTTGGTCGGTCAGCGCCTGCTCGACCGCATCCGTGTCGAACTTGACACCCGGCTTGCCGGAATGCACGATCAGATTGCTGTCCTTCAGCTCCCATGTCGGCTCGACCGGCTCGGTCAGAGCCGTGTCCGCGATCTCGTTGAGCGTGCCGCGCAGACTTTCCTCGTCCACGGTTGCCGCAATCTGCGCTTCTCTGTGCCCTCGCATGGCACCGATGATATCACGCACGCGCTCGAGCGGATTGCCCGTGCGGCCGACCTCGTAGGCGTTCTCGGCCGACTGGATGCCGTCCACGCTTTTCAGCACCTTATCGACCGGAATATCGTAGTTGGAGTCGTAGATCGTCACCGTGACGTTTTTGCCCTCGTACAGCGGCGTGCTCTGGTCCTCGATGGTGTTTGCCGCGTCGTCGCGGTTCATGCCGCCGACCGCGATCGGTCCGACAGTCACACCCGGGAAAACATTCGGGTAGCAGTACACATAGCCGAACGCACCGGCTGCCGCAGCAATGACAACGCCGACGGCGATCTTTACGCCGATGGGCACCTTGCGGTTTTTCTTCGGCTTGGGTTCGGGCTTGACGGCCTGCACCGGTTTTTCCGGTTTCTTGGCCTGTTTTTTGATCAAATGCGCTCCCTTCTTCGGTTTGTTTGCGCTTTTATCTGCCATGAGTATACCTCTTAACTAATCTATGCTCGGAATATGCTTTGGATTCTCCATGCACCCGCCTTGTTGCGACAGGTACACCTTTATATTATAGCGCCCTGTATTCACGATAGCAACCACAAATTCGGATAAATTCGGTATACTCCGCCATAATCTGCCGCTTTAACTTGCTATCAGACATTTTCTCTGTTATAATGTTCTCAGTATGTTAAAATTTTTGTGAAAAAGAGGAGTAAATGTAAGTGAAACAATTAGGACTGTTGATTCGACTGATTATCGGCATCATCGCCGGTATTCTCATCGGTATGTGCGGACAGTGGTTCGGCATTGCCGACACCACCGGCTTTGTTACCGTTATCCGCCTGTTTGCGACCTTTACGTCGCTGTTCTCCACCTTCCTGTCGTTCATGATCCCGCTCATCATCCTGTCGTTCATCACGGTCGGCATGGCAGAGCTTGGCAAGAAGGCAAACCGTCTGTTCGGCCTGACCCTGCTGCTGGCCTACGGCACGACCGTCGTTTCCGGCCTGCTGACCTTCTTCATCGGCAAGGCTGTCCTGCCGAGCCTGATCCAGCCCATCACCGGCGACGTGCTCGAGAGCAACGCCTTCGAGCCGCTGTTCACCATCACGGTTGACCCGGTATTCGGCGTTATGACCGCCCTCGTGCTCGCGTTCGTGCTCGGCATCGGCATGGCAAACCTGCGTGGTGACTCGCTGCTGAACGTCTTCCGCGACCTGCAGAAGATCGTCACCGGCGTACTCAGCCGCATCATTATTCCGCTCATCCCGATCCACATTGCAGGCCTGTTCGCCAACATTGCAGCCGAAGGCCGTCTGGCGGCTACCGTCAAGATGTTCGCTTCCCTGTATGCCATCATCATCGTACTGCAGCTGCTGTACATCGTGTCCCAGTTCGGTCTGGCGAGCGTTGTCTGCGGCAAGAACCACTTCAAGAGCATCAAGAATGTCGCTCCGGCATATTTTACCGCACTCGGCACCCAGTCTTCCGCGTCTACCATTCCGGTTGCGCTGAATTGTGCATATAATAATAATGTAAATAACGACGTTGCCGACTTTGTTGTTCCGCTGTGCGCGACCATCAACCTCAACGGCGATACCATCTGCCTTGTGCTCGGCTCGATGGGCATTATGATCGCAAGCGGCATGAACCCGACCTTTGCGATGTTTGCACCGTTCGTATTCATGCTCGGCGTTACCATGGTTGCGGCTCCCGGTGTACCGGGCGGCGGCGTTATGTCCGCACTCGGCCTTATCACCTCGATGCTCGGCTTCACCGACCCGATGCAGCAGCTTATCATCGCGCTGCACTTCTCGCAGGACAGCTTCGGCACCGCTACCAATGTCACCGGCGACCAGGCGATCGCCCTCATCGTGGACAAGGTAGACCGTTCCGGCTCTGACAAGTAATTCTCTCGAAAGGCGGCGATTCCGGTAAATGGATATTCTGCTCGATATTGTGCATTCAGTTGACTACGGCGTTCTCGCGTACATCTCGGAGCACTGGCGCGGTGGTCTGTCCGACACGGTCTGGAAGGTGTTCTCCCTGATGGGCAGCTACGGCGCCGTCTGGATTGTGCTTGCCGTGCTGCTGCTGTTCTTCCGCAGGACACGGCGTGCCGGTGTCGCGATGCTCATCGCGCTCGGCGTTGGTTTCCTGCTTGGCAACCAGTTCCTCAAGAACCTTGTCATGCGGCCGCGTCCGTTCGTCACCCACACGGATCTAACAGCGCTGCTCACGCCGGAGGACGCATGGTCGTTCCCATCCGGACACGCACTCAGTTCGTTTGCGGCGGCAACGGCGCTGTATTTCTTCCACCATAAGACCGGATTCCTGGCCTTGCTGCTGGCGGCAGCCATTGCGTTCTCGCGGCTGTATGCCAGCGTCCACTACCCGACCGACGTACTGGCCGGTGCGGCTATCGGCATCCTGTGCGGCCTTGTTTCCGCCTGGCTGACCGACCGTGTCACCGACCAGTTCCACACACTCCGGCTGAGAAAGGGCAAAAAATGAATCAATACAAACGCCTTCTCGGCAATACCTTTATCTTTGCGATAGGCACGTTCAGTTCCAAGATCCTCGTCATCCTCATGCTGCGTTTCTACACCGGCATGATGACGCAGGACGAAATGGGTGTCGCCGACCTGATCATCAAGACCACCAGTATCCTGTATCCGGTGGTGTCGCTGTCCATCGGACAGGCGGTCATCCGCTACGGACTCGAGCGCAAGTACTACAAGCGCAGCGTGTTCACCATCGCGCTTGTGACCGTGCTGTGCGGTTTCATTATCGCACTGCCGTTCCATCCGCTGCTCAGTCTCATCCACTATAACACGTCTGCGGGCGTTACCGGCTCGCTGCTCGAGTATCAGTGGATCATCTACCTGTATGTGCTGACCTCGTGCACGCAAAACGTGTGCAGCCAGTTCATCCGTGCGCTCGGCTACGTCCGGCTGTACGCGATCGACGGTATTTTCCGCACGTTCGTCACCATCATGCTGAACATTCTGTATCTGAAGGTGTTCCGCTGGAATATCCTCGGCTACGTGTTCTCCATCATCTGCTCGGACGCGCTGTCCACTGTGTGCCTGTTCCTTATCGCAAGCCTGTGGAAGTATGTCAAGCTCAAGCGGCTGGATACGCACCTGTGGCGCGGCATGCTGGCGTATTCTCTGCCGCTCGTGCCGGATGCTATCCTTGTGTATATCATCGGCTTTTCCGATCAGGTGTTCCTTGCGTCCATGCAGGATACCGCGGTCAGCGCCATCTACTCGATTGCGTACCGCGTGCCGACACTGATTGCGCTTGTGGCTTCGATTTTCGTTGACGCATGGCAGATTTCCATGGTCAACAACAACACCAAGGAGGAGCAGATCACGTTCTTCTCGAACGTCGGCAACACCTACTCGTCCATCGTGTTCATCATCGCGTCCGGCGGTGTCATGTGCGCAAAACTCGCCATGACCGTGCTTGCCGTGCCCAGCTACTATATCGGCTGGACGTTCATTCCGATCCTGGCGATCGGCGCAGGCTTCAACTGCCTGTCCAGCTTTCAGAAGAGCGTGTACCTGCTCGAAAAGAAGACGGTCGCGTCCTTCCTGTCCACGGCGTTCTCCGCGGTCATCAACATCGGCCTGAATGCCCTGCTCATCCCGAAGATGGGCGGCACCGGTGCGGCGCTGGCGACGCTCATCAGCTACGTTGCATTGTTCCTGTACCGCGCACTGGACAGCCGCCGGTTCATGCCGGTCCGCTGGAAGGTGACGCGTCTGACGCTGACGGTCGTGCTGCTTGCCGTGCAGTCCGTGCTCATGCTGCTCGAGCCGCCGCTGTGGCTTGTCTGGCAGATTGTGCTGTTCGGTGCGGTCGCCGCGCTCAACAGCCGTGAGATGCTGCTCAGTGTCAAAAAGCTGCTGCATCGAGCGTAAGTTTATATTCGCAAAGGGAATGCCTGTGGGTGTTCCCTTTTCTTTCGCTCCGAGGGACGGAGTAGGAGCCAGTCGCTGGCTGGGTGGTCCAAAAGGATAGACACCAAGGTTTCTATCCTCTTGGGACTCCAGTTTCCTATTATTTCTTAGCCTGACGCATACCAGAGACCGACGACTGCTTCGAAAAGGGGTACGACAGAGGATTTTTACTACCGTAGGGGCGGACCAATGTGTCCGCCCATTTCTCTACCTCTGCGCAATGTCAGATTCCTTACTGCTACACATGCGGGTTACTCTCCGCAGGCGCGACATGACTGTGCCGCGCAACTCGTTGACCCGGTGACTACGGATGGCAACTGCGAATCCAATGATTGCTATCATCTTCCCCGTAGGGGCGGCCATTGGCCGCCCACGCAACGCTACATCACACGTTCATTTTCCATTATTTCACCAGATGAAACAAAAAAGACAGACGATAAATCGTCTGTCTTTTTGCCTTAAATCGAAAAATTCAGCGTACCGTTATTGACCAGATCCTCCAGCGTGACCGAATCGACGTACTGATTGATCGCGTCATACAATCCGCGCCAGAACGTGAGCGTAATACAGTCATCCGCACGAGAGCAATCCACCGGCTCATGGTCTAAACACGCAACCGGCGCCAGCGACCCTTCGGTGATGCGCAGGATATCGCCCACGGTATACTCCGAGGGATGCCGCGCCAGCTGGTAGCCGCCCTGTGCGCCGCGTGTCGAGGTCACAAAGCCTGCACGCGACAGCTGCACCACGATCTGCTCCAGATACTTGGCCGAAATCTCCTGTCGCTTTGATATATCGCGCAGCGGAATGTAGCCGCCTGCGTCATGCTGCGCCAGGTCGATCATCAGACGGAGCGCATATCTTCCTTTGGTTGAAATCTTCATAGTTGCAAATTCCCCTTTTCACCAATATACCACAGGTTTACTATGAATTCAAGTCCAAACCGATTTTTGTTCACAATTTTTTCAAAATTGCCTCGATATGCTCATTCGCCTGCTCCACTTCCCAGTGCAGTTCGGTTGCGGAAATACGTTCCGCACCGTGGCCGAGGATGATCATCTGCTCCATGCCGTCCGATGTGGCCACGCGGACACGGTGCTTGCGCGACAGGTCATAGGACGCCTGCTCGATGTACATATCCGCGGTCTCGGCCTCCTTGGTGTACACAATGTGGATGCCGCCGCGCTGCTCGATCGAGCCGGTGCCGCCCTTCACTTTATACGCGTCGAACACGAGGATGAGATGGCACTTGCGCACGCCCTGATAGTTGCTCAGCACGTTGACAAGCGCCTCGCGGGCAGCGTTGACATCGCGGGAAGCGATATCACGCAGCTCGTCCCACGAGAAAATGATGTTGTAGCCGTCCACGAGCAGATAATCGTCCTCACGAATGCGGGTGACGTACAGCTGCTCGAGTGTTGCCGCCTTCTTGCGGCTCTGCTGAAAGGCCTCAAAGCCGCGGTTCTTGACCGGACCGTAGGTGCGCTCAAACAGGGCACGCAGTTCCGCATCACCGCTAAAGCCGTCTCCGCCGCCGGTGCCGGACGAGCGGACCGGACGCACTTCTTCCGGCTCTTCTTCTTCGGTTTTCAGCACGTTTGAGGTGTCCACATGGGCGTGCTCAGGCACCTCGTTCCACTTGACGACATAGCCTGCGCCGTGCGAGCAGAACACGGAATCCGGCGTGTTCTCCACATCGGCGGTCGGGTCGTAAGCCGCTGCCGAGATGACTTCCTCGGCGTTATGGCAGGGCGCGTAGCCGTCCGGCGTGCACGACAGCCGACCGCGTCCCTTGGTGTACGCGGCGACCTCGGTCCAGTAGTTTCGCATGGTGGAGACCGGCGCCGTACCGGTCAGAATCGAGCCGTGACTTCCCTGTTCGGGCGGCTCAAACGTGCCGTTCATGCGCTGAATGTCGGTCATGGCCCGGCCGACGCACTCGTCCGGCAGTTCCAGCCGGAAGGCGTAATACGGCTCGAGCAGCAGGCTCTCGGTGCGCATGAGTCCGTTGCGGACGGCACGGTAAGTCGCCTCTCGGAAGTCACCGCCTTCGGTGTGCTTGACATGCGCGCGTCCGGCGAGGATGGTGATCTTCACATCCGTGATCGGTGCACCGGTCAGCACGCCTAAGTGCGGTTTTTCCGCCAGATGCGTCAGAATCAGGCGCTGCCAGTTCAGGTCGAGCACATCGGTCGGGCACGCCGTTGACAGCTGAATGCCGCTGCCGCGCTCTGCCGGTTCGAGCAGCAAGTGCACCTCGGCGTAATGCCGCAGCGGCTCGAAATGGCCGATGCCGATGACCGGCTCGGTGATGGTCTCGCGGTAGACGATGCTGCCTTCGTCAAAGGTCACGTCCACGCCGAAGCGTTCCGCAATGACGCTCGTGAGGATTTCCAGCTGCACCTCACCCATCAGCTGCAGGTGGATCTCACCGAGCCGCTCGTTCCAGACCACACGAAGCTGCGGATCCTCTTCTTCCAGCTGGCGCAGATTTCTTAGCATGATATGCGCGTCACAGCCTTCCGGCAGGCACACGCGGTAGCCGAGTACCGGCTCCAGAACCGGCGGCAGTGCGCCTGCTTCCGCGCCAAGGCCCATACCCGGACGCGTGTGCGTCAGACCGGTCACGGCACAGACCATGCCGCTCTGCACCTGCTCTGCGGTGCGGAATTTTTCGCCGGAGTAAATGCGGATGCCGCTGACTTTTTCCTGCCAGCCGCCATCCTCACCGCCGGAAAGCTGCTCGCGCACGGACAGCGAACCGCCGGTGATTTTGAGGTACGACAGGCGGTTGCCCTGGGCATCTCTTGCGATCTTGAACACGCGGGCACCGAACTCTGCGCCGTACTGCGGCACCGGAAGGTAGCGTTCCAGACCGTCCAGCAGCGCGTCTACGCCATCCAGTTTGAGCGCCGAACCGAAGTAGCACGGAAAGGCTTTGCGTTCCGCGACCAGACGTGCGATTTGTGCATCATCCAGACTGCCGGTCTCAAGGTACTGCTCGAGCAGACCTTCATCGCACACAGCGAGCTCCTCCGCCATCGTGTCCGGCGCGGTAAAGTCCACGCAGCCGCTGTCCAGCCGCGATTTCAGCTCCTGCAGGAGTGCATTTCGGTCTGCGCCGTCCAGATCCATCTTGTTGATGAACAAGAACGTCGGGATTCCCTGCCGTGTCAGCAGCCGCCACAGCGTTTCCGTGTGCGCCTGCACGCCGTCCGTGCCGCTGATGACCAGCACCGCACAGTCGAGCACCTGCAGCGTGCGTTCCATCTCGGCCGAGAAATCGACGTGGCCGGGCGTGTCGAGCAGCGTGACCTCGGTGTGCGGCAGGCTGAACTCCGCCTGCTTGGAGAAGATCGTGATGCCGCGGGCACGCTCGAGCGCAAACGTGTCGAGGAATGCGTCCTGATGGTCCACGCGGCCTAATTTTTTCAGTGCACCCGCCTGGTACAGCATGGCCTCAGACAAAGTGGTTTTTCCGGCATCGACGTGCGCCGTGATGCCAATACAGATATGTTTCATAGCAAAATTCGCTTTCTTATTCAGAAATTCTATACCCTACTATTATCGCAGGTTTTCTTAGATTCTTCAAGGCTATCCGGCTGTTAAAACGGTTATTTTGTAAATTTTTCGCGTCTTTCGCGCGATAGCGCGCGTTCAATAGCATTTGCCTTTGCAAATGCCAAAAATCCGGGGACATGTGCCTCGGATTTTTGACTTCTGGAGGGAGAAAGTTTCTGAATAGGAACTTTTGGACGACTTTGGAACGGCCCACGGTCCGTTCCTCTTGTCGGCGAAACTGTAGTTTCGCGACAGCTTTATTCTTTCCCGTTATATCGTCATAAACAACAGATATTGGACAAATTTCTTGTGCAGGTTTACAATAGAACCATCAGCAAAGGCGCTGAAACTTACCGACTAAGGGGTTTCAGCACCTTTTTGTTTTCTTGTAATCCAAATCTTAACAGGAGCGATAGATATGCAGTATGAAATTTCCAACCGAATGTCCGACGTGCACGGTTCGGCCATCCGCGAGCTGTTCAAGCTGGGTGCGGACCCGAACATGATCTCGTTCGGCGGCGGCAACCCATCCGCGGAGACCTTCCCGGTGCCCGAGATTGCCGAGATCATTGCCGATGTCATGAAAAACGCACCGATCTCGGTGCTGCAGTACGGCCTGTCCGAGGGCTACATTCCGCTGCGCGAGACCATGAAGGCCTACCTTGCCCGTACACAGGGCTTCGACTTTGAGGAAAACGAGCTGTTCATCGTGTCCGGCGGCCAGCAGTGCGCCGACCTCACCACCAAGGTTCTGGTAAACGAAGGCGACGTCATCCTGACCGAAGACCCGGCCTTTGTCGGCTGCCTGAACACATTCCGCTCGTACGGTGCGAAGCTGATCGGCATCCCGATGCAGCAGGACGGCATGGACACGGACGCGCTCGAGGCTGCTCTCAAGGCCCATCCGGAGACCAAGCTGCTGTACACGATCCCGTCGTTCCAGAATCCGTCCGGCATCACGACCACGCTCGAAAAGCGCAAAAAGGTGTACGAACTCGCGTGCAAGTACGACATTGCCATCCTTGAGGACAACCCGTATGGCGAGCTGCGCTTCACCGGCGAGGACGTGCCGACCATCAAGTCGATGGACACCGAAGGCCGCGTGCTGTACGCAGGCAGCTTCTCCAAGGTGATGGCTCCGGCGTTCCGACTGGGCTTCCTCGTGTTCAGCAAGTCGCTCACCATGCCGCTCACCATCGCCAAGCAGACCACGGATGTGCACTCCAACGTGCTGTTCCAGTACGTCTGCAACGAGTACATGACCAAGTACGATTTTGCCGCTCACCTCGACAAAGCGCGTGACGTGTACCGCGCCAAGTGCAATCTGATGCTCGATACCATGCGCCGCACGTTCCACCCGGCGGTTACGTTCCCGCAGCCGGAAGGCGGCCTGTTCGTCATGGCCTTCCTGCCCGAAGGCATGGATTCGCAGCCGTTTGTCCGCGAGGCAATCAGCCGTGGTGTCCTCTGCGTGCCCGGTTCGGCCTTCCTCGCAGACGAAACGCAGGTATCGAACGCCTTCCGTCTCAACTATTCTACCCCGACGGACGAGCAGATCGTCAAGGGCATTGAAATTCTCGGCAAACTCACCCACGAATGGATCAAGGAGTAAGTAAAATGAAAGTTATGGCATTCAACGCCCGTCCGGACGAACGCGCGTTTTTCGATCACTTCAGTCAGTCGCTCAAGATGGACCTCACGCTGCAAAAGGATACGCTCACCCTCGATAATGTTGCGCTGACCCGCGGTTACGACGGCATTTCCTGCACCTGCGATCTGCCCGCACCAATTCTGGAAAAGCTGGCGGAGAACGGTGTGCGCTATGTCTCGCTGCGTACCATCGGCTACGATAATGTGGACCTGGAAGCCGCAAAGCGTCTCGGTCTGCGCGTGTCCCACGCCGGATATTCGCCGTATGCGGTCTCCAACTACACGGTCATGCTCATGCTGATGTGTATCCGTAAGGCCGGCTACATCATGTTCCGCTCGCACACCGCGGACTACTCGCTCGGTGCTTCCGGCGCGGCACGCGGCATGGAGATGCAGAACCTGACCATCGGTGTCATCGGCACCGGCCGCATCGGCAAGGCCGTCATTCACAACCTGTCCGGCTTCGGCTGCCGCATTATCGCGCATGACCCATATCCGTCCGAGGAAATGAAGCAGATGGGCGTCGAGTACGTTTCGCTCGAGTCGCTGTACGCGCAGTCGGATGTGATCACGCTGCACACGTTCCTCAACGACAGCACCTACCACATGATCAACGCCGAATCCATCCAGCAGATGAAGCCGGGCGTCGTCATCATCAACTGTGCACGCGGCGCACTCATCGACACGCACGCACTCATCGAGGGCATTGAGTCCGGCCGTATCGGCTCGGTCGGCGTGGACTGCTTTGAGGGTGAAAACGACGTTATCCGCGTCGATCACAATTACAACAGCCGCGTCACCAACCACGATTACATCATCCTGAAATCCTTCCAGAACACCATCGTTACCCCGCATGTGGCGTTCTTCACCGATCAGGCCGTATTCGATATGGTTCAGTGCTCGCTCGAGAGCCTGCACCAGTTCGAGCTTGGCGAAAAGGTACCGCTGGAAGTACACGCAGCATAACTGTCGCGATAACAAAAATATGGGCGGACTTCTGTCCGCCCATACGGCGTAAATCATGCCATTTTCGCAAAATACCGTTCCAGATACGCAGTAAACGCGCGGATGCTCTGCGTGCGGAACCGTCCGAGCGTCTGCACATAGATATACCGGCGGCACTGTGCGTCTTTGATGTGCAGCAGGCGCACGCCTGCGTCCTCGCAGACCTGCCGCCACTCGCCGGAGGCAACGAGTGCAACGCCCATGCCGCACGACAGCAGGCGAATCTGCAGTGCCGCACTGTCGCACTCGATGGCGGCGTGCATCTCCACACCGGCCGAGCGGAAAATATGCTCGGAGATCTGCCGGAACGACTGCGAATTGCTCAGCGCGATAAACGGGTCGTCGGCCAGCTCGGAGAGCGATACGCTTTCCCGATCGGCAAACCGGTGTCCCTCGGGCACAGCCACGCACATCTCCTCGTCGTACAGCAGGACGGCTCCCGCAGGCACCTCGTCCCGCGATACCGCGGAATCGAGCAGCAGATCGCTGCCCTCGGGCGTGCTGCTGATGCGCAGGTCCAGATTGCCGTACTCGGCGGAAAAGCCCGCGAGTATCTCGCTGATACGCTCCGCGCACGACAGCGCGCAGATGCACAGACCGCCTGTCCGGTGCAGGCTCTCCTCGATCTCGCCGCGTGCGTCACGCTCGGCCTCCAGTATGGTGCGTGCGTACCGCAGCAGGATATCGCCCTGCTCGGTGCGGCGCAGTCCCTTTCCCGTTCGCTCGAATAACTCGGCTCCCAGCTCGCTCTCCAGATTCCGTATGGTTTTGGATACAGCGGGCTGTGCTACGTTCAGGCTTTGGGCCGCTCGCGTCATGTTTTCGTATTTGGCAACGGCGGCAAACTGCCGAAGCTGATATAATTCCATCGCATTCCCCTCCATTCTATGAAAGTACAGGAAAATTTCCCTTATGATTACTCAAATTCTGCTCCAGCAGACCATCATCATGTTCCTTTTGATGATGCTCGGTCTGCTCCTTTCCCGGCGCGGCATGCTGACCGAACAGGGCAGCCGCGACCTGTCCAACATGCTGCTGTACGCGGTCATTCCGTGCGTTATCCTGCGCAGCTACATGTCCGAGTTCAGCTTTGACAAGCTGCGGGCCATGGGTATTTCGGCCGTTATCGCGGTGATCGCGTTTGTCGCGTCCATCGGCGTGGCCTACCTCACCTGCGGCACCCGGCACCGGATCGAAAACTTTGCGGTCGCGTTCGGCAACGCCGGTTTCATCGGCATTCCGCTCGTTACCGCCGTGTTCGGCCCGGAAGCGGCCTTCTATGTGGTCTCGTACAGCACGCTTGTCAATCTGCTGCAGTGGACCTACGGCATTGTTATTATATCAGGCAAAAAGGAAACCATCAATCTGAAAATGGTGTTCGTCAATCCGGTTTTCATCTCCATGGTGATCGGTCTCATCCTGTTTGTGGCACAGCCGACTCTGCCTTCGGTCGTCACCGGTACGATCGGCTACATCGCAGACGCCAATACCGCACTGGCGATGATCATTCTCGGTTTTTACCTGTCCAAGGTTCGCCTGCGCGACCTGTTCGCGAGCGCAAGACTGTACATCGTTTCCGCACTGCGCCTGCTGGTCGTTCCGGCGGTGACGGTGCTCGTGTTCCTGCTGTTTCCCTTTGCCCGCGGTGAAATCACGCTGATTACGCTCATTGCGGCAGCAACGCCGGTCGCCAGCAGCACGGCCATCTTTGCGCAGAAGTTCGATCAGGATTACCGGCAGGCGGTGTCGTATGTGTGCCTGTCCACCATCCTGTCCGTGGCAACGCTGCCGCTTGTCATGCTTGTCGCGGAACAGTTCCTATCTTAAAACCAGATAACAAAAGCGGCGCGAACCCTGTTCACGCCGCTTCTTTGCGTCTAAAAGTGTATTTGCAGCAACCTCAATCTATATCCGCGCGATAGCGCGCATATAATCGGATTGCATCGCAATCCATAAAAACCGGGGACATGCGCCTCGGTTTTTATACCCTAAGAGGGAGAAAGTTTCAACCAACGGGCGGAACTTTCGGACGACTTTGGAACGGCCTACGGTCCGTTCCTCTTGTCGGCGGAACCGTGGTTCCGCGACAGCAATTTAGCCGAGGATTGCCTTATGGAAGGTCTTCTTGCCCTTCTTGATCATGCACTCCTCGTTAAAGAAGTCCTTGGCAAGCTGCTGCTTGAAGTCAGCGACCTTCTCGCCGTTGAGCGATACGCCGCCGCCCTGCACGAGCTTGCGCGCCTCACCGTTGGAGGACGCCAGGCCGCACTTAACGAGCAGCGTCAGCACGCCGATCTGGCCGTCGGTGAAGTCGGCATCGGTCAGCGTGGTGGTCGGCATGTTGGCAGCCGCACCGCCGGAAACGAAAATCTCCTTGGCAGCGGTCTGGGCCTTTTCGGCCTCTTCCTTGCCGTGCACCAGAGCGGTCAGCTCGTACGCGAGGATCTCCTTCGCCTTGTTGAGCTGTGCGCCTTCCCACTTGTCCATCTCCTCGATCTCCTCGAGCGGCAGGAAGGTCAGCATACGGATGCACTTGAGCACGTCCGCGTCATCAACATTGCGCCAGTACTGGTAGAAATCGTACGGAGATGTCTTTTTCGGGTCGAGCCATACCGCACCGGAAGCGGTCTTGCCCATCTTCTTGCCCTCGGAGTTGAGCAGCAGGGTGATGGTCATCGCGTGCGCGTCCTTGCCCAGCTTGCGGCGGATGAGTTCGGTGCCGCCGAGCATGTTGCTCCACTGGTCGTTGCCGCCGAACTGCATGTTGCAGCCGTAGTTCTTGAACAGGTAGTAGAAGTCGTAGGACTGCATGGGCATGTAGTTAAACTCAAGGAAGCTCAGGCCCTTTTCCATGCGCTGCTTAAAGCACTCGGCACGGAGCATGTTGTTGACCGAGAAGCAGGAGCCGATGTCGCGGATGAAGTCGATGTAGTTCAGCTTCATCAGCCAGTCGGCGTTGTTTACCATCTGCGCCTTGCCCTCACCGAACTCGATGAAGCGCTCCATCTGCTTCTTGAAGCAGTCGCAGTTGTGCTGAATGGTCTCAACGGTCATCATCGAGCGCATGTCGGTACGGCCGGACGGGTCGCCGATCATAGCGGTGCCGCCGCCGATCAGTGCAATGGGCTTGTTGCCTGCCATCTGCATGCGCTTCATCAGGCAGAGTGCCATAAAATGGCCAACGTGCAGGCTGTCCGCGGTCGGGTCGAAGCCGATGTAGAAGGTTGCCTTGCCGTTGTTGATCATCTCGCTGATCTCTTCTTCGTTCGTTACCTGCGCGATCAGTCCACGCGCTTTCAGTTCGTCGTAAAGCTGCATTTGTTATGCTCTCCTATCAAATTTGTGTTTTAGTATATCAAAAGTCACGAAACTCGTCACGGAGCACGCTCTTTATATCTCTCGTCTATGATTACCACAGGCTCACGCTCCCTGTCCGGCCGCATCGAGCAGTTCCTCTGCGTTGCGGCGTGCTGCATCCGAAATCTCCTCGCCGGACAGCAGACGCGCAATCTCATCTACACGGTGTGCTCGGTCCATCGGGCTGACATCGGTGTAGCTGCGGCCGTCCCGCACGGATTTGGAAATGCGCAGGTGGTGGTCGCCCATGGCGGCAATCTGCGGCAGATGGGTAACGCACAGCGTCTGCTTCTTTTTCGCAATGGCAGACAGCTTGCGGCCGATCTGCTGGGCCGCGTGGCCGGAAACGCCGGTGTCGATCTCGTCAAAAATCAGCATACCAACATCTTCGCCCGCTGTCAATACGTTTTTGAGCGCAAGCATGATTCGGCTCAGCTCACCGCCGGACGCGACCTTGGAAAGCGGCTTTTCCGGTTCGCCCGGATTGACCGAAATCTCAAACGTCACGGTGTCGCAGCCGTGCGCGGACAGCTTGGTTCCGGTGCGGACCGCAACCCGCATTTTCACCTTGTCCATGTCCAGTTCACTGAGTTCGCGCACGATTTCGCTCTCGAGCTGCTTGGCCGCCTTGCGGCGCTGCTCGGTCAGCTCGGCGGCGATGCCCTTGGCTTCCGCGAGCATACCGCGGTACTGCTCCCGCAGTTCCTCCCGACGGTCGTCCGCGTTCTCGAGCGTATCCAGTTCGGCGGTTATCTTCTCAAGGTACGCCAGAATTTCCGGGATCGTGCCGCCATACTTCTGCTTTAAGCGGTAGATCTCATCGAGCCGCTGCTCGACCATCTCACGCTCAGCCGGAGAAAAGTCCAGATTATCACCCTGGCTTGCCACGCTGTCGCGCAGGTCTGCCGCCAGCAGGCGGACTTCCTCGGCCTGCTCGGCCATGCCGTCAAACGCATCCGACACTTCCCGCAGGCTCTCAATGGCGCTTGCCGCCTGATCGAGCAATTCACATGCGCCTGCGATCTCATCGTCGCCCGAGAGCGCCATACGCGCCTGCTCGAGTGCGCCCGCAATCTTGCCCGCATGGTCGAAGTACGCCTTGCGCTGTGCGAGCGCTTCATCCTCGTCGGGTTTGAGCGCCGCCTGCTCGATTTCCTCCTTGTGGAAGGTCAGCATGTCGATACGCTGCAGGCGTTCCTGCTCGCCGGTCTCCAGGGCGGTGATTTCCCGCCGGAGCGTCACCAGCGCCTGATATTTCGGGCGGTATCGCTCTAAAATCTCGGCACAGCCTGCGTAGCCGTCCAGATATTCGATGTGATGCGCTTCATCGAGCAGCTTCTGGCCATCGTTCTGGCCGTGAATGTCGATCAGGTACGGCGCAAGCTGCCGCAGGACAGCCGCACTGGCCGGTTTCATGTTGACGCGGCAGGTGCTCTTGCCGTCCGCCGAGATCTGCCGCTGCACATACAGTGTGTCCGGCTCGTCACCGGAGAGCGCAAGCTCGTCGAGCAGCTCCCGCAGCGCCTTCGGCAGGTCGGTAAATACCGCACTGACAAAGCCTTTCTGTGCACCCGAGCGCACCAGATCGCGGCTGACGCGCTTGCCGAGCAGTGCACCGATCGAGTCGATGACGATACTCTTGCCCGCACCGGTCTCGCCGGACAGCACGGTCAGACCCTTGTCGAGTTCGATGTCCGCCCGTTCGATGACCGCTATATTTTCAATGTGGAGTAATTGCAGCATTGCCGCTTTGTCCCTCGCTTACTTTAGAATGTCTCTTGCCTGTTTGCAGAACTTTTCTGCGCTGTCGTTGTC
Source organism: Bulleidia sp. (assembly GCA_963661675.1). Classification (GTDB taxonomy): domain Bacteria; phylum Bacillota; class Clostridia; order Oscillospirales; family Butyricicoccaceae; genus Agathobaculum. The sequence continues at coordinate 19,810 of CAVLCS010000006.1, forward strand.
GCGCATGACGGCGAACACGGTGTCGTCGCCGCCGAGCGTGCCGACCACATCGGGTGCCCGCATGGCATCGATGGCCATCGCGGCCGCCTGTCCCAGACCGGGCAGCGTCTTGATGACGACCATGTTCTGCGCCGCGTTAATGTCCGTGACGCACTCACGGAAAATGTTGCGCAGACGTGTGGTAAAGCTGTCTGCCGCACCGGCGTTCGAGGATGTATACTTGTACTTGCCGGTCTCCGAGGACAGCGTCTTGATGAGCCGCAGTTCCTTAATATCACGCGAAATCGTCGCCTGTGTGGTGTTGTAGCCGAGCGACCGCAGATGTGCAGTCAGGTCCTCCTGCGTTTCGATCTCAAACCGGTCGATGAGATCGAGGATCTTTGCCTGTCGTTGAAACTTCATGGTTTGCGTTTTCCTCTCTTATGACAGCAGCGCTCACAGCTTCTGCTGCAAAATTCGATAAAAACTATTGCCTTTCAGGCGAATCAGCCGCGTCTGCAGGTCGGAACGGGTGATAATGACCCGATCATCCGGCCGCACGGCAAATCCCTGTCCGCCGTCCGCCGAGATGAACACCTCACTGCCGCCCTCGCACGCTGCGGTAATGGACACGCTGCGCTCGGGCGCAAACACGAACGACTTGGCCGCCAGCGCGTGTGCGCAGATGGGAATGACGGCGATATTTTCCGCGCTCGGCTCAATGACCGGGCCGCCAGCCGACAGACCGTAGGCGGTCGAGCCGGTCGGCGTAGCCGCGATGACACCGTCGCCGTTGAAGCGGGTGACTTCCTCGTTGTCCGCCGAAATGCCGACGCGCACCACGCGGAAGGCCGTGCCCTTGGCGATAACGATATCGTTGAGCGCGTCGTTCTCGTACACGATGCGGCCGCCGCGCTGCACGGCAACATGCAGCATCATGCGGCTGTCGAGCGAAAAGTCTCCGGTGAACAGCTTTTCCATTTCACTCAGTTCCGCCGGCTCCAGTTCGGTCATAAAGCCGACGTGGCCGACGTTGATGCCGAGCAGCGGCACATGATACAGCGCCGCCTCTCGTGCCAGACGGAGCATCGTGCCGTCTCCGCCGAGCACGACCGCCGCATCCGCAAACTGAATTGCCGAGTCGGTCTCCATGTAATCCGCATCCGCGATAAGCGGTTTCATCGTGCGCATCTGAAACGGCAGCATAAGCCGCACACCGTCACGCCGCAGCTGATCGCAGACCGGCTGCAGGATATCGCGTGCGCTGTCCTTGCGCAGATTGGGATAGATGAAAATGTTCTTCATCATGCCTTTGCGTCCAGCTCCTCATGGGCCTGACAGACCACGTCCGCCAGATCCGGAATGTGCTCCTCGCCCTGCTTTGCCAGATAGCCGAGGAATTCGATGTTGCCCTCGGGTCCCTTGATGGGAGAAAACGTCACGTCGAGCACCTTGAAACCTGCCGCATGTGCGTTTTCCACGTAGTTCTGAAGAACTTCCAGATGGATTTCCGGCTCACGGACAACGCCCTTTTTGCCGACCTTGCCCTTTCCGGCCTCAAACTGCGGCTTGATAAGGTTGGCCACATGACCGTCCTCGGTCAGCAGGCCGGAAACGACCGGCAGAACCAGTTTCAGCGAGATAAACGACACGTCGATCACGCAGAACGACGGCGTTTCCTCCAGCATATCCGGCGTTACATAGCGGATATTGGTGCGCTCCATGCACTTGACACGCGGGTCCTGACGAAGGCTCCATGCCAGCTGACCGTAGCCAACATCGATGGAGTACACCTTCTGTGCACCGCGGCGCAGCAGGCAGTCGGTAAAGCCGCCGGTGGACGCGCCAACATCCATCACGACCAGACCGGTCGGGTCAATATTGAAATAGTTGAGCGCCTTCTCGATCTTCTTGCCGCCGCGGGAAACAAACGCGTTCTCGTTGCCGCGGACCTCCAGTTCGGCGTTTTCGTCTACCATATCGCCTGCTTTACCCGCCTTCTGGCCTGCAATGTAGACGATTCCCTCCATAATTGCGGTCTTTGCACGCTCCCGCGAGGGACAAAGACCCTTTTCAAACAGCAGTACGTCCAGTCTCTTCTTAGCCAACGCTGTTCTCCTTCCCATTCCGATGTTTCATGATATATGCCGCAATGCCCTCGGCATCAATGCCGCAGTGGCGGTACAGCTCGTTTACGCCGCCGTGCGGCAGAAAGCAGTCGCCGGTGTTCAGCAGATCGGTGCGCTCGCTGCGGTGCGCGGCCAGCCACTCGCCGACACTGCCGTTCGGCACAACGTCCTCCACGACGACACACCAGCCGCCGAGTTTTTCCTTAACTTCGGCAAACGCCTGTTCCAGACCGCTGCCGATTTCATTTACCTTGTAAACCTGTGCGCGGATGCCCTCGTGCATGAGGATCTCCGCCGCATCGATCGCCTGATTGACCATAACGCCGTGTGTGACGATGGTCACCTCACTGCCGGATTCCTCGTGTACGCACACGAGCGGCTGCGCCGACAGTTCCCTGCGGTACGCGCCTTCTCCGCCTCTCGGGTAGCGTATCGCGACAGGTCCGGTCTCCTTGTAAATCGCGCGACTCAGCATGACTTTGAGTTCCGCAAAGTCGGACGGACAGAAGATCTTCACGCCCGGGATAGACCGCAGGAACGCGATATCCAGCACACCGTTATGCGTTGCGCCGTCCGCGCCGACAATGCCCGCGCGGTCCACGCACAGCACGACATGCAGACCCTCGATGGCAATATCGTGCACGATCTGGTCGTAAGCACGCTGCAGGAAGGTCGAGTAAATGGCCGCTACCGGCACCAGTCCCTGTGCCGCCATACCGGCCGCCATACCGATGGCGTGTTCCTCGGCGATGCCGACATCAAAAAAGCGTTCCGAGAACTTTTCCGCAAAGCGGGTCAGTCCGGTGCCGGACGGCATGGCCGCCGTGATGGCGCAAATGCGGTTGTCCTTTTCCGCGAGCGCGCAAAGCTCCCGACCGAAACAAGCGGAGAAATCCTCCTTTTTCGGTGCGAGCGATTCGCCGGTCACACGGTCGAACTTGGAAACGCCGTGGTATTTCTCCGGGTGCTGCTCGCTCGGCGCATAACCTCTGCCCTTCTGGGTCATAACGTGCAGCAGGACGGGTTTTTTCATCTTTTTCGCCAGAGCCAGGAACTCACACACGCTCTTGAGGTCGTGACCGTCCACTGGGCCGAGATAGGTAAAGCCCATCTGCTCAAACAGCGAGGTCGGCAGGACAGCCCGCTTGACCTTCGCCTTAAAGCGCGAAACCGCGCGCGTGATGGCTCCGCCGCCGGGAACACGGCTGAGGCGTTCCTTGATGCGGGTTTTCGCACGCAGGTACTGCGGACTGACGCGCAGGCGCGACAGATGGCGGCTGAGACCGCCGACATTCTTCGCGATCGACATATTGTTGTCGTTGAGCACCACAAGCAGCGGCTCCCGCGAGGTTCCGGCGCTGTTCAGCGCCTCATACGCCATGCCACCGGTCAGCGCACCGTCACCGATGACCGCGACAACGTGGTACTTCTGGTTTTTGAGCGTGCGCGCATGCGCCATGCCGAGCGCTACCGAAACCGAATCCGAAGCATGTCCCGTGATGCACGGGTCGGTGATGCTTTCCTCCGGCTTCATAAAGCCGCACAGACCGTTGTACTGGCGCAGCGTGTCAAAGCGGTCGCGCCGACCGGTTAAAATCTTGTGGACGTAGCACTGGTGGCCAACGTCGTAGATAATGCGATCCCGCGAGGAGTCGAACTCGCGCTCGAGCGCGACGGCCAGCTCCACAATGCCCAGATTGGACGCCAGATGGCCGCCGGTCTGCGATACCGAGTCCACGATGAACTCACGCAGCGCAGCGCACAGCACGCCGAGCGTGTCATACGACAGTCCGCGCAAGTCGGCAGGACTGCTTATATTGTCTAAAATTCCGTATCGTTTCTGCTTCATCAATATCCCCACCTTTGGAAAGGCAGATTTATCTAAATATCTTTGTTACTTTCTATTATCCAGCTTGAGCGGCAGTACGGACAGCACCCGTCCGCAGATGGCCAGCACCTTGCCGCTGCACATCACCGCGATGCCCTTTCCGGCCGCTTTGCCGCCGATGGTCAGCGCCGAGATCAGACCGGTAATGAGCAGGGACACAACGACCTTGAGTCCCGCACTCACGCCCGAGGTAATGTGCGCCACGATGAGCGCACCGGTCGCACCGGAGATAATGCCGCAGATATCGCCCACGACATCGTTGCAGATGCTGGAAACCTTCTCTGCGTTGCGCACCATCCAGACGGCCTCGCGTGCACCGCGCACGCGATGCGCCGCCATAGAGTGAAACTCCTTCTCGGTCGCCGAGGTGGCCGCGACACCGATCATGTCGAACACAATGCCGAGACAGATGAAGAACAGCAGCACCGCAAACGAGAGGATCGTTCCGGCGTTTGCGAGCGCTTCGTTCGAGATGTAGGACATGACAACGCTCAGCGCAAAGCTGATGACGGTTATCACGCCGACCCAGGCCGCATTGACGGCCTTCGGCTTTTGCGGCGGTTTTTTCTTTTGTTTGTCGGTCGTATCCACTAAAGATAACTCCTTCACCGATTTTTGCTCCGTTTTGCCCTGTATAAACAGAAATTTGCGGCAACCCGCAAATTCACAATACACAGACAGCCGCCGGAGCCTATATGCAAACCGTTTGACCAACGGTTTCTCTTTTATAAGGTAAGTGACAGCAGACCGAGTAAATCTTGCGGCTTGAGGTTCGGTTGGTTTTCCCCGCGGACTGCCATGCGTCGCCGTCATGGGGGTTTCCCATTAAAGTCCGTGCCGAGATGTTGCCATGTTCGGGACCGAATTGCCACTGAGTCCGCACTGCAATCCACGGTCTGCCTCTCACGAATAGCCTAGGTGATTTCCACAACAGTCAAAACGATTCTTAGCCTCTTTTGCAGACAGGGTTTCAAAAGTCAATTCCCGCGGCATTCCTGGCCGGGAAACCGCAGGCGGATACCTTATTCACCATGGCCACTCAAGGCAGGCTACACTGCACACAGCACTTTGGTCCTTACGTCGGTGATCAATCCTTTGTAATTTCCGCCGCACCGCAATGCAGGTTTCATCCCGTGCCGTTGGACGTCCATCAATCTCTTGCGAAATGCTATAGGCGTCCGACAGTCACGGGTCTCCACGGCAAGAGGGTCGGTACTTCATGCCATTGAAGCGCGCCCGCAAGCCTTAACCTCCAGCATCCACCCCAAACTGGGCGTAAGAAGCAAACACCAGAGACTTCATCGATATGCCCGTCTACGGATTTTTAGGCCCGTCTTGGGAATCGCATGAACTGACTAGGATACTACGTCACTTGTTTTTTATATTAACACAGAACGCATAAATATTCAAGAAAGCTGTGTAAACTTTATCTTAACTTAACGTCATTCGCCGTTAAATTCAGCCGAATTACTTAGTTCTGCCGGTCAGACTGCGGGCCAGATCGATGAGGAACGCACTGCCGTCAAGCGGCTTTACCGCATCGACTGCTTCCTCGGTCAGCTTGGCTGCAAGTGTGCGGCATTCCTCCAGACCGAGCAGAGACGGGAACGTGGATTTCTCACTGGCCGCGTCCTTGCCGATGGACTTGCCGAGCGTAGCGGCGTCGCCCTCGATGTCGAGAATATCGTCCTCGATCTGGAACGCCAGACCCAGCTTTTCGCCGTAGGCGCGTGCCCGAGAGAGCGTGTCCTCGTCGGTCGCACCGGCAGCCGCACACCCCAGTTCACACGCGGCCCGGAGCAGACAGCCGGTCTTGAGTTTCTGTAGCAGGCGCAGTTCCTCGAGCGAGATTTTGCGGTGCTCGGCACCCATATCGAGCACCTGACCGCCGATCATGCCGTTCATGCCGGCGTTTTCGCCCAGAATGCGAATGCAGCGCACGATCGTTTCCGCCGGAACGCCTTCAGCAGCAGATGCGGTCTCAAAGGCTGCCGTCAGCAGGCCGTCACCCGCGAGGACTGCGGTCGCCTCATCAAAAGCCTTGTGGCAGGTCGGTCTGCCGCGGCGCAGATCGTCGTTGTCCATGCACGGCAGATCATCGTGAATGAGCGAGTAGGTGTGGATCATCTCGAGCGCACACGCGAACGGCAGAGCCTTCTCGATGTCGCCGCCGCACAGGCGGCAGAACTCGAGCACGATCACCGGACGCAGACGCTTGCCGCCTGCCATCGCAGAGTACTTTGCGGCCTCGAAAATGCGGTCGTAGCCTTCGCCGGTCTCCCGCGAGAGAAATTTCTCTAATGCAGGCTCGATAACGGCGATATCCGCCTTTAACTGCTCGGAAAACGTCATTTTGTCTCCTCCTCTGCCGCAAACGGCTGCTCTACGAGTTCGCCCTGCATATTTTCCTGCATGACGGTGACTTTCTGCTCCGCCTTGTCGAGCAGCTTGCCCAGAGACGCGGACAGCTTGGTGCCCTCTTCAAACAGTTTCATGCTCTCGGCCAGCGGTGCTTCTCCGCGCTCGAGCAGCCGCACGATCTCTTCCAGACGTGCCATCTGGCTTTCAAATGTTCTTTCCGCCATGTTATTTGTCCTCCTCGATATCGGTCACGCGGCAATCCGCCGCACCTTTGGCAAATTGAATGTGCAGGGTGTCTCCCTGTTTGAGCGCCGCCGCATCGGTCACGACCGTGTGCTTGGCACCCTTGGTCGCCATTGCGTAGCCGCGGCCTAAAACGCGCAGTGGACTCATCGCGTCAAGCGTCGCCACGGTCTGCGCAAAACGCAGTTTTCTCCGGTGCAGATCGCTCTGTCCGGCCGTGAGCAGGCGCTGCCGCAGTCCGTTCAAGCGGTTTTGCTCGGTCTCCAGCCGGGCCGGAACCGCCGCAAGCAGGCGTTCCTCGGTCTGGGTCAGCAGCAGGCGTTTTTCCTCGATGTATTTCATCGGAGTCCGGTTGGACAGCCGCTCCTGCAGAGCGTCCAGCAGCTTTCTCTGCTGCTCTGTCCTGCGGTGGGCCGCCGTGTGCAGACGCGTATCCAGTGTGCGTAACGTCAGCGCGTACTCGGTCCTGTCGGGCACGGCAAGCTCTGCCGCACCGGACGGCGTAGGCGCACGCAGGTCGGCAACAAAGTCCGCAATGGTGAAATCCGGCTCGTGGCCGACCGCGGAAATCACCGGAATCTCGGACGCAAAGATCGCCCGGGCGGTCACTTCCTCGTTGAACGCCCACAGGTCCTCCATCGAGCCGCCGCCTCGGCCGCACAGAATGACATCCGCTTCGCCGATGGCGTTCGCCAGAGCGATCGCGCGTGCAATGCTCTCGGCTGCACCCTGTCCCTGCACCTGAGCCGGATAGAGCACCACCTTAGCCAGCGGCCAGCGTCTGCCGAGAATGCGGATCATGTCTCGCACGGCTGCGCCGGTCGGCGAGGTGACAAGCGCAATGCTGTCCGGACAGGACGGGATCTCCTTCTTGTATCGCTCGGAGAACAGCCCTTCCGCCTGTAATTTGGCCTTGAGCTGCTCGAACGCAAGGTTGAGCGCACCTGCGCCGTCCGGAATGATCTCGGAGACGTAAAGCTGCACCGCGCCTGTGCGCGGGAACGAGCTGACACGTGCCTTGACGATGACCTTCATGCCGTTCTGCAGACGGAATTTCAAACGCATCGCATCCGAGCGGAACATGACCGCATTGATGGCTGCGTCCTTGTCCTTGAGCGTCATGTAGTGGTGGCCGGACGAATGCGCCTTGTAGTTCGAGATTTCGCCCTGTACCATTAACCCGCGGTAGCCGGGAACCGCGTCAAGCAGGTCCTTTATTTCGTTGTTTAGTTGAGATACTGTATATATCGTTGCCATAGTTCCTCTTAATTAGTAATTAGGAATTAGTAGTTAGTAATTGGCGCTATCCTTGCGCGAGTTCCGTCCGCGCTGCGCCCAAAGGTTCGGCGCATTGCGCCGCATTTAATCATCGCGCTCTGCGCGATACCTCAATTACTCATTACTAATTACTCATTCCTAATTGTTTTGCTGCCAAAACCGCTACTCCCACCGCATTATCGCCCGAAAGCGTCGGCTCTGCGAAGGAGACTTCCTCGCCGAACCGTTTATTCATGCGGTTACGGATGATCTGGCTGGCCATGACGCCGCCGGCGCACAAGATCGGGCAATGATACTGCTCGCGTGCCTGCTCGGTAGCCTTAATGACCGCATTTGCCACGGTCTCGAGCGCAAACCGCGCCATCTGTTTCGGCTCGGCGGTCTTAAATTTATTTTCCACCTGATTCTGCATACCGGAGAGTGAGAATTTACACTCGTTTACCTTGGGTTTGAAGCCTTTTTCCGGCTCGGCGGTGAGCGCCAGCGCGTCCAGTGCGCCGCCGGACGGGAACGGCAGACCGAGCAGATTTCCCGCTCGATCGAGCAGCTGACCGGCTGCAAGGTCGGTCGTGCCGCCGATGCAGGTACAGTCCGGCAGGCCGTCTGCGCCGCACTTCACGTGCAGCAGTTCACTCGTGCCGCCGGACAGGTGCCACGCCAGGAATTCACCGTCGAGCAAGTCCAGCTTGCCGGCAGACAGCGCCGCTGCCGCGATATGTCCCTGCTGATGAGAGACGGTAAAAAGCGGCACGGAAAGCAAATGCGCCGCGCTGCGCGCGACGCTCTCTCCTGCCAGAAAACACGGCATATACGAGCCTTCCACCGCACGCGGGCGTGTGCTGACGCCGATTGCGCGCACTTCTCCCTGCGGCAGAGACTCGATTTTTTCATGCAGGCGCACGGTATGCTGGAACAGCGCGTCCGACTGGCGCAGACCGATCGCGCCCTCCGGCACGGTCAGCAGTCCGCCGCGGTTGACCCACTCGCCGGTCTCGGCGTTATAAATCGCCGCCGACGTGCGGTAGTTGGACGTATCAATTCCTAAAAACCGTTCAGGCATTGGCGCTCTCCTCGGACAGCTTGGTCTGCGGGAACTCTGCACGGGCGGCAGAGCCGAGCACGCCGTTGATGAAGGAAGCGGCTTCCTCGGTGTCGTACTTCTTCGCCAGCTCAACGGCCTCGTTGATGGCAACGCCGACCGGAACGTCGTCTACATCGCGCATCTCAAACAGCGCCAGACGCAGAACCGCGATGGTCATGCGGGACAGGCGGGTCAGCGACCAGCCCTTGGAATTGGCCTCGATGATGGTATCGAGCACCGGCAGGTCGTTTGCTACGCCCTTTACCACGGTGCGGATGTACGCGGTCTGTTCCTCGCTCAGCTTGCCCGCATACAGCGCGATATCGCCGCTGATGGACTTCATAATTTCCTCATCCAGACGCTCGTTCAGGTTTTCATCTTCAAACTGCTGAAACCCCATCTCAAAGATCAGGTGCAGTGCAATTTCTCTTGCTTTCGTTCTGCTCATCACACTCATGCGGCAGGACCTCCTATATTTACGCAAATTTCGCCTATTATTCAGTATCACTATTTTATCCTATTTTCCGCCGGAACGCAAGGTTTTTGCACAGAAAAACAGGCACAGCCTGAGCCGTGCCTGTTAGGGTTCGGTTATTCTGCGTCTGCCGTCTCCGCCGGAGCCTCAGCGGCCTCCGGTGCCGGCTCGGCCTTTTCCTCGGCCGGAGCGGACGGCTTGAAGGTCACGCCGCCGACATGCACGTTGATCTCGACAACGCGCAGACCGGTCATGGACTCGATCGAGGACTTGACGTTCTCCTGCACTTCCTTTGCCACATCGCAGATGTTGTAGCCGAACAGTGCGAGGAAACCGATCTCTACCTTAACGGTATCGTCGTCGCCGAGTTCGATACGAACGCCCTTGGACAAATTCTTTTTACTGATAAAGCCGACAATGTCGCTCGTCAGGCTGGAATACAAACCGCTGACACCCTTGGTTTCCGAAGCCGCCAGTGCTGCGATAGACGCAACCACGTCCTCAGAGATACGAATAGAGCCTTGATCGCTTTCGGTGGACCAATACTCCTTGTGATCTGCCATAGTGCTCACTCTCCTTTTTTGAGACAATCCCATCATCTGGTTCTGTCTAAGAGCATTATAGCACAGTTTGTGTAAAAAGCAAAGTAAAAATACACGATGTTCATTAAGATGCTTCCACGATTTTGATCTGCCCTGCCGTCATGCCGGTCTCCGAGATGACGATATCGCGGATAACGGCCACGTCCTCGGCCTGCAGACCGCCGTCCGGCGGTGCAACAACGATGTTCGCGCTGCCGTCGCCAAGCATCACGACCGCATCCTCATAGCCTTTGGCGCGGATCAGGCTCTCGATGTTGGCTTCGGCCACCGTGTCGTCCGCCAGTGCGGAGATCTGTGCGGCCGCGTCATCTTTCGCACTCTGGTCGGCGGTGTCGCTCTCGCTGAGTTCCTTGAGCGTGCTCACCGCCTCGTCTCTCGCCTGCGTGCGCGTCAGCCGCGAGGACGCAAAGTAATCGCTCTCACCGGCGGTGCTGTCCGCCGAGGTGTCGGCCTGCGTATCCGCCGGTGCGTCGGTCTGCTGCGCCGCAAGCAGGTCCTCCGGCGTGTCAACGTAGCTCCAGTTCAGATAAGCCGCCGCACACAGCAGCAGTGCGATCACGCCGTAGACCGCTCCGCGTTTTTTGATCTTCTTCATCCGTATGCCCTCCTTATGTGACTACTATTATGTATCGGATTTCATTTTCAGAACCGTAACTTTGTCCGAACCGATGCCGCACACGGTGCTAATTGCCTGTGTGATGGACAGCCGAACCGATGCATCATCCGCACCGTCGCACAGCACGACCGCACCGCGGAACACCGGAAGAACGCTCTTGACCGTCACGGGCGTTTCGCCATAGCTGCCGTTCGAGACCACGCTCACGTCGCTTTCCAGGCTGCGGCTGTCGCTCCCGCTTGTCTGACGGGTGTTGACGGCGTAGACCGCTTCCTCGGTCTGGTCGAGCGAGAGCATGAGTTCCACACGTCCGGCGCCGAAAATGGCAGAAAGCCGTGCTTGTAATTCCTGCTGAAAGTCGTTGAGGTCAAATGATTGGGAAACCGTCGTATCCGCACTTGCGGTCTGCGCCTGCTCCTGTTTTGTGCTGTGCCCTGAGACGAGCAGCAGCACGCCTGCGAGCAACACTGCCAATACAGCTCGGTATTTCTTCAAAACCGGCAGGACCTTCTCCTTGACGGCAGTTAAATTTTCGTTATCCGGCAGCTTCATCTTGCGATCAACTCCTGTCGTTCTGCGGGTACGCCGCATTCCTTTGTGAGCAGGCTTTGCAGCTCGGAAAGCCGGTCTGCGGCTGTGCTGTCGTAGTACACGGTCACTTTATCGACCTGCAGAAAGCCTTCCGCGTCGTTTGCCATCTCCACGTTTACCGTGCACGGGATACCGGCTTCTTCCGCACGCTGCTGCACCGCTCGTGCGATGCTGGCCGCGACCGTGCTCATCGTGGTCTGCATGTTGCGCGCCTGCATTTCGTCTATGTCGCTCTGCGAGACGCTTCCCTGCCAGTTCCACGACAGCAAGTGCAGTCCCGCCAGCGGCTGCAGGAGCGCCAGCAGCATGAGCAGTCCGGCGGCTGTACGCACGACTTCTTTCAGGGCACCGCCGCCTGCCAGTTTAAGCGCCACCGCCGAGGCCGCTCCCGCGATCGTCACGCGCAGTAATATTGTTTGCAGTAATTCAGTCATATCGGTTTCACCATCGCCACCACATACACGAGTTCGAGGAAAAGTATCATACAGCAGGTGCTCAGCATTCCCAGAAGCAGACCGAAGCCGGTACCGACGTTTTCGAGAAACCGCTTCATGCCGTCCGAGCACAGCGGCGAAAGCACCGCCGCACCGGCTTTGTAGCACAGGTAGCTCGCTCCCGCTCGGACGAACGGCACAAAGCAGATAGCCGTGACGCACAGCATCCCGAAAATGCCGATCGAGCCGCGCAGCAGCGCCGCACCGGACAGCATGGTCTCGGTCGCGTCCGAGATCACACCGCCGACCACCGGAACCGCACCCGACACGGCCAGCTTGGCGGTCTTGAGCGTCATGCGGTCCACATTGCCGGAAACACCGCCCGCTATCGCAAGATATGCGGTGAACAGCGTTAAAATGAGTTTGAGCACGCCGGATGTCAGGGATTTTATGCCGTCCGCGATGCCGCGCAGCATGCCGTTTGCTGCCGCGGCGTCCACCGCTGTGATGGCAAGATACGCGCAAGCCGCCGGAACGAGCAGTGCGTTCACCAGACGGATGACGAGGTCGAACACCACCATGGTCGCCGCCTGCAGGACGGTTGCGGTCGCGGTATTGCCGCCGGTCGCGAGCACGGTGGCGAGCACCGGCTGGAGCGTGCCCGAAAACACGCTGATCTGGCCGAGCGTATCGCGGCAGAGCGACAGCACGCCCGTGAAATCCCGCAGGAGCACCGCCGCACAGCCGAGTGCGGCCGCCATGTCGATCCAGTCGTTGGCGTCTCCGCCTGCTGCCGCAGAGAAGCCTCTTGCAGCCGAGGCCAGCAGCACGATAACGGCTACGCGGAGCAGTCCGCCGAGTGCGGTTTGAATCGCACTTTGGCTGTCGGATGCCATGTTATCCATCACTTTGGATACCGAATCCGACAGCGTGTCCGCGTTTTTCGGTGATACGCCGTCGAGGTATTGCCGGGCGCTGTCCGGCATGGCATCGGTCAGACTGTCTCCGCCGACCGACTGCACCTGTTCCTCGCTCACCGCCGCATGTGCGAACGGCAGCAGCAGGAACAGCACGAGAATCGCACTCAGCGCCAGTTTTCGTTTGCTCATACCGCCCACTCCGTGATGAGGTCGAGCACCTGCTCGAACAGCGGCAGGCACACCGAAAGCGTCAGCACCGCACCTGCAATCTCCACCTTGGCCGCAAGCGCGGACTGACCCGCATCGCGGCAGAGCGCAGACACGATCCGCACCACGACAGCCACGCCGACCGCCTTGCACACCGGCAGGTACAGCGCCGAATCCAGTCCGCACTGCGAGAGCAGTCCGGAGAACCGCTGTGCCGCACTTCCGGCCGCGCCGAACACCCGCAAAAGCAGGAGCACGCCTGCCGTCAGCACCAGCAGGAACGCGATAACAGGCGCGTCCTTTTTCAGCACCAGCGACAGCGTAAGCGCCGCAAGGACAATGCCGAAAATCAAGCTTAATTCCATAGTCAAAACCCAAATACATTTTTCATCATGGTGAACAGGCGGTCGATCTCCTGAATAATCAGCATCAAAACGACAATCAAACCCGCCAGTGTCGTCATCAGCGCCTGCTCTTCCCGGCCCGAGCGGGAGAGTAATTGCCCGAGCACGGCCACCAATATTCCTACCGCCGCAATGCGGAAAATCAGATCAACATCCATCGTTTTCCTCCGCTTAAATCAGCACCAGAATCACCAGCAGACCGAGGGCAATGCCGCAGGTGCGGTACAGATTTCCTCGATTGTTCAAATCCTCCTGTGCCGCCTCCCGCGAGGCCGTCAGCCGCCGCTCGACCTGCGACAGTCCGGTCAGCTGCTCGTCCGCATCGTAGCGGCCTAAGTAGTTCGCGGCTTCGCACAGAATGTCGCACTCCTGCGTGCCCAGTCCGACCTGCGCACGGCAGTCCCGCAGGGTGCTGCGCCACAGGTAGCCGAGTGACAGACCGTTCTGCTCCCGCAGGCGGCGCTGCAGCGTGCGAAACACCTTGCGGATGATAGGCTGCTCGTTTTCCGCAAGCAGACCGACAATTTCCGGCATAGGTGTGCGTCTGCCAGAAATTTCACTGCGGATAAGACCGAGCGCCAGCAGCATCGCGTCTGCCGCCGCCACTCTGCGCCGTAAATTCTGTCGTGCTGACAGCCCGAGCGCCGCACACGAGCCGAACACCATCACCGAACCAATCAGCTTTAACATTCCGTTTCCTCCCATCGTTCCACGCGGTAGACCCGCTGTCCGTCCTGTTTTTCGATGACAACCGCTTGATGAAATGCGCCGAGCGCAAGCAGTTCGCGGTAGAGCGGCCGCTGCCGCAGGTCGTCCAGTCCGGCGGCATGCGCACAGGTGATCACCGCCGTGCCGCAGTGCGTGCAGAGCGAGACCGCCTTGGCGTCCTCGGGAGCGGTGATTTCGTCAAGGGCCAGCAGCGTCGGCGACATGATTTTGAGCAGCATGACCGCCGCCTGCCACTTCGAGCAGCCTTCCATCACGTCGGTGCAGCGCCCGACGGCCAGCTGCGGTACGCCGTCCGCTAAAGCCGCAATTTCGCTGCGCTCGTCCGCAATCGCGGCAGTAAAACCGCGGTCGGAGAAATATCGCACCCACTCCCGAAGTAAAGTCGTTTTGCCGTAACCCGGCGGTGCGATGATCAAGGTGGACTGCGGCTCGTCCGCTCCTGCCCAGTGAGCGATTTGCGCCTGTAAGTCCTCGGCTTGATGCGCAATGCGCAGGTTGAGCGAGCTCAGTCCGCGTACCCCGAGAATGCGGCCGTCTTCCTCAGCGGCTGTGCCGCACACGCCCAGCCGGTGCCCACCGGTGAGCGTCACAAAGCCGTGCCGCAGGCTGTCTGTATAACTATGCACCGAGTACTGTGCCGCGCGGCTGAGAATCTCGCGTAATTCCGCCGATGTTACCGCTTCGAGCGGGAGCGGCTTCTCTCCGATAGCCGTTTTCGCCGCAGGCGGCTGTCCTGCCCGGAAACGGAGTTCTTCGATGTCCTCTTGCCTGTCCAGACGTTCCATCTGTGCCCGCCTTGTCGGCGGCAGGCACGATATCGCCTGTCGGAAGGATGATTTTCGTTTGTCCATTTTCATCACCACTATAAACTATGCGCTCAGCCGCCGGAGTAGAAGGACAAATTGAAAATTGAGGATGGAGAATGGAAAATTGCTATCAGAGTGGAGAGTTGAGAGTGAAGAGTGGAGAGAAGGTGACAGTTTACCGTGGCGTGGGCGACCAATGGTCGCCCCTACGGGATAGATTGTGCAAGTCAGCCACAAACGGAGCGCCGAAGTCGGCGCTCCCTACGGTATAACATTTACCATTAGATAAAATTCATAGGTGCCGTCCGTAGCCACCAGACAAATGAGTTGCGCGACACAGGTATGTCGCGCCTGCGGAGAGTAACCAATATGTGTAGCAGCAATGTATCCGACATTGCGTATAGGTAGAGAAATGGACGCGCAATGCGCGCCCCTACAATCGGGTAACCCGACTGCCGTTCCCCTTTTTCGAAGCGGTCGCCGGTCTCTGGTATGCGTCAGGTTAACAAATAAAGGGAAACGGGAGTTAAGAGGGTAGAAACCGTAGGTGTCTACCCTCTTGCCCCACCGCCGTGGGTACGGCGAATTCCACGCTGAGGTTCAGCGAAAATCTTCCCGCCCGGACAGGGCGTACCGCTTACGCGGATCGCGTGTCCCGGTTATCCGGTGCAGCATAAACTGTCAGGGTGCATGAAAATTTATGCAATTTCCTGCCGAACCATGTCAAATTAGCCATTGACAACTTGTCCGCACAGCGATATAATAAACACAAATATTGCACAAAGCGATGACAGAGGAAAGTAATCGTTCCAAGTGCGGCTTTCAGGGAGTGTCCGGCATGACTGGAAACGGACGCAGACGCCGGCACGATGAAGTTCCCTCTTGAGCTGCGGCGCTGAACCTCACCGTATTAGGCGCTGACGGATTTCCTCCGTTAAAGGGATAGGATATATTTGTATCCGAAAAAGTGCGGCATTGTTATGCCGAATGTGGGTGGTACCGCGGAACCGTTTGTCTTTCGTCCCTTATTGCAGGATGAAAGGCTTTTTTTATGCCCATTCCGCCGTGACAAACAGCAAATACCACCTATACATAAAGGAGATAACACAACATGATCATTATTATGAAGCAGGGCACGACCCACGAGCACGTTGAAGAGCTTTCCCAGCACATTGAGCGCTGGAACGTAAAGGCAAACCCGATCTACGGCGAAGGCACCATCGTTATCGGTCTGGTCGGCGACACCGGCGCGGTCGATAAGGACGCGCTCATGCTCGATCCGCAGGTTGAGAACATCATCAAGGTGCAGGAGCCGTTCAAGCTGGCCAACCGCAAGTTCCATCCGGACAACACCACCGTTGAGATCGCTCCGGGCGTTGTTGTCGGCGGCAAGAAACTGGTCGTTATGGCAGGTCCGTGCTCGGTTGAGAGTGAGGAGCAGATCATCGACGTTGCCAAGCACGTTCAGGCAGACGGTGCTACCGTGCTCCGCGGTGGTGCGTGGAAGCCGCGTTCTTCCCCGTACTCCTTCCAGGGTCTGAAGGCTGAGGGTCTCGAGCTGCTGCACAAGGCACACCAGGCTACCGGTCTGCCGGTTGTCACCGAGATCACCAATCCGGCGCACATCGACATCTTTATGGACAAGTGCGACTGTTTCCAGGTCGGCGCCCGCAACATGCAGAACTTCGAGCTGCTGAAGGAACTCGGTCAGACCCGCAAGCCGATCCTGCTCAAGCGCGGTTTCGCGAACACCATGGAGGAGTTCCTCATGAGCGCCGAGTACATCATGGCCGGCGGCAACGAGAACGTTATCCTGTGCGAGCGCGGCATCCGCACCTACGAGAAGTACACCCGCAACACGCTGGATATCTCCGCGGTTCCGGTGCTCAAGCGCATGAGCCATCTGCCGGTCATCGTTGACCCGTCCCACGCAGGCGGCATTTACTGGATGGTCGAGCCGCTCGCTAAGGCCGCTGTTGCAGCCGGTGCTGACGGCCTGATGATCGAGGTTCACAATGATCCCGCACACGCTCTGTCCGACGGTGCACAGTCGCTGACCTACGATTCGTTCCACCACACCATGAATGCACTGCGTGCTGTTGCAACGGCAGTTGACCGCGAAATCTAATTCGATTATAATGTAAGATAGCCGGAGGTCGGTGTTCCACCGACCTCCTTCGCAAATATGCAGGAATTAAGTGATACTTACTAACTACTAATTCCTAATTACTAATTCAACCAAAAGGGTGTTTTCAAAATGGCAGAAACGCTGAGTCTGACGGGCGCGAACGGCGTGTCCGAAATTCATATCGAAACCGGATTGCTGGGTCGCGCAGGCGCGGTGATCCTCGAAACCTTTTCGCCCAGCCGCGTACATATCGTGTCGGATTCAACGGTAGCGCCGCTGTATCTCGAGAAACTGGAAAGCCAGTTCTCCCTGCCGGTGACGCACACGGTCATTCCCGCCGGTGAGGAGCACAAGCAGCTGTCCACGGTCGAGGGCATTTACCACGACCTGCTGGCCGCTGGCATGACCCGCAAGGATCTGATTATCGCGCTCGGCGGCGGTGTTGTCGGCGACATCACCGGCTTTGCCGCTGCGACCTTCCTGCGCGGCGTATCGCTGTGCCAGATCCCGACCACGCTGCTCGCACAGGTGGATTCCTCGGTTGGCGGCAAGACCGGCGTTGACCTGCCCGAGGGCAAAAACCTCGTCGGTGCGTTCTATCAGCCGCGTCTCGTGCTCATCGACCCGAACGTGCTCACTTCCCTGCCGGATAGCACCTTTGCCGACGGCATGGCCGAGGTCGTCAAGTACGGCTACATTTCCAACAAGGAAATCCTGACGATGGTTTCCCAGCCGGACTACAAGGCGAATATCGAGAATATCATTTACGAGTGCGTCAAGATCAAGCGCGATGTCGTTGCGATCGACGAGCACGACACCGGTCTGCGCATGATCCTCAACTTTGGCCACACCATCGGCCATGCGGCGGAGAAACTCGGCAACTACACCGACCTCACCCACGGTCAGGCGGTAGCGATCGGCATGGTGGCTGCAATGCGGCTGTCCGCTCTGCTGGGCAACGAGGATTTGACCGCACCGCTGATCGACATTCTGAAGCACATCGGTCTGCCGACCGAACTGACCTACGACCGCGAGTCCATCTTTAACGCTCTGCTGTCGGACAAGAAGAAGTTCGGCGCGACTGTCAACTTTATTCTCGTGCGCGAGGCCGGTCGGGCGGAAATTACGCCGATCGACGCAGAAAAGCTGCACGAATACGTTCTGAAACTGTAAGGAGGGAGCAGCATGGGTTCTACCTGGGGCAATTCGATCAAAATTTCCATTTTCGGCGAGTCACACGGCACGGGCATCGGCGTTGTGATCGACGGATTCCCGTCCGGCGTGGCGTACGACGAAGCGTTCGTCCTGCGTGAAATGGAGCGCCGTGCACCGGGCCGCAACAAACAGTCCACCGCACGCAAGGAGCCGGACAAGCCGGAAATCCAGTCCGGCATCTACAACGGCAAAACGACCGGTACGCCGATCTGTGCTGTTATCCGCAACACCAATCAGCGCTCGAACGACTACGCCGAACTGGCGGCGCAGCCGCGTCCCGGCCACGCGGACTACACCGGTATGCTGCGCTATAATTCCTGCAACGACCCGCGAGGCGGCGGCCATTTCTCCGGCCGACTGACCGCTCCGCTGGTGTTTGCCGGTGCGCTGTGCAAGCTGTGGCTGAAAGAGCAGGGTGTGACCGTTGGTTCGCACATCCAATCTATCGCCCAGATTCAGGATATGCCGTTTGACGATGTGGAAGTCACCGCCGAGCAGCTGAACGCTCTGCGTGACGCCGAATATCCGGTGAACAATCCGCGTGCGCTCGAGGCCATGCTGGCCGCTATCGAGGAAGCGCGTGAGGAGCAGGATTCGGTTGGCGGTGTTATCGAGTGCGCCGCAGTCGGCCTTCCGGCCGGTATCGGCAGCCCGATGCTCGACAGTGTGGAAAG
Source organism: Bulleidia sp. (assembly GCA_963661675.1). GTDB lineage: Bacteria > Bacillota > Clostridia > Oscillospirales > Butyricicoccaceae > Agathobaculum. Next base: position 38,570 of record CAVLCS010000006.1, read on the forward strand.
CCGCCTGTCCTCCATCTTGTTCGGCGTGCCCGCTGTCAAGGGTGTGGAATTCGGTGCAGGCTTCGCCTTTGCCGCGCTGCGTGGCTCGCATGCGAACGACCCGTTCTACGAGGAAAACGGCGTTGTCAAGACCGAAACCAACAACAACGGCGGCATTCTCGGCGGCATCACGAGCGGCATGCCGCTGATTGTAAGAGCGTGCATCAAGCCTACGCCGTCCATCGGTATGACGCAGGATACGCTCAACATCCGCACCGGCAAGGTAGAACCGCTGAATATTCACGGCCGCCACGACCCGTGCATCGTAACCCGTGCGGCTCCGGTCGTTGAGGCCGCCTGTGCGTTCGCACTGGCCGATCTTCTGAGGGAGGCGAACGGTTATCATGCGTGAACTTCCCGAAATCCGTCAGGATATCAACCGCGTTGACTCCGCCATCCGTGAACTGTTCCTGCTGCGCATGTCGCTCGCGCTCGAGGTCGCCAAGACCAAGGCCCAGTCGGACGATAAAATTTACAAGCCGGACCGCGAAGCCGAGATCGTCGAGAAGCGTTCCGCCGGTATGGAAGAGGAACTGCAGCTGAAATACGTTTCGCTGCTGCAGAGCATGATCCGTGCCAGCCGCGAGTACCAGTACAGCGAAATTCTGCGTCAGGTGCCGGAAAAGTTCCCGTTTACGCCGAGCGACACGCCGATCGACCCGAAAACCGTGTTCTATCAGGGTGTTCCGGGTGCGTATCAGGAGCTGGCAGCGCGTGCGCTGTTCCCGACCTGCGAGCCGCAGAACGTCCCGACGTGGGAACAGGTTTTCCAATCCGTGCGTGACGGCAAGGCCGATATCGGCGTTGTGCCGGTCGAGAACACGACCGCGGGCACGGTCAGCGAGGTGTACGACCTGCTGCTCGACTACGACCTGTACATCAACCGCTCGTACATCAAGAAAATCTCGCACTGTCTGGCGGCGGTGCCCGGCACCAAACTTGAGGATGTTAAGCGCGTCTGCTCGCATCCACATGCGCTGCCGCAGTGCCACAGCTTCATTTCCGAGCACGATCTCGAGGCTATCGAGGTGGCAAACACCGCCATTGCGGCCCAGAATGTGCAGAAAAAGGGCGACAAGAGCCTTGCGGCTATCTGCTCGCACGAAGCGGCAGTGCGTTACGACCTCGACATTCTCGCCGAGGGCATCAACGATATGAAGCACAACGAGACGCGCTTTATCGCGGTCAGCAAAACGCTGACCTGTCAGCCGGAGGACAACCGCATCGAGATCGCGTTCCACATCCCGAACGCATCCGGTACGCTCATCACCGTGCTCGACACCATCGCGCATTACGGCATCGACATGACCGAGATCCACTCGCGTCCGCTCAAGGACAGCCCGTGGTGCTATGTGTTCTACGTTGATTTCACCGGCAACATGCGCGACCATGCGGTGCAGTCTCTGCTGTATCAGCTTCACGAGGAGCTTCCCTATATCAAAGTAATCGGCAGCTATTGCGTGCCCAACGAATAAAAGGAGTACAAACCCATGCAAATTCAACCCTGCGGCCCTTTGCGCGGTGAAATCACCGTTCCGGGCGACAAATCCATTTCGCACCGTGCGGTCATGCTCGGCGCACTTGCCAACGGCACCACCCACATCACCGGCTTTCTGATGGGCGAGGACTGCCTGTCCACCATCGACTGCTTCCGCAAGATGGGCGTGGAAATTGAAATCACCGACGACGAAGTTATCGTAGAAGGCGTTGGCCTCCACGGTCTGGAAGCGCCCGAGGAAGCGCTGTACACCGGCAACTCCGGCACGACCACCCGCCTGCTGTGCGGCATTCTGGCCGGTCAGCCGTTCACCGTTACCATGAGCGGCGACCCGTCCATCCAGAAGCGTCCGATGGGCCGCGTAATGAAGCCGCTGCGTGAAATGGGCGCGTCCATCGAGGGCAAGAACGACAATTTCTGCCCGCTGATCCTGTACCCGAGCGAGCTGCACGGCATTGAATACCGTCTGCCGGTAGCGTCCGCGCAGCTGAAGAGCGCAATCCTGCTGGCCGGTCTGTACGCAGAAGGTCAGACCACGGTTATCGAGCCGGCACCGTCCCGCGACCACACCGAGCGCATGTTCCGTGCCCTCGGCGTTGAGATCGAGACCAAGGGCAACACCATCACGCTCGACCCGCCGGAGGACCTCCATGCGGTCGATATCGCCGTTCCGGGCGACATTTCGTCGGCGGCATTCTTCCTCGTTGCCGGTGCCATCGTTCCGGGCAGCGAGCTGACCATCAAGAACGTAGGCGTCAATCCGACCCGCACGGGTATTCTGGACGTGCTGCGCGACATGGGCGCGGACATTACCGAGTCTAACTTCCGCGACGAGGCCGAGCCGATGTGCGACCTGACCGTCAAGTACAGCAAGCTGCACGGCGTGGAGATCGGCGGCGCTATCATTCCGCGTCTGATCGACGAACTGCCGGTCATCGCGGTTGCTGCTGCATTTGCTGAGGGCGAAACCGTTATCCGTGACGCACAGGAACTCAAGGTCAAGGAATCCAACCGCATCGCCGCTATGGTCGCAGAGCTGACCAAGGCCGGCGTGGATGTCGAGGAGACCGACGACGGCATGATCGTACACGGCGGTGCCAAGCTGCACGGCGCATCCTTCGAGACCTACAAGGACCACCGCATCGCGATGAGCCTTGCCGTGCTCGGCCTGGCTGCCGAGGGCGCAAGCCGCATTGACGAGCCGGAGGTCGTTGCCATCTCCTACCCCGACTTCTTTAACACGCTCGAACGTCTGGGGGACTGAGTTATGCTGCTTTCCATGGACGAATTTCGTGCTTTTGAGCCGAAAAAGACCACTTACGCGCTGTTTGGCTGGCCGCTCGGCCACACCATGAGTCCGGAACTGCACGCGCAGCTGTTCGAGGCTTCCGGTCAGGACGCGGACTACATCGGCGTTGCCGTGCCGCCCGAGGATCTGCCCGAAGCGTTTGAGCTGGCCAAGCGCAAACTCGGCGGCATCAACTGCACGATCCCGCACAAAAAGGCGGTCATTCCCCTGCTGGACGACATCGACACGGCCGCACGCGACCTGCATTCGGTCAATACCGTTCGTTTCGCGGACGGCAGGGCGACCGGCTTCAACACCGATATTCTCGGCTTTGCGGAGTCGCTGAACCGTGACGGCGTGTCCCTCAAGGGCAAAAAGGTGCTGCTGCTCGGCTACGGCGGAGCCGCCTCCGTGATGGCGTACCACTGCGTGACACAGGGCGCGTACCTCACCATCACCGGACGCAATCTGGAGAAGGCGGAGGCGCTGCAGAAACAGCTGACCGACGCCGTTCCGGGTGCACGGATTTCCGTGTTCAGCCGCCGGCACATTCCGCGTGATATTCATATTGTGCTCAATTCCACGCCGGTGGGCATGTACCCGAAGGAGACCGCAGCGCCGCTGCATTATCTGCCGCACAAGACCGAGTACGTGTTCGACGCGATCTACAATCCGCCGGTGACCTCGACGATGAAACTCGCCAACCCGCGCAAGACCAAGACCCGCGACGGTCTGTTCATGCTCGTCATGCAGGCCGCGCACGCGCAGACCATCTGGACCGGTGTCACCTTCGAGCCGCAGGCGTGCGAGACCATCCTGCGCCGCACCTACGGCAAAATGGCGGTCAAGCGTCTGCACGAGAAGCACGGCAAGAAAAATCTGGTGCTGTGCGGCTTCATGGGCAGCGGCAAGACCACCATCGGCCGCAAGCTGGCGCGTCTGACCGGACTGGAATTCATTGACGCGGACATTTACCTCGAGGAAAAAGAGGGCAAAAAAATCTCCGAGATTTTCGCCGAAAAAGGCGAAACCTACTTCCGCGACCGCGAGACCGCGTACATCAAGGAACTGGCCAAGAAGGACGGCATCGTGCTCGCGCTCGGCGGCGGCTCTGTCCTCCGGCCGGAGAATGTGGCAGCTGTCAAGGAGACCGGTCTGCTCATCCTGCTCGATACGCCGTTCTACCGCATTTTGAAGAACCTTTCGTACTCCACCAACCGTCCGCTGCTCGACAAGCCGGACAAGCAGGCGGAAACACGCCGTCTGTACAACTCGCGCAAGGCGCTTTATCATCGGGTGGCCGATGTGGCTGTGCGCAGTCCCAAGCTGTCCGAGGTTCTGGAAAAAGTAGTAAAGAGCGTCTAAAGCACTGGACAAATCCACCAGATACGTTTACAATTAGGGACATACCGAAAAGGTATGTCCCTTTTTCGTCTCTGCAATAAAAGGAGGATTTATGAGCATTTTCAAACGATCAACCCGCATAGCCGCAGCCGCGCTTGCCGCTCTGCAGCTGTGCGCAGGTGCCGCCGGAGCCGTTTTCGACAACAGCTTCAGCTACACCTACCCTATCGGCAGCGGTCTGCAGTACAGCCGCACCGAGGGCAAAAACAGTGCCGGTCTGCAGCGCGCAAACGTGCTGACGTATTCGCCGAACACCGGTGTAACACCGATCATGGTCTACGCCGATGAGCAGCTGTACGGCAGCAAGGCCACCATCACAAACGCGGTGAAATATCTGCAGAATCAAGGAAAAACCGTGCTTGGCGGCACAAATGCGGACTTTTTTGTTATGTCCACCGGCATTCCGATCGGTCTGGTCATCGACAACGGCGAGTTAATCTCGTCCGACGCCTGGCAGTACGCGGTCGGCTTTAAGAAGAACGGCACGGCTGTGCTCGGCCGCCCGACCATGGGCATCCGCGTGAGCGGCAAGAGCGGCACGGTCAACGTGTCCTACTTCAACAAGACGCGCACGACCGCGGGCGCGTATCTGCTCGACCACAACTACGACGACTCGACGCACTTTGCGGCCAAGGGCACGAACATTATCCTCGAGCGCGTGGATAACACGCCGGTCAAGGTAAACGGCTCGGTCAAACTCAAGGTCGTGAACAAGGGCACGGGCAGCAGTTCGATCACGATCACAAAAAATCAGATGGTGCTCACCAAGTCGGACGGTGCAAATGTGCCCTCGTGGGTGGATTTTGCGGTCGGCGAGGAAGTGACGCTGTCCATCGCCGCCAACGACAGCAACTGGAGCGACGTGCAGTATGCGGTCGGCGGCAAGCTGCTGATGGATAACAGCACCATCACGACCGACGGTATTGACGCCGGCTCGTCCCGCAGAGCGCGCAGCGCTGTCGGTGTGAAGGCGGACGGCACGGTTGTCCTGTACGAGATCGACGGCAACCAGTCCTCGCACAGTGTCGGTCTGACGGCGGCGGAACTCGGTCAGGAACTCAAAGACCTCGGCTGCGTCCGCGCCATCTGTCTGGACGGCGGCGGCTCGTCCGCGATGGCAGTCCGCAATCCCGGCGAGAGCACGGCAAGTCTGGTCTCCAGTCCGTCGGACGGCTCACAGCGTGCGTGCGCCAACTACATTTTCTTCGTAAACAACATCGCACCGGACGGCGTGACCGCGCATGCCGTGCTCACGCCCAGCCACCGCTACGTGCTGCCGGGCGGCAACACGTGGTTCTCGGTCAAGGGCGCAGATGCGTCCTACGCCTCGGCGGACGCGCCGACCGACCTCAGCTACACGGTGAATGACGAACTCGGCACGGTATCCGGCCAGACCTTCACCGCGGGCAGCAAGGCCGGACGCGCGACCATTACCGGCTCGAACGGCACAGTTTCCGGCTCGATGAACGTGTGCATCACGACCGGTGTGGACTCGATCGCACTGCAGAGCGGCGGTAAGGCGCTGAGCGCCATTTCGGTCAAGCCGGGTCAGAGCGTCAACGTGGACGCGCTCGCGTATCACCTCGGCCACACGATGGGTTCGGCGGATTCCTGCTTTAAGTGGAGCGTGTCCGGCGGTGCCGGTACGGTCAATGCGGACGGCGTGTTCACCGCGGGCAGCCAGATGGCGTCCGGCACGCTCACCTGCTCGTACGGCGGCGTGAGCAAGTCCATTCCGGTGAATGTCGGCATGGGCGACCCGCAGAACGCCCGCACGGTCGCGGATTTTGAAAGTGGGCTGAACAACCTGACCGCGTCGGACGGCGTAACGCTCTCCCGCGTGACCGATTACACCTCGGTGGCTCGCGGCACAGGCTCGCTCAAGGCAGCGTGGAACGGCACCGATACGGACGGCTTTGCGATTTCGGTTCCGGCGGCTGATGTTTCGAGCATGAAACACCTGACGCTGTGGGCACGCACCCAGAACACGGCGGGCACGCTCACGGCGGTGTTTGCCGACGCAGAAGGCAATGAGCTGACCGCTCCCCTGTCCTCGGCGACCGGCAACACCTGGAAGCAGCTGACGGCAAGCGTGCCGGACGGCGCACAGCAGTTCACCGGTCTGCGGTTTGACAAATCCGGCGCAGGCACAGGCGGTTCGGCGCTGTTCCTCGACCAGATCGTGCTGAGTGCCGACCACGCGGTGACGAACACGGACGCGCCGTCGGTCAAGCTGAACACGACCGCGGCGACCGTCAGCGTCGGCACCAATGCCGCGATTTCCGGCACCGCGACCATGGAAAACGGCAAATTTCCAGTCCGCGCAAGCAATATTGCGGTCAAGGTGGACGGCAAGGCGGTCTCCGGCGCAGCTGTGATGAGCGGCACGACCATGACGATCACGACCGGTACCCTGTCCGCCGGTACGCACACCGTGACGGCGGATGTCTCGGACGACGCAGGCAACCGCACCCGCGTTTGTGCCACCGTGACCGCCGGTTCGGCATCCAACGTGTTCGCGGATACCGCGTCTCACTGGGCGAACGGCTACGCTTCCCTGCTGAGCGCACGCGGCATCATGAAGGGCGAAACCGCAAACGGCAGCACCTATTTCCGCCCGAACCGCAACCTGACCCGCCAGGAGTTCGCGGTGACGATGGCGCGTCTGCTGAATCTGGACACCTCTAATTCTTCCGGTACGCTCGGCTTCGCCGACGAGGACAGCATCCCGAGTTGGGCACGCGGCGCTGTTGCCGCGGTTTCGCGTGCGAACATTATGAACGGCTCGGGCAATGGCGGCAAGCTGTATTTCAACCCGCAGGCCACCATGACGCGCGCTGAGGTCATGACGGTTATCGGACGCTGTCTGCCGCGTGGCTACGCATCGGTCAGCCTGAATTACAAGGACGCGTCCGCGATTCCGGCCTGGGCGACCGAGCAGGTCAAGACCTGCGTGTCCGCCGGTGTCATCGGCGGCTACTCCGATGGTACGATCAAGCCGAACGGCAATATCACCCGCGGTGAGATTGCAAAGATTCTGGCTCTATTCTAAAACAGGCATAAAAAAGACGACCCGAAAGGGTCGTCTTTTTTTCATCTTTAATTTTCCATTCTCAATTCTCAATTCTCCATTTGTTTCCTTCGCTCTGCAGCCGAACCATGTGAGCAAAAATGCCGTTTTTCTGCTGCAGCTCCGCCGGAGTGCCTTGTTCGGCGACAACGCCGTCCTTGAGCACGACGATATGGTCCGCGCTCGAAACCGTGCGCATACGATGGGCGATGATCAGCACGGTTTTATTGCGGATCAGGCGCGAAAGCGCGGTCTGGATTGCGGTTTCGTTCTCGACGTCCAGACTTGCGGTGGCCTCATCGAGCAGGATGATCGGCGCATTTTTAAGGAACGCACGCGCGATGGAAATGCGCTGCCGCTCACCACCGGAGAGCGCACAGCCGTTCTCGCCGATGTTGGTGTTCCAGCCGTCCGGCAGACGTTCGGCAAAGCTGTCCACATTCGCCAAATGAGCAGCCTCGAGCACCTCCTCGTCGGTCGCGTCGCGGCGACCGAGACGAATGTTCTCCAGAATCGTGTTATCGAACAGCGTTACGTCCTGGAACACGATGGAATACAGCGAAAGCAGCGTTTCCGGGTCGATTTTCGATACGTCCATGCCGCCGACCGTGATCTTGCCCTTGTTGATATCCCAGAAGCGGGACGCCAGACGCGAAACCGTGGTCTTGCCGCCGCCGGACGGACCGACAAGCGCGACCGTCTGTCCGGCACCGACCGTGAGCGAAATGTCCTCAACGGCGTTTTCCTTGCCGTCGTAGCTGTAGGTGACGTGATTCAGCTCGACCGATGCACCGTCCGGCTGCTTGGGCTGCTGCGGTTCGCTGAGCGACGGACTGCCGAGCACGCTGTCGATTCGTGCGATCGTGTCCGCGACCATCATGCCGTTTTCGCTCATGTACATCAGCTTGCTCATGGTGGTGGTGATGGCCGGTGTGATGATGATGTAGAACAGCAGGTCGGGCAGGACGCTCAGATCCAGTCCGCCATGAGAGAACCACCAGCCGCCCAGCAGCAGGAAAATGAACACGCTGTTGATCGCGAGCGTGTACAGCATCATCGGGCCGCGCAGCTGAACCGTATAAGCGGTCGTCCAGCGCTCGTAATTGTCAATGCTGTCCTTGAATTTTTTGAAGGAAAACACGGTCTGACCGAAGGTCTTAACGACCGGAATGCCGCGCACATACTCGACCGCCTCACCCGACATATCCGCGAGTGCGTTCTGGTACTCGGTCATCTTTTGCTGCATTTCCTTGCCCGTCATGCCGGACATGCTGACAAAGCCGAGCACGACCGGGACCAGACTGAGCAGGCCGAGTCTCCAGTCAAAGGCGACCAGCAGCACGAGCAGACCGGCCACCGTAGCCAGTGCGCGTGCTTTATCCGGCAGCTGATGCGCCAGATAGGTCTCTGCCGCGCCTGCCGTCTCGGTGACGATGCGGCGCAGCTTGCCGCTGCCGAACTGCTCCACCGTGCCCATCGGCACGGTGACAATGTGCTCGGAAAGCGCAATGCGCAGGTTGGTTGCGATACGGAATGCCGCCAGATGCGAGCACATCAGCGCCGCAATGTACACGAGCACCGCGATCACCGCATAGATGACCGCACACCAGCCGTAGCCGGTGATGTGCACCGCCTGTTCAAAGTTCGGCGCCACGTCAAGCACTTCGGCCAGTATCCGCCAGAGATACCAGAACGGCACCAGCGCCAGCAGTGCACTGCCCGCCGAAAGCACCCACGACAGGTATGTCAGCACGCGATACCCACCGGCATACTCCAGCAGACGATCCAGATTGGATTGTTTTTTCTGTTTCACTGAAACAAACCTCCCTAAC
>CAVLCS010000007.1:0-40602 GCA_963661675.1 Bulleidia sp.
TTTCACCTCTTATATAGAAAGGCTCCTGTTCCGAGTGGAATGGGAGCCTTTTTGTGTATTGGTTCAGCAAATCACCGTAGAATATAATGTAGATGCAGTCGTTATACGGCGGGGTGAGGGCACCCCGCCCTACAAATGTTACCAACGAATGAAATCCGTAGGTGTCAGGCGTAACAACACTTAAACGAGTTGCGCGACACGAGTATGTCGCGCCTGCGTAGAGTCGCCCACATGTGTAGCAGTACGGTATCTGACACTGCGAATCGGTTGAGAAAGACACGGTAGAAAAAATCCTCTGCCGTTCCCTTTTCGCAGCGGTCTCGCCTCTCCGATTTTCGTCGTGCTAAGATAGGAAACGGGTGATTCACAAGAGGGTAGAAACCTTGGTGTCTACCCTCTTGTGCCCCTGCCGGGTAGGCAAGAACCGTTCGCCTCGCAGGCGATAACCCACCGTTTACAACCGACAAACAAGCTATTTATGGAATACATACTCTTTCCGAAACGTCCTCGGAGCCATGCCAACCGCCTTGGAAAACTGCGCATTAAAATGGCTCGGGTTGTCATACCCGACCTGCGACGCAATCCGCGTCACCGGCAGATCAGTCGTGATGAGCAGTGTCTGCGCTTCTCCGATCCTACGGCGCAGAACGTACTGCAGCGGCGAATATCCGGTCACTTCCTTGCAAATGTGCGCCAGATAGTACGGACTGACGTGCAGCGCATCCGCCATCTGCTGCAGCGAAAATTCTTCGGCAAAATGCTTGTCGATGTAGTCCTTGATGCGCTGCGCAAACGCGTTGCCGCTGTGCGTGCTGCCCTCGGCCGCGGTCGCGCGGAACTGCTGCACGAGCGTTAAAATCGCCAGCAGCAGATGGTGCGCACCGTCGTCGTTGCCCTCGGTCAGCTCGTCGTAGAGCACATCATACAGATGCTCCAGCCGCACGGTCTGCGGCTCGGTCAGGCGGCACACCGGACACGAATCCTCCGCGATCAGCGTGTTCTCCCTCAGGCCGGGCACGGTCAGTCCGCCGAGTGCCAGACTTGAGGTCGCGACCGGACGGTCGGGTCCGGACGGCTCATCGTGCACGACACGGCTGTTGAAGATGAACAAATCTCCTCTGCGTGCATCATACGGCGTGCCGCCGACAAAATACCGGCTCTCACCGCCTCTTACGAGCACGATTTCGACCAAATCGTCGTGCGCGTGCATGACACGCGGATGCGCTGACGCCTTTTCGTCCGTGCGGCTGACCGAAAACAAACGCGGCATCTGCGTCAGGCCGAACGGCGCTTCATATTCCTTTTTCACAAAGCACTGAATCATAACATGCTCCTTTTTTCCAAGTCCTGCGGCAAAAGCGCCTTTCTGCGGCGCAGATAGTACCCGTAACCCACAAAATCAGCCAGAAACCAGCCGATCGGGATAGCTGCCCAGATACCGACCTCGCCGACCGGTCCTGCCAGCGCATACGCGAGTGCGACACGCGTGCCGAGCGAAACCACGGTCAGCACAACCGACATGCCCGGCCGCTTAATGGCCCGATAAAAGCCGTACAGCAGGAACAGACAGCCGATGCCGACGTAAAATGCACCCTCAATCCGCAGATAGCGCACGCCGGACACGAGCACGGCGGTCTCCTCAGCTTTGACAAAAATGCGCATGAGCGGCTGCGCGAACGCGAACACGAGCGCAGAGATCACGCAGGAAAATCCGGCACTGAGCAAGGTCGCCTTGCGCAGTCCTTCCCGCAGGCGTTCGGTCTGTCCGGCGCCGTAATTCTGCGCGATAAAGGTGGAAAACGCATTTCCGAAATCCTGCACGGGCAGGTACGCGAACGAGTCGATCTTGACAGCCGCCGCAAACGCGGCCATTGTCACCGCACCAAAGCTGTCCACCAGCCGCTGGACGAGCAGGATGCCGAAGTTCATCGCGGACTGCTGCGCACAGGTCAGCAGCGACAGGTCGCAGATTTCACGCAGAATGCGGCTGTTCCAGCGAAAATGCCGCTTTTCCGGCAGCAGATCGCGGCAGCGCAGCAGCGTATACGCCAACAGACCGACGCCGGAAACATACTGCGCGATCACGGTCGCGGCAGCCGCACCTGCAATGCGCCAGTCGAACACCAGCACGAACAGCAGGTCAAGCGCGATGTTCAGCACCGCCGACACGCCGAGGAACCACAGCGGCGCCGCCGAGTTGCCTGCCGCACGCAGCAGACACGCGAAAAAGTTGTACAGAAAGGACGCAACCAGTCCGGCGAAGATAATCACCAGATAGCCGCGCATATCGGCGTAAATGCCGTCCGGCACCTGCAGAAACCGTAGAATTTGATCTAAAAGCGCATATACTGCCACATTCAGCGCCAGTGTGATAGTGAAAATCAGCCCGAACGCATGCGCGACTGCACTTTTCAGCGAATCGCGGTCGTGCCCGCCGAGATAAATGGAGAAAAGCGCACCCGAACCCATCGACAGACCGAGAAAAATGGACGTGAGGAACGTCATCAGCGTGTACGCCGAACCGACTGCCGCCAGTGCGTCACGCCCGAGCGCCCGCCCGACGATGAGCGTGTCCGCAATATTGTAAAACTGCTGGAGCAGATTGCCCGCGATCATCGGTAGGGCAAACCAGATCAATCCTTTAGCGATGCTGCCCTTTGTCAGATCGCGATACATAAAATCACCCGTAAACTAAGATAACCCTATTATACCGCTCCTGCGGTGAAAACTCAATGCGGTGCTTTTCCTGTTGCGGTTTGATGGGGTTAGGCGTACAATAAAGATAAGAAACAGGAAAAGAGGAAAAATCATGCAGATTGAGCAATTTGTCATGGCCTACGGCATCGAGCAGGACCGCATTCGCGCCATGCTGCCGGACGGCTTTACATCTCTGCGGCCGGTGCTGCGCATCAACGCCGAGGTCCGCGATGGAAAGAGCGGCTACGTCGAGTTCAACACGCCGGTCGAGAAGGACGGCAACCGCGGCTGGCTGAATATCGCATTCTGGGACGAGGTTCCGTTTACGAAAGAAGGTAAAACCACCGTGTTTCGCACGGATTTCCTTGAAATCTCGTTCACCGGTGTCGGCATCGAAGGCCGCTGTCCGGCGGAGAAGGACAACGCAGGCTGCTACTTCCTCGGTGAGCAGGAAACACTCCGCAAGCCGGAGACCATCACCGCGAACAAGGAATTCTGCGACTGTGCATTCCGGTGGTCGTTCCACGACGGCGACGCACACGGCGAAAGCATCGGCGAAACGCTGCCGGCCTATCCGGAAGAGAGCACGCATGTGCATCCCAAGCAGCCGCTGACTGCGGAAAATGCCGCATCCATTCCGTGCACGCAGGTCCTCGGAACGTATACCGTAGTCTTTGAACGGTAAAATGAATTGGGTTTTATCGGCATGCGCAAGTCAATAAAACCGGTGCAAGTCGGATAGAAACGGCGGGGTGAGGTCACCCCGCCCTACGGTATAATGTGTTATTATGATACATATATCAAACCATTTTGTAGAATATATCGTGTAGGGCGGGATGACCCCATCCCGCCGTTTCCCCAACCATTGGCAACACTGTAACCCCAGTGTTATCCACACCCTTGTGGATAAAAAGAAAGCCAGTCATCTATCATGACTGACTTTCTGATTATTCGCTGTATTTTATCGAATCGGCAGCATCTTGCCGGTCTCGAAGGACTCCTTGCAGCGGTAAGCCGCCTCGGAAACCGCGGTGCCGTCGTAAACGGTGAGGTCTGCCGGCTTGGTGTTATCGCGGACATGGCCGGTGAAGGCAACCATTTCGGCTACGAAAGCCTCGTGCCAGCGGCTCATGAAGTCCGGATAGTACTCCTCGCGGGAGCCGTGCTCGTCCACGATGTTCAGCAGATTCTTTGCGCCCACGTTTGCAATACGCAGGGTGCCGTGCGTGCCGATGATCTCGGTCTCGACGTTGGAGCCTGCGGCATGGGTGCGGTTGGTAAACATGAAGCCCATTGCACCGTTCTCCATCTGGATGGTAGCAGCCGCGTTGTCTGCGTCGTTCAGTTCCTTGTACAGGTCGAACTCAAATACGCCGCCGATCGCCCATACATTTTTGACATTCGAGCCGGTGAACCAGCGGATGAGGTCGATATCATGCACACACATATCCAGGTACTGACCGCCGGAATGCGGTGCAAACTTCAGAGTAGACTCGATGGTGGAACGCGGGTCCTGCGTGTAGGAACGGACCAGAACGACCTTGCCGATATCGCCGTTGTCGATCTTGCGCTTTGCTTCTGCGTAGGACTTGTCAAAACGGCGCATGAAACCAAGCTGGAAGATCAGCTCAGGATGTGCCTCGATGACCTTCTCAGCGTCCTTGCACTGGGCTACGTCCGTGCCGAGCGGCTTCTCGCAGAATACATGCTTGCCGTGGTTCATGGCAATCTCGATCTGCTGGCAGTGCAGGAAGGACGGGGAAACGATAACGATGGCGTCCAGCTCCGGATTCTTGCACATTTCCTCAAAATCAGTATAAGTATTCGGTACACCGAGTTCAGCGGCAACTTCCTTTACGCGGTTCTCGTCTACATCGCAGATGGCTGCCAGTTCACAGCCCGGAACCTGCGTTGCGAGATTCTTTGCATGCTCATAACCCAGACGACCCAGACCTACCGAACCAACCTTAACCGTTTTCATGGTAAATTCTCTCCTTTTCGCATATCTCTCATACTTGTGCGGCGGTTTGCCGCTCTCCATTTGATGGTTCTATTGTAGCGTTTCGGGAGCCGAAAAAACAGAGCATTCTTGCGAAAAGTGCAGCCGGTTTTTGCGGGATATGAGCGGGTCACTCCGGCAAACTTTCAAATTCTTGCGGTCGATGCAAAAAGGCGGACTTTCCGTCCGCCCTTGCGCTGTTTAATTTACATGGATGACGGCCACCGGACAGCCGCCTGCGGCCTCCTGTGCGTCCGCCTGCTCTTCGGCGGTCTCCGGCTGATGATGAACTTCGGCAAGACCGTCCGCCGCAATGCGGAACACGGAAGAACAGGTGCCTTCGCACAGGCCGCACGAGATACAGCCGTCGCGGTCGATGGTAACGTGCATACTGATACACTCCTTTCAGAGAGTCAATATGCCCTGTTTTTCCCGTTTTATGCGTGTTCCCGCAGAAATTCCTGCACTTCGTCCGCCGTCGGCACCGAGGGTGCCGCGCCTGCCCGCGAGACCGCGATGGCAGAGGCCGCCGAGGCCTCCCGCAGGGCGGTCTGCACGGATTTGCCTGCGCAGACTGCCGCAAGGAAGTACCCGCAGAAAGTATCTCCGGCAGCAGTGGTATCCACAGCCTGTACCCGGAAGGCAGGCAGACGGAACCGGCCTTGTTCTCCGTCGTACAGCACGCCGTCCGCGCCGACGGTCATCACGACCGACGCGTTCGGGTATTTGACCCGCAGAGCCGTCAGCGTGTCCTCGAAGGACGCATCGGCACTCGTGCCCGCAAGCTGTGCCGCTTCGATTTCGTTCACCATGAACAGACTGACGCATGCAAGCGGCAGTTCGTCCGGCTTTTCCGGCATGGGCGACGGATTGAACACAACTCGCAAACCCTTGTCATGCGCACGGCGGATAATCTCCGGCACGAGGTTGACCTCGTTCTGCAGCAGCACCCAGTCGTCCGGCTGGGCCGTGTCGAGCACCCGCTCGATGTAGTCGCTCGTCATGCACCGATTTGCACCGCCGAACACGATAATCCGGTTCTGACCGGCGGAATTGATCTCAATGATGGCGTGTCCGGACGGCCCATCCACCTCACGCAGCAGTGAGGTATCCGCACCGGATTCCTGCAGCAGTTCCGCCATAAAGCGGCCTTCCCTGCCGATGGCGCCCGCGTGCAGCACGTCTGCGCCCGCTCGAGCCGCCGCGACCGACTGATTAAGTCCCTTGCCGCCTGCCACTTCGGCGTAGTCCTTGGCGGTGATGGTCTGTCCGGGCCGGACGAACTGCTCCACCTGGTATACCTTATCTATGTTCAGCGAACCGAAATTGATGATACGCATAGCGTTACGCTCCTTCTCCTGTCCAAAAGCGTTTTCTCTGTCTAAATGCAACAAAAAACGGCCTTGCTTTTTGGCTTGCGTTGTAATTGCGATTATATTATAATCATGATTATAACAAGATGCCGTTGCCTGCAGCACCGATGTATTTCATTTCTTCTGTCAGTATAGCATATCCGTTCCTCTGCTGCCAGTCGATAGCTGTTTTTATTGGTATTTTTGCCAAAATCACTTAGTTAGAATTGACTTATCCGTCAAAAAAGAATATTATTTTAAGTAATTCCGCACAATTCTGCGGCATTGTTTTGTACAAGAAAGGGAGTGGACTTTTTTGAGTCGTTTATCCATTGAAACGCCGGGCAGGGCGGAAACCGTCATTGCCGGCTTATACCGCGACGTTGAGCGGCGTATCAGCGCCAGTCCTCCGGGTCTGTGCCCGGTGGATATGTCGCTGTCGTTCCTGCGTCTGTGCCATGCGCAGACCTGCGGTAAATGTGTTCCGTGCCGCATCGGTCTGGGTCAGCTGACCACGCTGCTCGAGCAGGTGCTGGACTCCACCGCAACGCCGGAGACCATTGATCTGATCGAGAAAACCGCCCGTGTCATTCAGGATACGGCGGACTGTGCCATCGGCTACGAAGCCGCCCGCATGGTCCTGCAGGGTGTACAGGGCTTCCGTGATGACTACCTCTCCCACGTGGAGAGCGGCCGCTGCCTGTTCGGCTGGGACCATCCGGTGCCGTGTGTGGCCCTGTGCCCGGCCGGTGTGGATATTCCGGGCTACATTGCGCTCGTGCGTGCCGGCCGCTACAATGATGCCGTGCGTCTGATCCGCAAGGACAATCCCTTCCCGACCGTGTGCGGCTACGTCTGCGAGCACCCGTGCGAAGCACACTGCCGCCGCAGTATGGTAGACGGTGCGGTCAATATCTGCGGCATCAAGCGCTTTGCGTGCGACCACGCGGACAACACCACGCCTCCTCCGTGCGCACCCTCGACCGGCAAGCGCATCGGCGTTATCGGCGGCGGCCCCGGCGGTCTGTCGGCGGCGTACTTTCTGTCGCTGATGGGTCATCAGGTCGTTGTATACGACCAGCGCCCCAAGCTCGGCGGCATGCTGCGCTACGGCATTCCGGATTACCGCCTGCCGCAGGAAAAGCTGGATGCGGACATTGATTTCATCCTGTCCACCGGCATCGAGGTGCACACCGGCGTTTCCATCGGCCGCGATATCTCGTTTGCCGAGATCGAGAACCAGTACGACGCGGTTTACATCTCCATCGGTGCGCATAACGACAAGAAGATCGGCATTCCCGGTGAAGATGCGGTCGGCGTGCACTCTGCCGTGCAGCTGCTCCGCGATATCGGTGAGGGCCATGTGCCGGACTTCAAGGGCAAGCGCGTCTGCGTCATCGGCGGCGGCAATGTATCCATGGATGCAACTCGAACCGCAATCCGCCTCGGTGCGTCCGCAGTAACCTGCGTGTACCGCCGACGCGTGACCGATATGACCGCACTCGCCGAGGAAATCGAGGAAGCACAGAGCGAAGGCTGCCAGATTCTCTCTCTGCAGGCGCCCGATCACATTGAGACCGACGAAAATAACCGCGTTACCGCTCTGTGGACCCGTCCGCAGATCATCGGCGCTTACGGCAAGGACGGCCGTCCGCGTCCTTACGATGCCGATCAGCCGCTGCACTGCACGCCGTGCGACGTCGTTATCGTGGCCATCGGCCAGTCCATCGACGCGAAGCCGTTTGAGCAGGTCGCTCCGGTCGTGCGCGGCAAGATTCAGGCCGAGTCGGACGCCTTCGTGCCGAATACCCCGCATGTATTCGCAGGCGGCGACGCCGTTACCGGTCCGGCGACCGTTATCCGTGCGGTAGCCGGCGGCAAGGTGGCCGCGGCCAACATTGACGCACACCTCGGCTTCCGTCACGTCATCAAGAGCGATGTCGAGATTCCGGCACCGCATCTGACCAACATGCCGGCCTGCGGCCGTATCGAGCTGCGCGGCAGACCCGCCGAGGAATGCATCGGCAATTTTGATCTGGTAAAGTGCGGCATGACCGAGGAAGAGGTCCATCAGGAGACCTCCCGCTGTCTGCGCTGCGACCACTTCGGCTACGGTATTTTCAAGGGAGGGCGTTCTTCTAAATGGTAAATCTGACGATCAATTCTATCCCGGTGACCGTACCGGAAGGCACCACCATCCTCGATGCCGCCGCTTCGGTCGATATCGAAATCCCAAGCCTGTGCTACTTAAAAGAGCTGAATGAAATTTCCGCCTGCCGCGTCTGCTGTGTTGAGGTAGAGGGCGAAGGCAAGCTGGTTCCCTCGTGCAACAACGTTGTGCGGGAAGGCATGGTCATCCGCACCAATTCTCCGCGTGCGCTTGAGGCACGCCGTACCAACATGGAGCTGATCCTGTCGCAGCACGACAACAAGTGCGCAACCTGCGTCCGCTCGGGCACCTGCCAGCTGCAGAAGATCGCAAACGATATGGGTATTCTGGGCGTTCCCTACCCGACCGACCTGGCCCGCGGCAAAAAGTCGTTCTGGACGACCACGTTCCCGCTCTACCGCGATGTGAACAAGTGCATCAAGTGCATGCGCTGCATCCAGGTGTGCGACAAGGTGCAGTCGCTGTCCATCTGGGATATCAGCGGCTCGGGTGCGCGTACCACCATCGACGTTTCGGAAAACCGTGTCATCAAGCAGGCAGACTGCTCTCTGTGCGGCCAGTGCATCACGCACTGCCCGACCGGTGCGCTGCGCGAGCGTGACGACACGCAGAAGGCGTATTCCGCACTCGGCAACCCGGACCGCGTGACCATTGTGCAGATCGCTCCGGCGGTCCGTGCGGCCTGGGGTGAAGCCTTTGGCATGCCGACCGGCAAGGCGACTGTCGGTCAGCTGGTGTCCGTTCTGCGCAAATTAGGCGCGGATTATGTGTTCGACACCACGTTTTCCGCCGATCTGACTATCATGGAGGAAGGTACGGAGCTGCTCCAGCGTCTGCAGGCCGGCGATCTGGACAACCAGCCGATGTTTACCTCGTGCTGCCCAGGCTGGGTGCGCTTTCTGAAGTCGCAGTTTCCGGAGATGACCGGCCGTCTGTCCACCGCCAAGTCTCCGCAGCAGATGTTCGGCGCGGTCGGCAAGACGTGGCTGGCGCACAATCTCGGCGTAGACGCGGACAAGATTTACAGCATTTCCATCATGCCGTGCATCGCCAAAAAGGCCGAGCGCGAACTGCCGAGCATGGATTCGGCGGGTCACGGCAGTGATGTCGATCTGGTCATCACCACCCGAGAGTTAGCGCGTATGGCGCGTGCCGAGCATCTGGATGTGGAAAATATCGCAGAATCCGCGTTTGATTCTCCGCTGGGCGACGGCACCGGCGCAGGCGTCATCTTCGGCGCGACCGGCGGCGTTATGGAGGCCGCACTGCGTTCGGCGTACTTCCTCACCACGGGCGAGAATCCGTCTCCGGATGCGTTCCGCGAGGTGCGTGACGACGGCACGATTTCTCCGCTGCCGTGGCGTGAAGCGACGTTCGATCTGGCCGGCAAGACCATCCACTGCGCGGTAGCAAGCGGACTGGGCAACGCACGTCAGCTTCTGCGCTCGCTGCAGCGCCGTGAAGTGCACTATGAATTCGTGGAGATCATGGCGTGTCCGGGCGGCTGTGCAGGCGGCGGTGGTCAGCCGGTGGACGGCACCGACAGAGAAAAGGCTGCCGACCGCGGCAAGGTGCTGTTCCGCCTCGATCAGAATGCACCGCTGCGTTTTTCTCACGAGAATCCGGCAGTACAGGCGCTGTACCGTGAATATCTGGACGAACCGTGCTCGCACAGAGCGGAAGAGCTGCTGCATTGCGACCACTTCGCATGGCAGATGAACGCTGCCCGCTGAGGGCACAAGAGGATAACAACCTACGGTTTTTACCCTCTTGTGAATCTCCCATTTCCCTTTTGGGATAGCACGGCGGCTGTTCAGAACTGAGACTATAAAGGAACGGGCGTACTGTTCCTCTTCCGCAGGGCGGACCTTTGGGTCCGCCCATTTCTTTTCCTCAGCCGCTCAAGCTGTTTTCGTACTGCTACACATGCGGGTTAGTCTACGCTGGGTGCGGCATAACAGTGCCGCACAATTCGTTAGCGCGTTATAATAGACAGCACCTACGCGGATAAATTGCACCCAACAGATAGATTCGCAGGTGCCTTCCGGTATCACGCGCAAAAGAGTTGCGCAACACTGTTATGTTGCGCCTGCGTAGACCCTCCGACCTGTGTAGCAGTACGCTATCTGTGAACTGCGAATAGGTTGCGAAAGGCACACAAGAGTAACCCGACTGCCGTTCCCCAATTTCGAAGCGGTCGCCGGTCTCTGGTCTGCGTCAGACTAACTAACAAGGGAAAGGTAGGAGTTCAAAGAGGAAGGGAAACCGCAGGTGTCCCTTCCTCTTTGCTCCCGCGGCGAGTGCCGCAACCTCCCGCGCTCCGCAGAGCGCAACTTCCCGCTTGATTCAAGCGAAAAACTCTCCGCCCGGACAGGGTGAACCGCCTGCGCGGTTCAAGTCCCCCATCTATTCGGTGCAAAAATAGACAGAAAAACGGCACAGCAGTAAGCTGTGCCGTTTTTTCGTTTACTCGATATTCTGTGCACAGATAATCGAAATCTCCGAGCCTTTATTGCTGTTCTCCGGCTGGATATTCTTCTGCAGCAGATCCGCGAGCAGCAGCAGCGGCTGACTGCCCTGCCGGAACAGATCCTGCGTGATGGTCAGGTCAAGCGAGCCGTCGAGCAGCATTTGCTTACGCCTTGGCGACATATCATGTGCGATCACACGGACCTGCTGATCCATACCTGCGGCTTTGAGCGCATCCACGCAGCCGGTGACGCTGCGGTTGGCCATATAAATAGCCGCCGGCGGATTATCCGACTGCAGCGCCGCAGTGACGCGGTTATAGGTCAAACGGTAGTCGTTATAGGTCTCCTCGACCTCGATCTGCGAGGAGGAAAAGCCCTTTTTCTTCATATGCTCGCAAAAACCGTCCAGTCGGGTCCGGTGACCGTCGTACTCCAGGTTGCCGGCCATCGCCAGAACGTGCGCGTTTGTCGGTATGCACTTGCTGAGCAGCTCGGCGGCGATGCGGCCGCTTTGTGTGTAATCTTGACCGATAAAGCACAGACGGCGGCTGTTCGGCAGATCCGAGTTGAAAGTGATGCACGGAATGCCCTGTTCGGCCAGTTCTCCGACCCTTGCTTCGATAGAAATGTCATTTAATGCACACAGTGCGATGCCCTGTGCACCCCAGTTTACCAGCTCGTCGATCAGTTCGATCGCTTCCCGCGGCACATCTGTTTCACAAGTGCACACACGCACCTCTACATCGCGTTTTTCCAGGGCAGAACGGGCTGCCTGGATGCCTCTCGGGACGTCTTCGTGGAACGGACCGCTCCAGTTGGGCAAAAGCACACCCAAACGCACAGGTCGGAGCGGAAGCTGTGCTTCTGCGGCTTTCCGGTGTGCCTCCTTCGGAGAGAGATAACCGGTCTCCTTGATGGCATTTAATACGCGTGCGCGCACATCCGCGCGTACATACGAACGATTATTTAACACACGGTCTACCGTACCGCGGGAGACGCCCGCAAGCTCGGCAACCGTTTGAATGGTTGGTCTTTTGTTCATGTTCCTGCACCTTTTCGTTATTTACTCTTTATACGATCCTGTATCTCTCAGGGATGTTTCTTTTCTCTGTGCTTATTATACCATATTTCTGTGCTTTGTGAAGATGCAATCTGTGCTTTTCTTATTTATGTGCGTTTGCACACATTAGTTTTTACGCTGATTTTTCGATATATCTGGCGTTTTTCACTGCATTTTCCCGACCGAAGAAAACTCTGTGCGATTTTCTGTGTTTTTCACAGAATGTGTGCTTTGTACAACATACATAATTGCACACACGAAACCTTGTAACCATCCGTGTTTCTCATCATTATATTCTTATTTTCCGTATTTTATCAGATATACATGGATTGTTCGCCGATAATTATGCCAAGTTCTCATTTCTTCATTTTTCTGTGCTGCAAAATGCCTGTTGACACTTCTGTGCCCGCTCGCTATAATAAGCACATAAACAGCACAGAGCACACAAACGCACAGTGCTGAAGAGAGACAAGAGAAGAAAACCGAGAAAAGAAAGGGAGACATTATCATGAAAAAGAGACTGTTAGCAGCCCTGCTTACCAGCGCCCTCGCACTCAGCCTGACCGCCTGCGGCGGCGGCAGCACGGATTCTTCCGCAGCAACCGACGGCGGCGACACCGCTTCTACTCACGATGGCCCGTACAAGATCAGCATGGTGCTGAAGACCAACGCTGCTGAGTTCTGGAACATTGTTCAGGCAGGCGCTGAGGCTTATGAAGATGAGCATCCAGATCAGGTCGAGCTGGACATCAAGGGTCCTCCGGCTGAGACCTACTATGAGGAGCAGCTCAACACCATCCAGACCGACCTAGCGGTTGAGTCCTACGACGGTTACTTGATCGCTCCGCTGCAGTCCGAAGCTGTTGCAACCGCTATCGCAAACACCGATAAGCCGGTCGTAGCATATGATACCCGCATTGAGTCCGACAAGTGCCTCGCATTCGTCGGCACCGGCAACAAGGAAGCAGCCAAGGAAGGCGGCAAGGCCGCTGTTGAAGCTGCAAAAGCAGCCGGCTGGACCGACATCAAGTGCATCGAGATCGCAGGCGTTCAGGGTGACGCAACCAACACCGCCCGCATGGAAGGCTACCGCGAAGGCGTTAACGAAGCCGGCGGCGAGTTCCTCGATGCTGAGACCCAGTACGCTAACGCAACCGCTGACCTCGCAGTAACCGCGATGGAAGGCATCATGAGCAAGTATCCGGAAGGCGTTGCCATTATCTGCTCCAACAACGACGATATGGCACTGGCTGCCGCTCGTACCGCGAAGGACAATCCGAACTACGCAAACACCATCTTCCTCGGCTTTGACGGTCAGAAGTCCGCAGTAGAAGCCGTTCTGAACGGTGAACTGACCATGACCGCGGCCCAGAACAACTTCGATATCGGCTACAAGGCCGTTGAGACCATCGTGAAGATCCTGAACGGTGAGGACTACGACGAGAACGTAGACACCGGCACGGAGATCATCACCAAGGACAACGCACAGGCTCGTCTGGATAACTTTGCAGACTGGCTGAAATAATTCCGCACACACCCATTTCGGCAGGGCAGCGAACCCCTGTCCTGCCGATTCTCTTCTTGCATAAAAAGTCACTCTCAGGCTTTTTATGGCAATATCGCATAGCGGTGTTGCCTTATAAAATCTTGTATGGAAACGCGCTCCAACGCTTCCTGCAAACCTCTCTTTTATCCAAAAATGTTCATTTAAGGAGGAACACCCATGAAAGTAGGTATTATCGGTGCGGGTCGTATCGGTAAGGTACATGCGAAGAATATTTCCATGTTCGTACCGGAGATGGAGATCAAGACCATCGCTGACCCGTTTATGAATGAGCAGACCGAGGCTTTTGCCAAGTCCTGCGGCATTCCGAACACCACCAAGGACGCAAATGACATTCTGAACGATCCCGAGATCGAGGCAGTGCTCATCTGCTCCTCTACCGACACCCATTCCAAATACATCATCGAGGCTGCACACGCAGGCAAGCACATTTTCTGCGAAAAGCCGATCGATTATGATCTGTCCAAGGTTCACGCTGCCATCAACGCAGCCAAGGAGGCAGGCGTCAAGCTGCAGATCGGTTTCTGCCGCCGTTTCGACCACAACCACCGTGCAGTTTACGACATGGTTCGTGACGGCAAGGTCGGCAAAGTCAACATCATCAAAATTTCCTCCCGCGATCCGGAGCCGCCTCCGGTATCCTACGTTAAGGTTTCCGGCGGTATCTTCTACGATATGATGATCCACGACTTCGATATGGCTCGTTTCCTCGCAGGCAGCGAAGTTACCGAAGTAAACGCAGTCGGTTCCGTTCTGGTCGATCCGGGCATCGGCGAGGCCGGTGACGTTGACACCGCACTCGTTACCCTCAAGTTCGAGAACGGTGCTATCGGCGTGATCGACAACAGCCGCAAGGCAGTTTACGGTTACGACCAGCGTGTTGAGGTATTCGGCTCCGAAGGCTGTGCCGAGGACCAGAACGACACCCCGAACACCGCTGTTCTGTCCACTGCAGACGGCGCTGTACACGGCGTGGCCTACAAGGTCATGTGGGACCGCTACACCGGCGCATTCGTTGCCGAGATGCAGGCATTCGCTGACGCGGTGATCAACGACAAGGAGACTCCGGTTACCGGCGAGGACGGCCTGTATCCGGTACTGATGGCCGCAGCCGCTACCAAGTCGTTGCATGAGGGCCGTCCGGTCAAGATCTCCGAGATCGAGGCTTAATTTTAATACTACGCACACAGTCTAAGCAATGTGCTCAAACCGTTGGTGCGCTACGCACCAACGGTTTTTCTATGCAAATTTGAGGGAGTTCGAACAGAGAAAATGGTATTCACTTGCGTAACCTTTGTATTTTTTACGATTTTAGTTGCGGTCATCTCCTATGTTAAGACCAAGGGCGATGACCAGACCACCGCTGACGGCTACTTTCTGGCAGGCCGCGGCCTGCCGGGCATCGTTATCGCCGGTTCGCTGCTGCTGACCAACCTTTCCGCAGAACAGCTCGTCGGCACGAACGGCCAGACCTGGGCGATCGGCATGAGCCCGATGGCATTTGAAGTCATGGCTGCCACCGCACTTATCGTGCTGGCGCTGTTTGCCGCGCCGCGCTACCTGAAGAGCGGCATCACCACTATCCCGCAGCTGCTCGGCGAGCGCTACGACAGACCCACCAAGCTGTGGTTCTCCATCGCCTACATCATTCTGTACCTTTTCGTACAGATTCCGGTAATCCTGTACTCTGGTTCGCTGGTATTTGAAAACATTTTCAATCTGTCCGGCATTCTCGGCATCACCAAGTTCCAGTCCATCGTTATCCTGTGTATCCTCATCACCATCATCGGCTCGATCTACGCCATCTTCGGCGGTCTGAAAGCCGTTGCGGTATCGGATACCATCAACGGTGTCGGCCTGCTCATCGGCGGTCTGATGATCCCGTTCCTGGCGCTCAACGTGCTCGGTCATGCCTCCGGCAGTGAGAGCAGCGTCGCTATCATGGACGGCGTGCGCTACCTCATCCACAACCACGCAGACATGCTCAACTCCATCGCTCCGGCGCAGAGTGAAGCACCGGCAGTTCCGTGGCCGACCGTATTCCTCGGTCTGGTATTCCTCGGCTTCCAGTCGTGGTGCACCCACCAGTCGTTCATCCAGCGTGTACTCGCGGCTGAAAACCTCAAGGAAGCACAGAAGGGTGCGCTCTACTGCGCATTCCTGAAAATCCTCGGCTTTATGTTCCTCGCTCTGCCCGGCGTTATCGCTTACGCGATCTTCAACATCGAGGGCACGCAGGTAACCATGATGGACGATGCGTATCCGGCCCTTATCACCCGTGTTGTACCGCAGCCGGTCATGGGCTTCTTCGCGGCTGTTATGTTCGGCGCGATTTTGTCCTCGTTCAACTCGGTACTGAACTCGGTCAACACCATGTTCACCATGGATATCTACAAGGAGTTCATCAACAAGGACGCAAGCGAGAAAAAGCTGGTTTCGGTCGGCAAGAACATCGGCATCGTGTTCGCCATCTTCTCTGTAATTGTCGGCCCGATGGTCTACTTCTTCCCCGCCGGTCTCAAAACCTTCCTCGACTCGTTCGTTATGCTGGTTGGTCTGCCGGTTCTGTCCGGTGTATTCGGCGGATTCTTCTTCAACTGCCTGCCGAAGTACAGCGCACGCTTCATCATGGTGTTCCACATCATCTGCTACGGCGGATTCATGCTCCTGTCCCCGAGCTACTCGCTGTTCGGCGGCAATGAGGGCAATATCCACTACCTGTATGCGGTATCCATCCTGT
The DNA here is from genome assembly GCA_963661675.1 of Bulleidia sp. Classification (GTDB taxonomy): domain Bacteria; phylum Bacillota; class Clostridia; order Oscillospirales; family Butyricicoccaceae; genus Agathobaculum. The sequence continues at coordinate 16,054 of CAVLCS010000007.1, forward strand.
GGCCGCTCGAAATGCTCATCATGTACCTGATGCACCGTCACAACAAGAACAAGGGCGCTGAGGTTTGGGTACAGAAGGATGTCGGCGCCGTAGACCTGACCCCGTGGAAGTACAGCAAGATCGTCAGCGTGATCGTTATTGTCTGCGTGCTGCTGGTTTATCTGGCGTTCTCGCCGCTCGGCATCGGCGCTTAAACTTAGGAAAACAGCGTTGCATATCCGCTTCGCTTGATGTATCATCATCTTGCAAGAGTAAGAAAAACAAAGTAAAAAGTTTGGAGGTAATTTTATTATGGCACTGAGAAAATGCGCTTGCATCGATACCCTTTACACCGAGCTGGACTGGCTCGACCGTTTCCAGGCTGCAAAGAACGACGGTTTTGAAGCCGTAGAGTTCTGGGACTGGCGCATCCGCGATCTGGATGCGACCCGCGAGGCTGCTGAGAAGGCCGGCATTGCAATTTCCGGCTTCAACGGCGACGCGGACTACTCTCTGGTAGACCCGACCCACAAGCAGAAGTACCTGGACTACCTCAAGGAGTCTATCGCAGCGGCTAAGAAGGTTGGCGCAACCAGCGTTACCATCCACTCCAACGCACTGGGCGACGGCGGCATCGTTGTCAACCACTACGATAACCTGTCTCACACCGTCAAGCTGTGCTCGATGTACGATACGCTTCTCGCCTGCGCTGAACTGGCTGAGAAGGAAGAGATCAACCTCAACCTCGAGGCTCTGAACATCACCACCGACCATGTCGGCAACTTTCTCGCTACCACCCAGATGGGCGCTGAGATCGTTCGTCTGATCGGTTCTCCGCGTCTCAAGCTGCTGTATGATGTATACCACATGCAGATCAACGAGGGCTGCATCTGCGATACCATCTCCAACTACGGTGATACCTTCGGCCATATCCACGTTGCGGATGCTCCGGGCCGTCATGAGCCGGGCACCGGTGAGATCAACTATAAGAAGGTTATCCGCCACCTTGAGGAGTGCGGCTACACCGGCCGTGTCGGCTATGAGCTGTTCCCGCTGACCGATACCGCAACCGCTGTGAAGGCTATCATGGAAAACGCTTAAATCTCTCTTTCCTTCGAGTCCCTGCACCGTATGGTGCAGGGATTTCTTTTGTGCTATAATGTTGGCATTCCGTAAAGAAGGAGACAAAATCATGTTCCGACCAATGCGAAGAAAAAAGCGTGAACTGCCGGTTGAAACGGCAAAACAGCTGCTGCACAGCTCTCGCCGCGGTGTACTTGCGGTGAACGGCGATGACGGGTATCCGTATGCGGTTCCGATCAACTATTTTTACGATGAATCAACGCAGAAAATCTATTTTCACAGCGCCCGTGCAGGCCATAAGGCCGATTCGCTGACCGCCTGTGACAAGGTGTGCTTCACCGTGTACGGCAATGAAAGCGTCCGCGAGGAAGCGTGGGCACCGTTTGTGCAGAGTGTGGTTGTGTTCGGGCGGTGCCGTCCGATTGAGGACCGAGAAGAAGCGATGGCGCGTCTGCGGCAGTTTGCGATGAAGTATTATCCGGATGCGGAGACGGTCGAGGCCGAGATTGCCGCCGACGGCCAGGCGGCACAGGTGTTTGCGATTGAGATTGAGCATCTCAGCGGCAAGGAGATTCAGGAGAAGTAAATTCAATCTGTTACATTAGGGATATCTGGTAAACGGCGGGATGGGGTCATCCCGCCCTACACGTTACATTGATCAAATGTTTTTCTATATACATCATAGTAACGCAACATACCGTAGGGCGGGGTGACCTCACCCCGCCGTTTCTTTAAGGATTACACCGATTTTATCAACCTGCACACGTCATCGTAGGGGCGGACCAATGTGTCCGCCCTGTCAACCGAAACGCCAATCCCTCGAAAGGGCGCACACACTGGTGCGCCCCTACGAAACGCGTACCGTTGATGTTAATCGGTGCACATCGTTGGAATTTAGAAGCGCATTATACGCCTATTTATAACGATTGTAAACCATCTGCATATTGCTTCACCGTAGGGGCGGCCAGTGGCCGCCCACGCAGCAGCAAACCATTACGTGCACAGCGCGGACGGAACTCGCGCAAAGATAGTGCAATTTCCCATTCTCCATCCTCCATTTTTTCAATTCTTCACACTCACAAATCATTTTTGCGTTATTTATTATTCTCATGCTATAATAAAGTCGCAAAGATAAAAACGCAACGTGCACTCCATGCACCAGAGCCGGTAGGTAGCCCGGCCGTCCTGCTTTTACAGGGTAAGTAACCTGCCCCTCCGGGTTGTCCGTTCTTTGTTCATTCATTTTTCAGGAGGGAAAACAATGGACAAAGTAATTGGCAGGTTGACCGTATTTTTCGAGGACCCGTTCTGGGTCGGCGTATTCGAGCGGATCGAAAACGGCAGGTTATCCGCAGCAAAGGTGACTTTCGGCGCGGAACCGAAGGAGCCGGAGCTGCTGGCTTATCTGCTTCAAAACTACTACCGATTGCAATTCAGTCCGGCTGTTGAGACTGTCATAAAGCCCGAGCACCGCAATCCCAAACGGACACAGCGGGAAGCCAGACGACAGACTGCGCAAACCGGCACCGGCACCAAATCGCAGCAGGCGCTTAAACTCCAGCAGGAGCAGAACAAGCAGGTACGCAAGTGCCGGAGCCGTGCGCAGAAACAGGCCGAGGCCGAACGGCTTTACGCACTCAAACGGCAGCAAAAACGTGAAAAGCACAAAGGACATTAGTCCTTTGTGCTTTTTCCTTCCGCTTAGAGGAACCCAAGCAGGTGCTGCATCGCAATGCTCACGCATGCGATAGCGACCCAGCAGCAGAAGCCCATGAAAATCGGCTTGCCGCCGGTCTTGACGAGCTTTACGATATTGGTATTCATGCCGATGGCCGCCATCGCCATGACGATGAAGAACTTGGACAGCGTCTTGAGCGGCGTAAACACGCCTGCCGGCACGCCGACCGACGTGCAGACCGTGGTGATGATGGACGCGAGCACGAAATACAGGATGAACATCGGGAACGCACGCTTGAGCGAGAAGGCTTCGCCGCCTTTGCTCTGCTCGGTCTTGGCCTTATGGGTGCGCCACAGCGCCAGCACGAGCGTAATCGGGATGATCGCCAATGTGCGCGTCAGCTTGACGATGGTTGCGATTTCCAGCGTATTGCTGCCATGGATGCCGTCCCACGCGGAGGCGGCCGCCGTCACGGACGAGGTATCGTTGACCGCCGTACCCGCAAACAGGCCGAATCCGTGGTCGGTCATTCCGAGCATGCCGCCGAGTGTCGGGAAAGTCAGCGCCGCGATGACGTTGAACAGGAAAATGACCGAAATCGCCTGCGCGATCTCCTCATCGTCCGCACCGATGACCGGCGCCGTTGCCGCGATCGCCGAACCGCCGCAGATGGATGAGCCGACGCCGACGAGCGTCGAGATGTTGGACGGCACCTTCATCGCCTTGCACAGCACGAACGACACGATCAGCGACGTGCTGATGGTCGAAATGATGATCGGCAGCGACTGTGCACCGACCTTTGCGATCTCGGACAGGTTAAGGCCGAAACCGAGCAGGATAACCGCATACTGCAGCACCTTTTTCGACGTAAAGCCGATACCCGGCTGCACCTTGGTCTTGTTCTTCCAGATCAGCGTGAGCACCATGCCGATCTGGATGGAGAACACCGGTCCGCCAACGACCGGCACTGCCTGTCCCAGCAGCCACGCCGGAATGGCAATGCACAGACACAGCAGCAGTCCGGCGCCGTTTTTCTTGATGAAATCCATTGTTTTACCCCCTTCATAAACCGAATACCAGTATACACTATTTCTGCCAGACAGTTCAATACTCAGTTTGTGCAGAGGGCAAAAGAAATCAGCCCGCAGGCAATTCGCAGGCTGATCGGGATAATTTAGAACTGATACGGCGGATTGCCGGAGAAGTCCGCGATAACACCGTGCGGATTTTCCAGATAGAACACCTCGAAGATCGGGTTAGTCGCCTCGCCGTACTGGCTCTTGACGATCGGGTTCTGGATGCACATCTCCTTAGCGGCCATGTTGTTCTCGAAAACAGCCTTGCCGTGCAGACGGATCCACGCATAGTCCGGGCTGGAAACCGAGATTTCGATCTCCGGATTTACCTGCATGTCCTTGTACACTTCCTTGGTGTTGTTCGTGCAAAACCACAGCTTGCCGTCCAGCTCGCCCGAGAACATGAACGGACGGCACTTCGCCTTGCCGTCACGGCCTGCGGTTGCCAGATACTGTACCGGATTTGCCTGCAGAAATTCTACGACCTTATTCATAATAAATACCTCCGTAATGCTTGATTGATTTCCGTTTTTCTGATGATCTTATTGTAATGCGCTTTGCAGCGCTTGTGAAGTACGCACAATATTGTGGTATGGTTTCCTGACGGTAACCATCAGAACTTGCCGTTCTCATTCTGCCATGTAGACTGGTCCGCAATGGTCTCCATGACGTCCCAGTGCTCTGCGATCTTGCCGTTTTCCACACGCCACAGATCATAATAGCTGGTCGGTTCACCGGCAAAGGTGCCCTCACTGACTGCAAGCACGAAATTGCCCTCAGCCAGAACCATATGAACCTTGTCATATACCATGGAGATACCCTGCTCTGCCATTGCGCCAAGTGCTGCATTCAGGCCGGAAACGCCGTCCGCAATGCCCGTATTGTGCTGAATATAGGTGTCGCCCTCGAAATAATCCGGTGTTTTATCCAGATTGTTACCCTGCATGACATCATAAAGGAAATTTTCGACCAGCTGACGGTTTTCCTCGGTCTTATCCGTGTCGGTCAGCTCCGTCGTGCCGTCGATCTGGCTGTGACCGGACGGATTCGGCTCGGCAGCCAGTGCCGCCAGATTATCCCAGTGTTCTGCGATCTTGCCGTTTTCATCGAAGCGGAAAATATCGAACGCGACCTGCTCGCCTGCACCGGCAAAGTTGTAAACCGTCTGCAGGAACACCTTGTCGCCATCCTCGAATGCACGGATGTTATCCACCGTGGTTTTCACCTCGGCGGACGCGAGGTAATCCACCGACTGCACAAACGCCTCTGCACCCGTGCCGTATGCCAGATTGTGCTGAATATAATCCTCCGCCAGCAGCGCACGCGCTGTATCCGTATCGCCGGTGGCAAAGGTATTGATCAGCGCCAGCGCCTTATCCGTATTGCTCTGTGCCTGCTGTACGGCCGATGTCTGCTCTGCGGTTTTGTCCGCCGTATCCGCCGCAGAATGTGCGCCGCAGCCGGTCAGTGCAGTGCCGAACAGAGAAAGGGCGAGTGTAACAGAGAGAAATTTTTTCATTTTTGTGACCTCCTCGGGAATCATGCTTGCTTTTGTTTGTCTCTGGCATTATAATAACGCTATAGAGACCATTCGTAAAGTAAGCACAATATTGTGCTGTAGGTACCCACAAGATACTATTGGAGGTTTTTCTCATGGAACTGACCGAATCGACTGCCAAGCAGCAGCTGCCCGCCTGCCCTGTCGAGACCACGCTGACGCTCATCAGCGATAAGTGGAAGGTGCTCATCCTGCGTGACCTGATGAACGGCACCATGCGTTTCGGCGAACTGAAAAAGTCCATCGGACACGTCACCCAGAAGGTTCTGACCGCACAGCTGCGCCAGATGGAGCAGAGCGGTCTGCTGACGCGCAAAGTCTACGCCGAGGTGCCGCCGCGTGTGGAATACACGCTGACCGAACTCGGGTACAGCCTCAAGCCTGTGATGGATGCCCTGTGGAAATGGGGAGAAAATTATCAGGCACAGTGCCGTTAAACCGGCATTTCGACCGCAATCCGCACTTTAGGAGGGAAATCATGCCCCACATTTTAATGATCGCCACCGGCGGCACGATCGCGTGCTGTGAGACCGAGCACGGTCTTTCTCCGGCTCTGGACAGCGATGCGCTGCTCGGTGCACTGCCCGAACTGTCCGATCTGTGTACGGTCGAGACGCTCGACCTGATGCAGCTGGACTCAACCGACGTGACCGCCGCCGACCGTCAGCGCATGGCACAGACGGTTTGGCAAAACCGTGAAAAATACGACGGCTTTGTGCTCACGCACGGCACGGACACGCTCGCGTACACAGCCGCGCTGCTCACGCACCTGCTGCCGCACTTTGACAAACCGCTCGTGCTGACCGGCTCCATGCTGCCGATGGGCGTGCCGGACTCGGATGCGCCGCACAATCTGCTGGACGCATTCCGCACCGCGGCAGACGGACATGCAGGCGTGTACGCCGTGATAAACGGCAAAATCCTGCACGGCAGCCACGTTTTCAAGCGGCATTCGACCGAAATTGATGCATTTCTGTCGGCAAATGCCGCACCAGCCGGTGAAATCATCGGTGACGAGATTCACTGGAACGCTCCCGCGTCTGTGCCCTCCGGTGAGCCGAAACTCGTAGAGCACATCGACACCCACATTCTGCCGGTGCGTCTGACACCGGATTTAGAGCCTTCCTTCTTCTCCGTACTGCTCGGCTACCCCAAGGTCGTACTCGAAGCCTTCGGCGCAGGCGGCGTACCCGCCCGCTTTGAATCCGCCGTGCGCGACCTCATCCAGAGCGGCACGCGCGTGTATATCACCACGCAGTGCCCGGAAGGCGGCGTACACCTGCATAAATACGAGGTTGGCCGCCGTGCCGAGGCACTCGGTGCGGTCTCGCTCGGCAGCCGCACCTTCGAGGATGCGCTGGCGGCGCTTATGTGCGGCGAATTGTAAGACGGACTGCCCGCTATCCCCTTCTTTTTCCTCTGTCCGACGAAAATCCGACAACCAGAATAAAAAGACACATTTTGTCCTTTTTCAACAATTTCCGCACAATTCCGACGGAACTGCTGGACTTTCCCGTCAAATCATATTATAATTTTCTTGCACGTTGTGCAAGAAACAGGGTGATGAGGGAAGATGAAACGCGTGAAAATCCGCAAGGTTTGCAAATGGAGCATGGTCGCCACGATCGTGATTGGCGTACTGTTTATTTTCGTGTCTGTATGGGCCAACCGGCAATTCCATGTTCTTCAGACTGCGACCGATCAATATATCGTTTGCGAGCAGGCTGCCGCGGACCTGCAGGACGGCTCGGACAATCTGACCGAGCAGGTGCGCCTGTATGCGATGACCGGCCGCTCCGAATACATGGACCGCTATTTTCAGGAAGTGGACAGCAACCGCCGAGAAACGGCTGTTGCCAACCTCAAGCAGGATTTTGAGGGCACACAGACGTTTATTGCGCTCGAAAACGCGCTTTCCTACTCGAAAGAGCTGATGGACACCGAGTATTACGCTATGCGACTGATCTCGGAAGCGAAAAACGTGGATGAGATCATCTGGCCGGAGGAAATTGCTGCCGTGCAGCTTTCCGCCGAAGATGCCGCGCTGACCGCTGACGGCAAACTCCAGAAGGCACAGCAGCTTGTCAGCAACAACGCCTACGAGCTGGCTCGTGCGCAGATCAACCGTCAGGTGCAGGAATGCGTGGATTCCATGCTCGACCAGACGCACAACAAGCAAAACCGTGCGTCCACCGTCTTTACCGATATGTACCACAAGCTGGAAGCCGGCATTGCGATTCTGGTGGTGCTCATGCTCATGCTGTGCATTATGGTTCGCCGTCTGATCGTTGTTCCGCTGATGAAATGCGAGGAGAGCATTCAGAACAACACGACTTTCCCGGTCGTCGGTGCGGACGAGATGCAGATGCTTGCCGAGACCTACAACGAGATGTATCTCTCCAACAAGGAAGCGCAGGAGCTGATTCGTCACAAGGCCGAGCACGATGCGCTGACCGATCTGCTCAACCGCGGCTCGTTTGAAAAGCTGCTGCACGTTTACGAAAATGGTGAAGCGCCCTTTGCGCTCATCATCGTGGACGTGGATTCGTTCAAGACCATCAACGACACCTACGGCCACGCCGTCGGTGATGAAGCGCTCAAGCTGGTCAGCAGTCTGCTGCTGCAGGCGTTCCGCAGCATTGACTACGTTTGCCGCATCGGCGGTGATGAGTTCGCCGTTATCATGGTCGAGATGACCACCGACCTGCAGTACACCATTCACGAGAAGATCAATGCGGTCAACGAACGTCTGGCCCAGCCGCAGGACGGCCTTCCGCCGCTGTCGCTCAGCGTCGGCGTAGCCTTCACCGACCGCGAGAAACCGTCCGGTTCGCTGTTCCAGGATGCCGATAAGACTCTGTATGTGCGGAAAAAGCATGGTAAGGCCGGTTGTACGGTTTATGAAGGGTAAATTTATATCAAAAAGCGACACCATTTCTGGTGTCGCTTTTTCTGTCTTTGGGGTTTTATCCGAGGTCATGCGGAATCACCGTATTCCCTATTTCGGACAGGTTTTCCGTGCGTTTCCCTCGGTATCATCCGATTCATCATACGCGTCATACGGCGCATTCGGATCGGGCACGCGCTTGCGGAACGGCGAGCAAAGCTGCTCTTTGTGCGCGAAAGCGAAGTCGAGATTATCCGTCCAGCCGGTGTGACCGGTCAGGAACAGCGGATGCAGATTGCGCTGTCGCAGTTCGGCTTCGAGTTTGGTAAGCGACTGCACCGCCAGTTTGTTGCTCTCGGCGAGCGCGGCAATGAAGCTGTAACCGCCGTCTGCGCCAAGCCAGATGGTGTCGCCGGTGAACAGATATCGGTCGTCAATCAGGTACACCATGTGTCCCCACGTATGCCCGGGTACGAGCAGGCACTCAATCTTGCTATCGCCGATGTGCAGCACCTGATGGTCGTGCAGGAGCACTTTTTCGTTGTTTATCGTCACCTGCGGCAGCTTGTACAGGCGGTGAATGACCCTGCGGCGCACCTCTCCAGTGAGATAACGGTTTTCGGTCTCGCCGATGTACAGCGTGGCGTGCCGGAACAGACCAGGACTGTCCGCCTCGACCGCACCAACGTGGTCGGTGTCCTGGTGGGTGATAAGAATGTGCTGAATCTCCTCTGGCTGAATGCCGAGCCAGCCCATTTTCTCAGCCAGACGGTCGTAATTGTAGCCCGCGTCCAGCATGATGGTCGTGTCGTTTTTGCGGTAAAAGAAGATATTCGCCACCCATTCCCGCACACAGGCGACGTGCTCGTCGATCCAGCAGGTGTTCAGCGGCTTGAATATCTGTGTGCCGCGGTACATACGGCTCATGGCCTTGCGTTGGAATTCGGTTGCCTGTTTGGACATGCGGGTGGTCCCTCCTTTGTGCATTCGGCGTAAGTCAGTGGAAATGAGGCGGACAACAGAGCGGTTTTGCGCACGTTCCAGCCGTTTTTCCGTAGGAACGCGAGGTATTCTTCGTGCGACCAGCGGCTGCAGAGCGGAAATCCAGCCAGCCGCATCGCAAAGCTGCGTACTCTGCCGCGCAGAGAATTGTTGGCGTGCGTGAACGTCGGTGCAATGAGTACGCCGTGTGGTGTAAGTACACGCGCTATCTCAGCAAGCGCCTGCTCCGGATGCGGAATGATGTGCAGCGCGTTCACTACCACGACCACCGCAAAGCTGTGATCGGGATAGGGCAAGTGAAACATATCCTGTACCGAAAAATGCAGATTTTCCGCAGAATGCAGCCGTTTTGCCTGCTCAATCATCGCAGTAGAGGCGTCCGTAGCTTCTATCTGTGCCGCGGCAGCGGCAATCCGGCAGGAGACCGCACCGGTGCCCGCGGCAAGTTCGAGCACGGTTTTGCCCTGTACCGCAGGAAGCATAAGTGTGGTCAGCTTGTCGTATGCGGCGTTGTCGCGCCGCATGAAGCGGTCGTACAGAGGAGCGGTTTTGTCCCAGAAGGTCTTGTGCGGCATATCGTCACCTCCTGTGCGGGTTAGCTTATTCTAACCCTATTGTACTCCGAATAGTGGAAATTGTCTATGTCCGGATAAGAAGAAACTATTCCAGATCTTCCATAACATCCTGATGGTTTGTCCAGATTGCCTTTTCAATTTTGGCAAGAGGAAGTTTGATCATGGATACGTTCTGGAAATTGACAAACGTATCCGCTTCATCAAGTGTCTGAAAGCGCACCATTCGCTCATCAAGCAAATCATTGCCTTCATAAATAGAGGTTACCGCATAAGTAATGTCGTTCCGGTCTTCCATGCTGAGGGAATGCTCTCGGACCATGCCATTCGTAAAATAAATCGTGATGGCATGCAATGCCTGTGAAAATTCATTCGGTGCAATGTCGTACTCAGCAATCATACGATCAATCGCAACGATCAGCTTCTCCGAGAGATTAAAGCTGCCGGGATTTTCGCAGGATTCCTTATATGCCATGTAATCGTCAAACGCCTCATAAATGACAGGCGGTATTTCACCACTGCTGACGTGATGATCCCAATCCATGCCGTATGGAGAATCGTAATCATCATCCAACAGAGCCATTTCTAAAACTGCATGATTGTTGATGAGGAGAACCGAATTATCCATACACGGAATGGCCATATAATCTTTTTCCTGATACTGATAAATCAAGCTGCGTGTGTACCTGGTGATTGGAAACCACATAAACTTGTCACAGCCTTGCAGTAAAACACCGAAATGCCCCCAGAATCCACCGGGTGAATTGATGTTGTCATCATTGCATTGCATTGCGATTCCAGGGAAAGCACAGGTCGGTTGAAAGTAACATTGACCTTGCAAAGCACTGACACTGGTAGACAATACAGCGGCAATATCACGCAGGTCAGTCAAAGGAACGTCGATTCCGGCTTCGATTTTCTGACACTCTTCGAGCGGGATACCGCTGATTTTACTAAGCCGTTCCATATCAAGATTGAGGGCCTGACGCAGTTGTACGGCATGTGTGTACGGATGGTCAATACTGCCCATCAGCTCATTCGGAGTCAGCTGCAGGCAGGAGAGCAATTTGGATAGATGCTTCTCATAGTTGGTTTTATTCGTCAGTTCACCGGACAATATTTTGTCGAGCGTCGGTCTGGAGATGCCGGCTTCCGTGCAGACACTACGCTTGGTCAGCGACCGGCTGTCGAGAAGCTGCTCCAGTTTTTTTCCGACAACATTGCGCAGATCAAATAAATCATCAATAGCGTACATAAGATCGCCTCCTGTTGTACACAGTATAACGCTCCTTTGCACATATGTCAATTATTATTTTACTCGTTTACCAATTTTATTTTACATCCGATAAGATCACACAGAATCTCTATATACGGTAAAATCACGTTTATGTCTTATCTGTATTCAGAAAGATTTCCTGCTCAATCGTCACGCCATAGCGCAGAATTGCGCGAATTACGTCCTCAAACAGCGGATAGGAATTGTCGTCCAGCGCCATCTGCAGACGCGCCAGATACGCCGGTGTGCGAGCAAGGCCGTATTCATGGTACTGTTCTACGTCTGCAGCTGACATGTGCAGCAGCTGCAGATTGGGTGCAAGCTGCTGCAAGCGGGCAAACATACGGAAACCGCCAAGGTCGATATCCGCCCAGAACCGCACCTTAACAGTATCCGCTGCCGCACGGCACAATTTTTCAATCAGCTTGCGCTTCTGCGGACTGATAAAACCACCGTGGAAGAATACCAGCTCATTCGGCTGCTGCTCCCTCAGCAGATATTCATCGTAGTTCGTTTTGTTTTCGATGAACGTGATCGTGTTGATGTTCTGCAAGTCGATGGCGGTGATCTCATCCACCAGCGTACTCGGCAGCGCCAGACCGAAATGGCCTGCACCGCCAACATCCACCGTGCTGTCATGCAAATGCACACGGCATTGACCGGAAAGTTCATACAGTTCCGGCCGGGCGTAAATCCCCAGCAGTGCCAGCTGCTCCCGCTCTCCCAGATCGGTTTCCTCACACGCAGCGGCAAGTTCAGTGCTGTATTTGCATGCAATATGCAGAAATTCCTTGCGCACCTGCCGTTCAAAGTACTTGCTGTCCGCATAGCACCGAATACTGAAGGCCCGCATGGTTACAGGTTCGGTCAGGGTATCATACACCGCAAAAGCATGAAGCAGATCGCGCAGCAGCACATCTTTGGTTTTGCAGAACGCTGGAACCTTGTGCCGCTCTCTTGCATCGGCAACTACCGAATCACGCCAATCTGCAATCCACGGTGCAGAAACGCTCTGCAGTTCGTTTTCGACCAACACTGCAATACGCTCTGCCCACCGTTTGGGATGTACGCGTCCGATTCGCTCATAGCACTGCTCTGCACTCTCTAACCTGAGTACAAGCGCTGCCATAACCGGCAGATTGTCTTTCCATTCTATTGCAATTAGCTTATCTCGTTCCAGCGTTTGCGCTGCTGCGTTGTATGCATCCCGCACGGAAGCGTCCTCGTAATCGCACTCAGGAAAATCGGTCTTGCCGTTATGCTTTGCTACCTGCAGCATAACCCGTCGGTTGGAACTTCCCGACTCGGTAAAGTGCTTGCTGCCTTCGTATTTGGCGAGAAGCCGCTCCAGAATCACTCTTTGTTCGCTCATTGTGCATTCTCCTTACCAAACGGCAGAATATGCATCCGATACCTTCTCTTATCGACCAGCAGCGTTCTATCCGCGATCGGCATGATATCCGAAACCTTATCCGGCGGCGTGCAGATGATCGCCTGCAGGCCCATTTTCCGCAGCAGGCGCACACTTTCGATGATGCGCTCGCTGTCCATCTTGTTGAACGCCTCATCGAACACGACCAGACGCACGGTATTGCCGAAGCTGGACGTGTCATTGACGCGGTACAGCTGCGCGAACGACGCCAGAACCGCGATATAGAACGGTGTCTGCGTCTCACCGCCCGACTTGGTGTTGAGCGTCTGCGACAGCAGCTGCTTGGAGCCGTTCTGGTCGGTGGTCTCCAGATCAAACTTCAGATAGGTGCGGAAGTCGGTGTAGCGCTCAATATTCTCCTGCAGTTCGCTCTGCTTGCGGGCATTGAGCTGCGTATCGTCCGCCATGGTGATCTGGCTGAACAGCTTGTCGATGAGCAGGCCGTATTTCTCCTGGAACTGTGCCGAAAACAGCGTAATATCGCCTTCCATCAGCTCCGGCGCCATGATCATGTCGTAATATTCGGCGTAATCCGGATTGCGGTCCACGCGGAACTGGTAGCTGTCCGTGCCGAACTGTGCCTGCCGCAGTGCCCGATTGAGGTTCTTGACCTGATCCTGCACCTGCTCGATGCTGCTTTTCAGCTTGGACAGGAAATCGTTCTGGAACTGCTCCATCGCACTTTCGCGTGCAGCGCGGATTTTGGTGCGGTACTGCGGCAACTCGCTTTCCTCGAGCACACGGCGTTCTGCATCGAACTCCGCATTGTCGTCCGCCTCCACGCGGAACGAGCACGGCTTGAACTGCTCGACGTACTCTCGGCGAGCCCGCAGGAGTGCCGCCCTGGCGTTCTCCATCTCGTTGACGACCTGCGCATGGTGGTTGCTGAAATTGCGGTACACAATGTCCGGTCGGCGCAGACGCTCGAGTTCCTGCCGGTAGCGCGGCAGACCGATATCATCGCGGTAGGTCTCCGAGAAGGTCTCTGCCAGCTTGCGCTCCATTTCGGTGCGGCTGCGATACTGCTCGGGCAGGATTTCCTCGTCCAGCTGACGAATGCGCTCCTCCAGCTTAGCCTTGTGCGCAATCTGCTGCTCTCGCTGATGGTTCAGCGCCGCAATCTCTTCGCTGAGTGCCGTGATCAGCTGCTTCTGCTGCTCGAGCCACAGCAGATCCAGATGCGAAATCTGCTCGTCGATCGCGTTGATCTCCTCTTCGAGTTCTGCGCGGTACAGAAAATCCGCCTGCCGCTGCGGCACGATGTTGCGCACATAATACGGTGTCAGCATGGGTGTTTTCTGCTGCGAAACCGCCTGCCAGATGGGTTTCCAGTGCGCAATTTCGGTCTGCAGACCGGCCGCTTCCTCTTCCAGACGAGCGATACGCAGCGTTACTGCGTGACGGCCGATAAACGCGTCCTCCATGCGGTCGCGCCGCAGTGCACGCGCAACATACCCCTGATACAGCATGCCTTCGTCCGTGATGGCAGTCTTGTGCCCGCGCAGCTGCTCGACCGCATCGCAGCACATCACGCGCCCGAGCAGATAGTCCATGTAGGTACGCGCAAGCGCGTTCTCGGTCTCCACCTTTTCGGCCAGACTGCCGCTCTGCGGGTCAATGTGTTCACGCTCACGCAGCTTGCCGATATCGACCAGACCGTAGGCGTTCAGGCTCTTTTCCCACTTGAGTGTATCATAAATGCGCAAAGCCTGCTCGTAATATGCCGGTTCGACCAGAAAATAAAACTTCTGGTTGTTGAGATAGCCTTCCACGGCACCACGCCAGCGTTCGTCTGCGATTTCCAGCACGTCCGCGAGAATATCCACCGCAACCGGCGTACCCGTCTGCTGCTCGAGTTCCTTCGCCAGTTTGGCGCGGAACGGCAGCAGTCCACGTGGATAGTCCTTGATATTCTTGCGCAGGTCCGCCAGTGCAGTCTGCTTTTCGATCAGCTGCTGCTGCAGCTCTGCGACCTTGTCGCCAAGCTGATGCGCCGCCTTGGCGAGTGCGTCCGACAGGGCTGCTGCTGCCTGCTGTGCCTCCTCGAATACAGCCTGCTCCTGAGAGAAAATCGTGCATTCACCGCTCGACAGCCGTGCGTAGGTGCGCTGCACCTGCTCGGCTGCCTGCTGCACCGGAACGAGCACGTCCTCGGCGTCCCACGCAAGCGCGGTCTCGCACAAATGGGTCATCCGCAAAGCCTCCCGCTTGATCTCGAGTGCGTCGCGCTCCATCTCCTGCAGCAGCTTGTTCTGCTCGGTCAGCAGCGACTGCTTCTGGCTGCCCAGACGTTCCCGCTCCTGATAGGTGTCGCTCTGCGCGTAATCGCGGTCAAGCTGCCGACGGCGATCTTCCTTCGTCTGCGCCTGCTCGGCCAGGTCTTCAATCGCGGTGTCCGCCGTTGTCAACTCGGACAGGCAGTTTCGCTTTTCCTGCTCACGGCTGTCGATCTGTGCCTGCATGTCCTCCTTCTGCGCCCACTGCACGAGGAAGGACTGCACACGCCAGCGCTCCACCGAGCGCGTCATATCGCGGTACAGCGTGCTGATCTCCTGCAGGGCGGTCAGTTTTTCCTCCTGCTGCTGCGCCAGCTGCTCGTGCCGCTTGTAGTTGCGGATGTTCTGCTGCATGGCCTCGATATCCGGCTTGTCAGGAATATCGCAGATATTCTCGGTGATAAACTGCTGAATGTCCACGATTGGGCGGAACGACACCGCCTTTTTCATCATGCGGAGCACCTGCTCGTTGTGCACGTTCCACCGCGAGAGCATGTTGCGGCGGTACTCCCACTGGGTGTCGTACACCTCGGCTTTGGAGAAATTCTGCTTGAGGAACTTGCGCAGATCGTGAATATCCATCGCTTCCCCGTTCTCGATAAAGCAGTTTTCCGGCAGCTTGCCGACGTAGATAAAGAAATGGTCATGCTTGCTGCCGTCACTGCGGCAGTCGAACATCACGCCATTAACGAAACTCGAGTGCTCCATGTCGTCCTCAAATTCGCAGACGATATAGGTGGAAAAGTCCTTTCCTCGGCGGGAATACGGGTTGTTTTCGTCCATATCGGCACGCAAATAGCCGTCCAGCGTGCGCTGCGAGCGCTCATTGGCCGCCAGATTAAAGTTGCGCGCATTCGTCTCGCCCAAGAGGACGATCTGCAGCGCGTCAATGACCGTGGACTTGCCCGCACCGTTCTTGCCGGTCAGGAAGTTCACGTCGCCGACTTCGATGATCTCCTTGCTGAAATACAGCCAGTTAATCAGCAGAATCTTCTTCAGTTTCTTCATCGGCGGTTTCCTCCTTTCGCAGCACGGCTACGACCTCGCTGAGCCGTTCGCTCGAAACGGCGGTCTGAATGGTCGGCAGAATGGCAAATTTGCAGTCGGCATGGTTGAATTTTCCCTCGATACGCTGCAGGATCGAGTGGTTTTCAAACACGGTCAGCGCCCGCTTGACCTCTTCCATGTTGGGCTTGGCCGGCAGGATAGCGTAGTCGGTCACGACCTTTTCGAGCACCTCCCGCACGGTGCAGAGCGCGTCCTGCTCGAGACCTAACCGCTCCTGACTTTCGTCGTACAGCATCCGCAGCGCCAGCAGGATCGCGGTCTCGCGCTTGGACAGAATGCACCGGTTGGCTTCGTCCGTGTTGAGCACATAAAAGTAGCCGTTGCGGTCGTCACGGCGCAGATCCCAGTCGAGCAGGCTGAGGTACTCGCGCACGGACTCATAATGGATGGACAGAAAGGTGTAATCCGGGTTGTTGACCCGTCCCTTGCCCGGACGGTACAGCGTGCGCACCACATAGGTGCGGCTGAGCAGCTGGCTGCACACCGACTTGAACTGCTCCAGCTCCTTTGCGGTGGCGGTATTCAGAAATTCCAAATTCATTCGTTGTTCTCCTTCCGGCTGATCTGCAGCTCCGGGATGGAATAGCCGTTTTCACGGCGTTCGCCGTCCAGCTCCTCCACGGTGAAATTCGCTGAGCGGTCGCCGCCGGTCAGCACCGCCAGCAGGCTCATCACGTAGTCCTTGTCATTCTCGAGCGGAATATCCTCCGAGCGGCACACATCGTTTTCGCCGAGCCATCCCTGCACATACGCCGCGATGGCATTGCGTCCGTACTCCGAGCGCAGCAGTTCGGCCGCCTTTTCCGCGGCTGCGGCATCAGTCTCGGACTCCTGCACGAGCACAGGCGCGGCTTTCGTCCGCTTGCCCGGCCGCTTGCGGTACCACAGGCTGCTCTCGGACAGATAGGTCTGCTCATACAGCCGGAACACCGGTTGCAGCGTGTCCACCAGATCGGCGGCACGGCGGTTGCGCGAAAGCGCGGTCAGCACCGTGTTCAGGTTGCCGCGGATATTCTGGTCTCGGTTGGTCAGATTTTCAATCTTCTGCGTCGCCGCACGCGTGTAGCGGCGTACCTGTGCGTCGATTTCGTCCAGATAGTCGCGCTCGAGGTTGTCGTAGCACTCCTGAATCCAGTAAATCTTGCGCAGGAGGTCGGCGCGGCAGTCCTCCGGCGTGTCGCCTCGGCGGTCCGCCAGTGCGGCATTCGCCATGGCGATGAGCAGATTATCGTCCTCGGCCCAGTCGCTTAGCACGTTCTGGATGGAAATACGGTATTTCGGCACGGAATCCTTGATCTTGAGCGGCCGGATATACGCCTCAATGACCTTCTGCCCGAAATCGTCAAAGTGCGACGCAAGCACTTCCCCGACGTTCTGCATGTCGATCTGCATCTGGAAATAGTGCTTGACGTTGTGATACACCATCTGCAGCAGATTGATGAGCGAGCGCGTGTTGTCGTACGCGCCGTAGACGGCGGCCATTTTGTCGTACACGCTGTCCGACTCATGCGCGACCTTGAGCGTCGAATAGGTGCCGAACACATACGAGTAGCCGCGGGCAGGCGTGTCCTCGCGCAAGGCGTGGAACAGCTCGAGCAGGCGGCTGCTGTAACCCGGAACCGTGATGTATTCCCGAAAATCCACGCCGCGTTCCTTCTCAAACCAGCCCTTGCTGCACAGCTTGCGGATGAGAAAACGGGCACGTCCCGAAATATCGCGCAGCTCGTCCTCGTCGATGTCCTCGCCCTCGAAGGTAGCATCGGCAAGCTGCTGCTCCAAACGGCTCCGCAGCATGGAATACAGCATGTCCTCAGGCAGCTTTAGCTTTTCGCGATACGCCGTGTACAGCACGTCGAGCGCGTCCGCGTACAGCGCACGATTCGGTGACGCCAGCGGCGAAAACAGCTCGTCCGGCACGGCTTCAAAAAATTTCATGTCCTCTATCCTCCTCTGCGGCGCAAAACGATGGATTCGGCACGCAAATTGCTTTTCTATACAAAAATATTATACAATTTTTGAGGAAAAATTACAATGAATAAATCCTTTTCTGCCATATTGCGTCTGCGTCCGCCGCATGATAAGATATTGCTGTACCTCGCATATAAGGAGAAACCGATTTCATGGCACAGACAAAACACAAGGAAATGGACATGCTGCACGGCGGTCTGGCGGGCAAGCTGATCTTGTTTGCGCTGCCGCTGGCGTTCAGCAGCATTCTGCAGCAGCTTTTCAACTCGGCGGACGTGGCCGTGGTCGGCCGCTTTGCAGGCGATACCGCGCTTGCGGCTGTCGGCAGCTGCGTGGCGCTCGTCGGCATTTTTGTCAATCTGATCGTCGGACTGTCGGTCGGACCGAATGCCGTGCTCGCGCTGCTCATCGGGCAGAACAACCGTGAGGAGATCAACCGCACACTGCATACCATCCTCACGTTCGGCGCGGCACTCGGCGTGGGACTCATGCTCGTCGGGTGGCTTGCGGCAAAGCCGATCCTCGTGCTGTCCGGCACGCCGGACAGCGTGCTCGATCAGGCGCTTCTGTACATATTTATCTACTTTTTAAGCATTCCGTTCATGCTCGTCTACAATTTTGGCTCGGCGGTGCTGCGCAGCTACGGCGACAGCCGCAGACCCATGTACTACCTGCTCATTTCCGGCACGGTGAACGTTCTTCTCAACCTGTTTCTCGTCATCGTGCTACAGCTTGGCGTGTCCGGCGTCGCCATCGCGACCGTTATCTCGAATGTGCTGAGTGCGGCTATGGTGCTCACGCATCTGGCCCGCCGGAATGACGATTTCGCGTTCCGGTTCCGCCGCATGCGCATCGAGAAAGCGCCGCTTATCCGCATTTTGCAGATTGGCATTCCGGCCGGTATCCAGGGCGCAATTTTCTCGGTGTCCAACGTGTTCATCCAGAGCGGCATCAACTCGTTCGGCGAGAACGCTATCGCGGGTTCATCGCTTGCACTCAACTTTGAGTATTTCACCTACGATATCGCAAATGCCTTTGCGCAGGCGGCGGTCACGTTCACGAGCCAGAACTACGGCGCAGGCGATATCAAGCGCTGCAAAAAGATTTTCCGGTTTTGTATGCTGTTCGGTGTCGTTTTCACCGAGATTTTAAGCGCAGTATTCATGATCTGGGACGATTTTTTTGTCAGCATTTACACCACGAGCAGTGCCGTTGCGGCCTTTGCCATCAGCCGCATGTGGCATGTCTGCTCGCTCGAGGGTCTCACCGCCACCTACGAGGTCGAAAGTGCGGCTCTCCGAGGCATGGGTAAGTCGCTCGAGCCTGCTATTTTTACCGTGCTCGGCACGGTCGTGTTCCGGCTCATCTGGATGGCAACGATTTTCCGTCTCGTGCCCACGTTCGAGATGCTGATGAACGTCTATGTCGCCTCGTGGGTGTTCACCGGTGCGGCGCTGCTGATCGTCTATCTGCGGCATATCCGCAAGGTTTCGCACGCATAACAAAAGACCCGACAAACATCGTTTGTCGGGTCTTTTTGTATATTAGGGGGAATTTTTATCTTGCGTAGATACCGAAATCCTCCGGCATCGGCTCGGTGATATCCGGTACGCCGACGAGATTCTTCTCGATGATCTCGCGGGTGCGGGTGCCGTCCGAGATCGCGCGCTCCGGGAAGCCCAGCGGATTGAAGGTTGCGATCGTGTCGTCCTGCTGGTTGAAACCGATCTCGCGCAGCGTCTTGAAGATGCGCTCGAAGTCGATATCGCCTTCGCCGAGGTGACCGATGTGTGCGTGTGCACGAACCGTACCGTTTGCGTACAGCGGCGCCGGATTGATGTTGTAACGGAACAGCTTGGTGTAGTCGTAGGTGTCCGCGAACAGAACGTGCTTGAGGTGCTTGCGGGCGTAGCGCAGATTGTGCTCGATGTTGCCCTTGCCGCCGTCGTAGTGGAAGGTGTGCGGGATGGAGTACAGATAGCCGAGGGACGGGCTGTCGTAGTAGCGAATGATGTCATAAGCATCGTTGTTGTGCTCGTAGAAGTCATCCGGATGTGCCTGAATGTCCAGACGGATGCCCTTCTCTTCCATGATCGGAACGAGTTCATCCAGCGAACGCATCAGCTTTGCTTCGCACAGCTCCGGATTCTGTCGGCCGGGACCAAGCTCGGTGTTGAACACGCGAACATCCATCAGCTCGCCGATCTCAAACATGCGCTTCCAGCAGTCTACAGCGTACTGGCGGGTGAATTCGTCCGGATCCTGCCAGTGGAAGCCGGTGGTCAGGGATGCAATCTTCAGACCGGCGTCTGCGATGGCCTTCTTGTGCCACAGAACCTCTTCGTTGGTAGCCTTCGGGCGCTTCCAGAAGCCCGGGAAATCTGCGTTGTAGGGGTTGATGTATTCATAGCCTGCGCGGGAAACCGTGTCGTACTGCTCCTGATAGGTCATGCCGGTTTCCCAGAATGCGCTGCCGTCAAATGCAATTTTCATGTGATTTTGCTCCTTTCTTGCTGTATAGAGACTGAATTACTTCAGCATGGTCTCATGCAGGAATGCTGCGGACTTCTGAATCGCAACCAGATTGTTCGGCATCAGCGGGTCCTCAACCTCGATGGAAACCGGACCATGGTAATCGCCCTCAGCCAGGGTTGCGAAGAAGGTCTTCCACCACAGTGCGTCATGACCGTAACCAACTGCAACGTAGTTCCAGGAACGGTCAACCGCCGGACCGTTGTAAATGCCCTGCTCGTAGCAGTCAAGGCCCTTAATATGCGCGTTAATGCGAGAATCCTTGCCGTGAACGTGGTAAACAGCCTTCTGCTTGCACAGCTCGCGTGCCATCATGATCGGGTCGCCGCCCATGAAGAATACGTGGCTCGGGTCGAGGTTCAGACCGATGATGTCGCCAACTGCCTCACGCAGCTTGAGCACGGTCGGTACGTTGTAGACGAGGTTCATCGGGTGGTTCTCGAGGGCGATGGTCTCAACGCCGCTTGCCTTAGCCAGATCTGCAGCCTCGCTCCAGAACTTGATGGCAACGTCCCACTGGTACTTGAGTACGTCCATCATCTCGGGCGGGAAGGTGTGGGTTACCCAGTTGAGGGTGGTATCGCCCGGTGCACCTGCCGGCAGGCCAGACTGGGAAACGATGTGCTTAACGCCCAGCAGCTCTGCCAGACGGAAGGTGTTCATGACGTCCGGTGCGTGGCTGGCCCAACGCTCACCGGGACCGATGGCGTTAGCCGAGCAGTTGAGGGCGTACAGTTCCAGACCGCGGCTCTCGATGGCGTTCATGAAGTCGCGGCGTGCGCCTGCGTCCTTCAGCAGCTTTTCCATGTCCAGATGCGGTGCGCAGGAGTAGCCGCCGGTTGCGATCTCGAGCACCTGAATGCCCATCTTGACCGCCTCGTCAAGTACCTGCTCGAACGGCATGTCCGGCAGACCGTCGGTGAACAGACCGAGCTTCATCGGGTTCGGGTTGAAGGATGCCACCGGCATATCAAAATCTTTAGGATCTACGCTCATGGTAATTTCTCCTTTTCATGTAGTTATCAGAATGGAAGGTTCGGATTTGGTTTTCCCGGAACGGTGGTGCGCCGATTCTGCGTCAGACGCACCGTTTTCCGAGAACAGAAAGAATATGAGGGATGTATAGAGTGTGATACGTTATTGTCTTAGAATTCTACCCATGCGGAATCCTTATCAGCGGATTCTACGCACTTCTCGACCCACTTTACGCCGAGCACGCCAGCGTGAATGTCCGGATACCAGAAGTCGATCTTCTCGCCCTTGTCGGTCTTGTCGATGGCTTCTGCGAAGCGAGTGTACAGGTTGCTCCAAGCCTCGAACAGACCTTCCGGGTGGCCACCGCCGATGCGGTCGTCTGCCAGAGCCTCGGGATACAGGTAGCCGTTGCCGCGGCTCAGCATGCGCGGAGACTCGCCCTGTACCTCGTAGGAGAGGTAGTTCGGCTTTTCAGCGTCCCAAGCTACGGATGCCTTCTCGCCGACGATGCGGATGCGGAAGCCGAACTGCTCACCGGCATTGACGCCGCTCGACCAGATGTAGCCGATCGCACCGTTGTCGTACTCCATGATGGACATTGCGTTGTCCTCGAGCATACGACCCTCAACAAAGGACTGCTTGGAGCACATGACGCGCTTGATATTCAGCTGCGGGCAGATTGCCTCGGTCAGGTACAGCATGTGGGTGCCAACGTCGCCCATGGAGAATGCCGGACCGGCCTTCTTCGGGTCAACACGCCAAGCCTGAGACTCGGCCTTCTTCTCAACGGCTACGTTGTTGCCGCCGTGTGCGAACTGCATGTTGATGATGCGGATCTTGCCGAGGTCGCCGCGAGCAACCATCTGACGAGCCTGCTCGATCATCTGATGGCCGGAGTAGCCGTAGGAGACGAACATGACCTTGCCAGACTCCTTGACGAGCTTCTCCAGCTCCTCTGCCTGCTCGGAAGTGAAGCACAGCGGCTTCTCACAGTAAACGTGCAGACCGGCCTTGAGTGCTGCCTTGGCGATCTCGTAGTGGGTGAAGTTCGGGGTTGCGATGGAAACCGCCTGAATGCCGTCCTCTCGCTTTGCTTCTTCCTCGAACATGGTCTTGTAGTCCGGGTAGCAGCGCTCGGGTGCTACATGCAGGTTCTCGCCGAACTCCTTGCCGCGTTCCGGATTGACGTCGAATGCGCCTGCGACCAGTTCAAAGTTGAAGTCGCGCAGTGCAGCCGAGCGGTGAATGTAGCCGATCTGGCTGCCCTTGCCGCCGCCTACCATGCCCCAGCGAATCGGCTTGTCTACGTTCTTTTCTCCGAAAATCATAGTAATTGCTCCTTTTCTAATGTCAGTAAAACGGGTGGTGTATGTAGATATAATGGGTATTTTGAATGCGAATGTGTGATTTAGAGTTCGCCGCGTGCTTCACGCTCAGCAAGCTCTGCCATGATGGCCGGATATTCCTTCTCCAGACGGTGGAACAGCAGGATGACTGCGGTTACGCCCCAGACAATGATCGGGCCCCAGACGAACAGTGCGCTGATGGTGTTGATGGTCGATGCGGACTGCACCTCGAGCAGGCCGTCGTAACCGGCCCAGCCGAGAATCCAGCCGAAGGCTGCGCTCATCAGGCCGCCGCCCAGCTTAGAACCAACGGACGCTGCAGAGTAGATGAGGCCTTCCAGACGAAGGTGGGTCTTGTACTGGCCGTACTCGACCGAATCGGCGATGAACGAGAAGACGACGCCCATCAGCGGTGCCTGACCGATGCCGCGGCAGATCGAGGAAACCATTGCGAAGGTGAAGCTGCCGTCGTCGAAGATCAGACCGATCTGACCGACGATGCAGATGATCGCACCGGCGAGTGCCAGATTGCGCTTGGTGACCTTTTTCAGTGCCAGCGGAATGAAGAACGTGAGCACGATGCAGGGAATCTGCTCTGCGAGGTACAGCGGGCTGGTAAGCAGGCTGTTGCCAAGGATCCACTTGCTGTAATAGCTGAGGCTCGTGCCGGAAAGCGTCATGTAAACCGAGAGCATTGCCCACAGCAGTAGGCCGAGTGCCCAGTATTTGTTCTTGAACAGTGCCTTCAGGCTGGTGCCGATCGGTACCTTGGTGTCCGCCTGCTCTGCGGCCAGCTGTACGCGCTCCTTGGTGTTGAAGAAGCAGAACAGCAGCAGCGCCAGTGCGATCGCACCGTAGATGGCAGCGGCCATGATCCATGCACGCTGGTCGTCGCCGAGCAGCTTGACGAGCGGCAGGGTAACTGCGGTAGCCAGGATTCGGCCGAACGGCGAAAGTGCCATGCGGATGGCATTGATGGAGCCGCGCTCGTACTGGTTGCGGGTCATCAGGGCCGCCAGAGAGGAATACGGCAGGTTAAGTGCCGTGTAGCATACAGTTTGAATGAAGTTGTAGGTGATAAAGATGTAGATGGCCTTTACCGTGCTGCTCGTAGGCGGCACCGTGAACAACAGTACGCAGCCGATCGCATACGGAATGCTGGCCCACAGGACCCACGGACGAGCCTTACCGTACTTGGACTTGGTGCGGTCTACGATCAGGCCCATGACAACGTCCGAGCCGCCGTCGAAGAAACGCGAGATCAGGATGATCAGGCCGATCATGCTGACCGGAACACCGATGTAGTCGGTGTAGAAGAACGTCAGCAGGCTGGTGGTCAGGCCGACGACGATGTTGCAGGACGTATCGCCGAGGCCGTAGGCGATCTTCTCTCGCATCGAGATCTTTACGTCGCCCGCAAGCTTGGTGGTTGTGTTTTTGTCTGACATAATACTCCTTCTTTCTCTCTTAACCCGCTTTAGGGTTTTATTTGCTGGGGACTTGTCAGAACCGGTTTCTGTTTTCGTTGTACTCAGTATAGCGTGTGTTGGTTTTTGTTGCGAGAACGATTCAACGTCATTTTAGCACAAAATAACGATTTAACTTATTTTCGGTTAAAGCGTCGAAAATCGAGTTTTGTTCTTGTGTAAATTGACAATAGAACAGAAATTGTGTACAGATTCCGGTATCGAGTTTTGCAGCATAAAATAATTATTCTCATCGTTATTTTGTGCGAATGCAGTTTTTGTCCATTTTCTGGCAGAGCATATCATGCAGTACACGCCGAATATAACGATGTGCAGATGGTTTACACGGCGGGGTGAGGGCACCCCGCCCTACGG
>CAVLCS010000008.1:0-36727 GCA_963661675.1 Bulleidia sp.
CGGCTGTCGCTGCGAGCAGCACAGCGATGACGGCTGTCGCTGCGAGCAGCACAGCGATGACGGCTGTCGCTGCGAGCAGCACAGCGATGACGGCTGTCGCTGCGAGCAGCACAGCGATGACGGCTGTCGCTGCGAGCAGCACAGCGATGACGGCTGTCGCTGCGAGCAGCACAGCGATGACGGCTGTCGCTGCGAGCAGCACAGCGATGACGGCTGTCGCTGCGAGCAGCACAGCGATGACGGCTGTCGCTGCGAGCAGCACAGCGATGACGGCTGTCGCTGCGAGCAGCACAGCGATGACGGCTGTCGCTGCGAGCAGCACAGCGATGACGGCTGTCGCTGCGAGCAGCACAGCAATGGCGGCTGTCGCTGCCGCTACCGCAGCAATTAACGCTATGGCCGCATCTGCTACGGCAAAAAGTGCGTTGCAGGCGTCTGCACTTTGCAAGACTTACAGTTATTCCGGCGGCAGCTGGTCGAGCAATACGGCTACAGCATACACCGGCAAAGGTCTGTTGCTTAAAGTGGAATTGCTCAATAACAAAGGTGGTTGGAGCCTTCCGGGCAATAACAATCATCGTGTGCTGTTGGACGGCAACGCGTTTACTGCTACCAATGGACATTCTACGGATCCGGTATATCAGACCAGTGCAAGCTGTGTGATTGACGAAAGTGTGCGCAAGTTTAATTCACATATCAAGGTTTATCTGTATAACCAGACGAAAATTCTATATATCCCGTGTTAAGGAGGACCTGAGATGAAAGCAAACAATATGACTTGCACGGATTATCGGACTGTGCAGGATGAAAAGCTTGTGCTGTGGCTGCCGGGTGCGTCGATGGAGGATGCGCTCGGCATGGAGACCGATATTATCCGCATCCAGACGGACGACGGTGACGAGGTGGAGGCGCTCTGCGGCTTTAGCAACCTTGTATCTGTCACCTATATTGCGGAGAGCAACACGATGGTCGTAACCCTGACCCGCAAGGCCGGAGACGGTGTAGGCGCGGCTCTGGACGCACTCGGCGAGGAAAACGTGCGTCTGCGGACGGAGAACGCGCAGATGAGCGAGCATATCAATCAGCTGGAGGACTGCATCCTTGAACTGAGCGACAGCGTTTACGGAGAGGAGACTGCAGAATGATTGCAAGACTGTATGCAAACCGCGTCGCAAGCGGTGCGCTGAACGCCAAGACCGGCAAGGCATGGTGCTTTGCGGACGTGCCGGTACGCAAACAGGCCGAGGTGGCCGCGCTGCTGATCGCAGACGGTCACGCCGATCTGGTGCCCGCAGAACACGGCGGCACGATGGAGGAGTAACATGCCTGCGGAAGTTATCACAGCGGCGCTGTCGCTTGTGGGTACGTTGATTGGTACGCTCGGCGGCATTGCGCTGTCGAGCAACCTGACCAATTACCGCATTGAGCAGCTGGAGAAGAAGGTGGAGAAGCACAATAACCTGATCGCTCGGACGTATGAGCTGGAGAAGGAGTATTCCGTGCTCGATGAGAGAATCCGTGTGGCAAACCACCGCATTGACGATTTGGAGGAGATCGAACATGAAGGTTAATATACCCGTTAGATTTAAGAATCCGTGGTTCTGGGTTGGCGTTATCAGCGTTGGTATTACGGCAATCGGCGTGGATCCGATGACGTTTACCAGCTGGCCTGCGGTGCTGGACGGTATCAAGGCGGTACTGAGCAATCCGGTGCAGCTTGTAACCATGTGTCTGGCTATCCTCAGCGTGTTTGTGGATCCCACCACGGCCGGTATCGGCGACAGCAAGACCGCACTCGGCTATGACAAGCCGAATAAGGAGGAGTAAGCATGCAGATCATCGAGACCAATCTGTCGACGAACGGCAGCTTTTCCCGCCGCAGCAAGACGGATGAGATCATTCTGCACCACGCCGAAGCGAAAAGCGCAAGCGTGGAAGAAGTGAACCGCTGGCACCTGGAACGCGGATGGACCGGTATCGGCTATCATTTTTACATCCGCAAGGACGGCAAGGTGTACCGCGGCCGTCCGGAATGGGCGGTCGGTGCGCATGCCCAGGGCCACAACAGCCGTGCGATCGGTATCTGCTGTGAAGGCAGCTATATGACGGAGACCATGCCGCAGGCACAGCTTGACGCGCTCAAGGCGCTTATCCGTGCAATGATGGCGAAATATCCCGGTGCAAAGCTGTTACGGCACAGAGATGTGAACAGCACGGACTGCCCGGGAACGAATTTCCCGTGGGCGGAAGCGCAGAAATACGGCACGGAAACCACGGTGAAGAAGGAGGAAACCAAGATGACAGACAATGAGTTTACCGCATATCTGAACCGCTATCTGGCGGCTAAAGGCACACAGCAGCCACACGACTATGCAAAGGACGCATGGCAGGCGGCGGTAGACGCCGGTATTGTGGACGGCACCAAGCCGCAGTGTCCGCTGACGCGGGAGCAGTTTGTGGTGATCCTGCAGCGGCTCGGCCTGCTGGGAAAGGGCGTGAAGTAAATGGGACTGGGTTCCATCATTTCCAAGATCGCCAACACAGCCAAGGCGGCCAGTGCGGCCGCAAATGCAAGTAAGGGTTCGTCCTCGTCCGGTTCTTCGTCCAGTTCTTCCGGCTCGTCGTCGAGCAGCAGCTCCGGTTCGTCTGGTTCGTCCGGCGCTTCTATGTCGGCTACCGGTTCGGGCGGCAGCTACGCTATCGGCTCGGACAAGGGCAAGAACTTTGTTTCGAGTGCGACTGCAGGTTCGACCATGAAAGGCTCGGACGGTTCTACCTGGACGAAGAACAGCGACGGCACGACCACCATCAGCAAGGACGGACAGACGTTTACCTATGGCGGCGCTGCCGGTACCGGCGGTTCGGGCAGCGGCAACAGCTCCGGCGGCGGATCGTCCTCTAACGGCTCATACACGGGCAAGGGCACGCATTATGACGCAACGGTAAAAGGTATCAGCGACAGCGATGCAGCGCTTCTGGCGCAATATCAGAGCGATTACGCCAAGGCACAGGCAAGCGGTGACACTGCCGGTATGCAACAGGCACACAAGAACGCGGAAGCCTTACGCGCACAGTACGGTTATTCCGGCGGTTCGGACGGCTCGGACTACATCAGCAGCGGCTATATGAGCGGTAGCGTACTGGGCCAGCAGATGGCCAACCAGTACGATGACGGATTTGACGCTTACAAGAAATACATGGAGGACGCTGCGGCACAGCAGCAGGCAGCGCTCAAGGCCAAGGTGGACAGCGCTGTTGCCAGCCTGAACGATCAGAAGTACGACGTGATGAAGCAGACCGAAGCCAACAATGCAGCGGCGGAGAAGGCGTATATGCAGAGCATTAAGCCCGGCGGTTCCTCGGCGGAAACCCTTGCTGCAAACGGTTTGCTGACAAGCGGACTGACCGAATCGAGCCAGATCAGCGCCGGTAATGCTTATCAGAATGCACTGAACAGCAATGCCACCACGCAGACCGAGACGCTCGCCAAGATCGAGCAGGCCATCACACAGGCCCAGCTGACCGGCGATATTGAAGCTGCGAACGCGCTTGCGGATCTGTATAAGGAGATTGCAGCCAAGGGCTACGAAAATACGCAGAACATCGTTGCGGCTAACCAGTGGGGTCAGCAGTTTGGCCTGTCGCAGGCTGAGCAGACCGGCACCTACAACGGCACGCAGACGCTTGCAATGCGTCAGTACGAGCTGCAGAAGCAGCAGGTCGAGCAGGACCTCGAAGCGGGCAAGATCGACATGGAGACGGCACGCAAGCAGCTGCTGTATATTCAGGCGCAGATCGAGAACCTGCAGGCACAGACTACGGGTCAGAATCTGCAGAACAAGTATTATCAGAGCCAGCTTGGCGGTTGATACACGCAGAAAAGGCGGCGAGGCCGCAGCGCGACCGGAGCCTGCGCAAGGAACGGCTGCCGCCTTTTCTTTTAGGAGGGTCATATGAGCTTTAGCAGCGATTATGAGAAGAAGAAAAACAAGAACAAAACGTCTAATCTACTGAAAGTACCGCAGGTTGTGCCGCAGAAGACACAGCAGGACAACAGCCGCCGTGCGACAGCGGCACGCAACAGAGAGCAGCAGCGTGTACAGGCGCACCAGAATGCACAGCGGACATCTAACGCAACACAGAAGGTCAACCAGACTACATGGAAAAACCGCACAACGACACAGCAGCGGAACACGGGTTCTTCCGGCTCGTCGCAGAGAAGCACGTCCGGCGGTATGAACGGTTCGCTCGGCATGTTGTTCGGCGTGAACAGCGGAAAGCAGAGTAACGGACTGCTGAACGGCTCGCTCGGCTCGTCCTTCGGTGCGGGAAACAGTGAGCTGTTTTCGGCGAAAAAGGCCGCAGAGCAGAGACGGAATCCACGGCAGAACGTATCTACCGGCAGCAAGAACAAGCAGAGCAGCGGAGACGGCAACCCCGCGCTGACGCAGTTCCTGAAAAACTCCATGGACTGGCACCGGACGAGCGATCCGAACAAGAAGGCGCAGCTGCATGAGCAGAACAATGCCTTGCGGCAGAAACTCGGTTATGAGTACAATCCGTATACCGGTGCGTCCTACGACAAGTACGGTCACGAGATGACGGCCGGTGTACGCCAGATTTACGGCAGCACGCCCGCGGAACGGCTGAATCAGGCTACACAGCTGCTGCACACCTCGGACGTTATGGGCCAGAAGGACAAGCTGACGGTCTACCCGACGGCGATGCAGGCGGCACAGGGACTGACTGAGGACTATTTCAAGGGTTATACCGGAGAAAACGCGCACAAGGTGATGCGCGATCTGTTTAACCGTTCGAATGAGACGTGGAGCAAGGAAGATACTCAGCTCCGAGACCGGGCACGGCAGGAACTCTCTGAGGAGATGAGCCGCCTTTTGGAGCGGTACGGCCTTGTGTATCAGCCGCGAGACAATGCGAATGATGTGATGAACAAGCTGAAAGCCGCCGGTGCGGATGATAACACGCTTGCGTATGTGCAGGAAAATATCGATCTGCGGCATGCGGCGGACCGTCTCGGCAACAGCATGGAAGCCGTAGGCAAGCGCTGGATTGCTTCACTGCCGTCCCTCAAGGATACGGCACAGCAGGTGAGCGCAAACGTGGAAGAAAGCCGCCAGAACGAGGAATACCGACAGCTTGAGGAACAGGAGCAGCAACTCGAACTGACCCTGCAGGGCATGAACAGCACGGCTGCGGACGGCTCGGTTCCGGCAGACTATCAGGCGGTATACGATCAGCTGCAGGATGTACGCAAGCGCAAGAACGAACTGACCGTAAACAAGGGCGTAGACCCGAACAAATGGTCACAGCGCATGCTGCGCGAAGCCAATGAGGCCCAGATGAACGCCGAGGCCGGTTTGGCACCTGCGCCGCGCTGGCTGACCGAACAGGGTATTTCTCTTGCGGGCAATGCACCGACGATGGCGGCCAGTGCGATTCCGGTCGTGGGTCCGGCGGTCGGTTCGGTGATGATAGGTGCCCAGGCTGCCGGTCAGCGCTCGTTTGAACTGAATGAACAGGGCAAGGGTGCACGGGAATCACTGACACGCGGCATGACTTCCGGTGTGATCGAGGCGGCAACCGAGAGACTGCCGCTCGGCCAGATGAGTAAGGTTTTACACTCCGGCGGCGTAAATGCCGTAAAAAATATCCTCATCCAGATGGGTGAGGAAGCGACAGAGGAAAGCGCAAGCTATTTCCTCAACTATGTTGCGGACAAGGCCGCACAAGACCCGGACGCAAAGTTCAGCCTGCAGGAGCTGGCCCAGAGCGCCGCAGGCGGTGCGTTCGGCGGTTTGGTATACGGTACAGCCGGTGTGCTCGGTTCGAGAGCCGCCACGGATACCGAACGCATGAATGCTGCTGACGCATACGACTATAATCAGGTGCAGGAGCTTGTACAGCTCGACAGTGAACTGCGGACGGCGATGAATCTGCCGGAAGGCCCTATCCGGGAACGTGCGGTGCAGGCGGCACAGAACAAGATGGTTGACAAGATTTCCGGCCTTATGACGCAGCAGGCGGCACAGAATGCGGAGCTTACGGCGAATTATGACGCTGACCTTGCTAACCGCATGAGCCTTGAGCAGCGCGCACAGGCGGCGGAATACCTCAACCAGCGCACCGGACAGGCCGACGCATGGCAGGACGGCCAGATAAAGCCGCGGCTCGGCACAGAGACTGAACAGCGTGCGGAAAGCACCTACCGCACTCCGGAAGAAGAAAGCGCTTTGCAGAGCCAGCTTGCAAAGTATTTTGCGGAGGAGCGGCAGGCTGAGACCGGCGGCGTGTATGATAAGGCTACGGTGCAGCAGG
Organism: Bulleidia sp.; assembly: GCA_963661675.1. Classification (GTDB taxonomy): domain Bacteria; phylum Bacillota; class Clostridia; order Oscillospirales; family Butyricicoccaceae; genus Agathobaculum. Next base: position 6,337 of record CAVLCS010000008.1, read on the forward strand.
CTGATGCAGCACAGCACAGGACGCTGAACGAGGTAATTTCCTCGAATCATGATACGATTGCGCAAACAGGCGTTTTAGCGAAAATGACCGGAGATGAATTTCAGGCCGATAGGCACAAACTCATCGACAAAGTAACTGATTTCTTCAATTCTATTGGTAACAAGGTTTCTCGCACTGGCTTTGGTGAGGTTACTTTGAATCGCAGTGGTGCGCGTGATAGCATTTCACACGGTATGGGCCGCAACAAGGCGATTGCGTTCTCGGCAGTTCCGGAAGTTATTGAGAACGGAGCAATCATTGACACGCAAAGCAACTGGAAAGGGCGCGGATATGATACTGTAACCTTTGGTGGTCAGGTTCAAATTGGAGAACAGGTGTACGATATGGGCGTTATTGTAAAGAAATATGATAACGCTGATATGGCAAGCAAGTATTATTTGCATGAGGTGGTTTTGGCAAATGAAAAAGGCGAAACCATGTCGTTCAAGACTGGGACCCGTGAAGGCTACCCCAGCGACACAGTTTCGCCTAACGGAAGTGATATCCCTTCCGTTGATAATAGTATACGCCAGAATGCGGAAAATAGCAATACATCCGCTGAAAATGTTCCGCTGAATGATCTTATGCAGTACGGCAAAACGCCGGAGCAGGCGGCGATGGAGGCGAATGCCAGAGCCGAGGGTGGAAAGGCGCGGCAGGCGGCGGAACAGGCTGCCGCGGTGCAAACGCAGAACGCAGAAACCTTTGATTCCATGCCGGAGGACACCAACTATCAGGAAACGCCAGTGCAGGAGCCGGTTAAACCGCTCGGTAACTATGAGATGTACGGCAAGACGCAGAAGCAGGCTATGCAGGAGCTGCAGAACAAGCTGACGGAAAAGCGCTCGTTCCTGTATGACGATGATTACAAGCAGGTGCGTGCGGTACAGTCCGCCGAACTGCGTGAGACGTGGGAACAGGCGCGGCCGGTATACGAACAGATCGAGAAATTCCAGAAGAACCATCCGCTTTCGTCCAAGGATGAGGGTCTGCTGAATGCGGCAATGGTGAACGGTGCAACGGATACGTTCAACCAGTGTGACGATCCAGCAGCGGTTATGCACATGTACCAGATGAAGCAGGAACTCAACCGCCGCATGCAGCCGATCAAGGACTATCAGCGGGCACGCGGCGAAACCATGGCGCTGAACGCCGAGGAAATGGCGGACACCATCGCCGAGTTTGCAAAGGACAAGAAGATACCCGGCGCGTACAGCCGCGAGACCATGGAACGCAACAGCTACGATATTTTCGGCAAGAATAACCGCGACAAGGCGGAACAGCTGAATGATGAGTACTTCGCGCCTGTCCACAAAGCGGTGGCAGACCGCACGAACTATGTAAACACCATGCGCGAGCAGGTGGCAGACCTGCACCTCGACAAGCATGAATCCGCATTGGTGCAGATGATGCTGGAAGGCAGAACGGATGTTGCTGCTGAGTATATCAAGAACAACAAGATCAAGGTGACAAGCGAGCTGCAGAAGAATGTCGCAGACGGCGTGGCAACATTTCAGGCCATTTACAAGGAATTGTATGATTCCCTCAACGAAACACTGCTCTCGAACGGCATGGAGCCGGTACGCGCCCGCAAGAACTATGCGCCGCATTTCGTGAAGGACAAGCCGGACACGCTGCTTTCGCGTATTCGTTATAGTTTCGGCTGGGGCAAGGACAGCTCGGTAAATATCGGCACAGATATTGCGGGTATTACGGACGATTTCAGCCCAGGCAAGAAGTGGTTTGGCAATCTGCTGCAGCGTGAAGGCGAACTTACCGACTATGACGCGGTGGCAGGCTTTGACCGGTACATTGAAACCGCCGGTGACGTTATCTTTTTAACGGACAGCGTGCAGCAGCTGCGTTCGTTAGAGGACGCGCTGCGGTACCGGCTTTCGGATGAGGGCACGAAGGAGAAGGTAAACCAGATCCGCAATGACCGCAATTTGAATGCTCTGGAACGGCATGAGAAGATTCAGGATGCCTACGACACCAACACGGACAATATTCAGAAGCTGTACAACCAGAAAAAACAGGGCATGGGCGGCTATGTTTCCAACCTGCACGAGTACATCAACAACCTTGCGGGCAAGAAGGCCCGCGCAGACCGCGGCTGGGAAGAAATGATAGGCCGCCAGATGTACACGGTTGCGAAGAACGTTGAGGGACGTGTGGCGGCGAACATGATCGCGCTGAACCCCGGTTCATGGATCACGAACTTTATCCCCATCACGCAGGCGAGCGGCGAGGTGAGCACGACGAACCTTATCCGCGCCATGCGCGACACGGTGAAAAGCGCGGTGAAGGATGACGGATTCACGGACGGTTCGGTATTCCTGACCAACCGCGAGGGCACGCAGAGCCTTGACCGGACGCTGACGCGCAAAATCTCCGATATTGCAGGTATGCCGATGGAGGCTATCGACCACTTCACCAGCAATGTGGTGACGAGAGCAAAGTATCTGCAGAATATTCAGGGCGGCATGGACGTTCAGACCGCGTTCGACAATGCGGACACGTTCGCCGCCAATCTGATGGCTGACCGCTCCAAGGGCGCACAGCCGACGGCGTTCAACAGCGTGAACCCTGTCCGCAAGGTGTTCACCATGTTTCAGCTGGAGGTGAACAACCAGCTGAGTTATCTGTTTAAGGATTTACCGCGTGCCAAGCAGAGCGTGCCTAAACTGGCGTGGGCGTACACGAAGGTGTTTACCGGTGCGTATCTGTTCAACGCGGTTTATCATCAGCTGACCGGCCGTGATTCGGCATTTGACCCCATCAGCATGGTTGGCGATGCATTCGGCCTTGACCCGTTGGAGCTGATCGCGGACGCCTTCGGTCTGGGCGACGATGACGACAAGGACAAGAAGAAAAAGTCCGGCGTGGATATTGCGCTCGACCTCGGCGAAAATGTGGCCGAACAGCTGCCGTTTATCGGCGGTGTGCTCGGCGGCGGCCGTGTGCCGATTTCGGCAGCGTTTCCGGACTTTGGCAAGCTGATTGAGGAACACGAGAACGGTTACGACAACAAGCGCATTGCGCTTGACGCGGCTAAGAGCGCAGCCAACTCGGCGGCATATCTGCTGCTGCCGTTTGGTGGCGGTGCGGTTAAGAAAACGCTCGAAGGCGCAGCAACCGTATATGCGGGCGGCAGTTACAGTCTGGACAAGAACGGTGAGAAAATCCTGCAGTTCCCGCAGTACGGCCAGAGTCCGCGCGACTGGGCACAGGCTATACTGTTTGGTAAGTCCTCGCTGCCGGGTGCGCAGGAGTGGGCGGATGACGGTTACAACAGTCTGACCGCAGATGAGACGAAGGTCTACGAGGAGCTGCGGCAGCGCATGAGCTGGAACAAGGACGAGAACGGCAACACCATCGACAACAGCGAGGCCGTATTTGCGGCCATTAAGGCCATGAAGGCGACCACTGCGGACGCCAAGGAGAAATACGGCAACGAAAATTACAAGGAGATTGCGGCGGCATCCATCCGTCAAATGCTGCTGGCGAACAACGACCTTACGCCGATGCAGAAAAAAACACTCGACCGTGAACTTATCACGGCCGGTGATACGGCAGACTACACCTCTCAGGATGCGTTTACTATCAGCCAGTACGTCCGAGAGAGCAGACAGGACGACGCGGCTGAGGCGATCAAGCACGGTATTTCCGTTGATGATTTTGTCAAGTGGGACAGCGTTATCGAACAGACGCTTGCGGACAACTATGTTGACGCCAAGGACTATGAGGACGGCGAGAACAACCAGCTTTACGCCAAAAATGCGGTGCTGCAGAACATCCTTGACGAATACGCCAAGGACGGCGAACACACGGACGCGGAAAAGAATGCATTTGCGGATTATGTGCTCGTTTCCGCTATGGAGGACAGCGACAAGGAGCGTTGGGACGCGGTTAAGGGAACGGTGAACGCGACCGACTTTGTTCAGTTTGCCAGCGACATGGCAACGTACAACAAGGAATACAAGGGTTCCGGCATGAGCAAGAGCGAGGCTATGCAGAGCATCCTTGACGGTTACAAGAACCTCTCCGACACGCAGAAGGACGCGCTTTTCGGCGCTTACAGCGACAGCGCATCCGGCAATGCGTTCCACGTCTCCAAGTATGAGGAGGCTATCAAGGACTGCAAGTTTTACAGCTACCTCAAGGACGCGGGCAAGAAGGAACTGCGTTCTATGCTCAACAGCTACGAGCAGCATGTGGCGGACAACGACAAGCTGTCCGGCTGGGAGGCCAAGGCGGCAATGGCTAAGGAGGCCAACATTTCGCCGGGCGTTTATGCACTGTATCAGATGGCGCTCAAGGCCGCAGATACGGACGGCAAGGGCGTAAGCCAGGCAAAGGCCAAGGTGGCCGTGGAGTCCATCGACGGACTGACACAGGCACAAAAGGCATATCTGTACCAGAGCACGAACAAGAGCTGGAAGAAGAACCCGTATGGTTCGGCCGCGGTGACTGAGTACCAGTATGCTGGCGGCGATTTTGCGAATCCGGTCGCAGGTGGCACGATCTCCAGCACGTTCGGCCCGCGTGAGACATTTACCACGAGCAACGGTGCTTCGTCCTCGAAGTGGCACAAGTCCATCGACATTGCGGCGCCTGCCGGTACGGCGATCAAGTCGGTGCAGGGCGGCAAGGTAACCGCAAACGGCTGGGTCTCCGGTTACGGCTGGACGATTGAAGTAACGCATGACAACGGTTATGTGAGTATGTATCACCACATGCAGAATCAGTCCAGCGTGGCGGTCGGCACGGAAGTTAAACAGGGCCAGACGATTGGCAATGTTGGCAGTACCGGCAACTCGACCGGCCCACACCTCGATCTGACAATTACCAAGGACGGCACACCGGTTGATCCTGCGTCGCTGATTTCGGACTATAAAAATTCTAAGACTGGGTACGTCTATGAGGGTTCGCCCGTTTACACGCAGCTGTCCTCGGCGGCAGGTAAAAAGAGCAGCTCCGGCGGTTCGAGTGGGTCGAGCGGTGGCAGCTCCGGCGGCCTGAAACAGCTGAAAGGACTCAGCGGACTGAAAGGATTGGGATAAGGGAAAAGGGTGAGCGGAGGCTCACCCTTTTTCTGCTATATGCTGTTTTACCCATGCAAGCAAATTCTGTTCGCGTGCGCGGCCGTCTGCGATTGCAATGAACATATCGGCGAGTTCGCCGGAATGAAGATTTGGCTGGTAGCCATTCAACTGCAAAAGTAACTGCATAGACAATGCACCGATACGCTTGTTTCCATCCACAAAGACATGGTTAGAGGCAAGACCGTAGCCGAGCCGTACAATCTTTTCTATCTCGGTGGGGAACAGGTCGATACCATCGAAGGACTGAAAAGGTGCAGCGAGAGCAGCTTCCAGTCCGTCACGGTCACGCAAGCCGTCCATACCGCCGGTTTGCCGAATCAGGCGGGAATGCAGGCGGATAACATCATCCGCACGAAGCCAGATCATTCGGCCATCCTCCTGTAATCGTCACTGAAATCGGACAGAATTTTATCCGCATCGGCGAGTAAGGTCTCCTGCGAGACATAGGAAACAGGCTCCTGCAGAGAAACGGAGAACGGCATACCCTTTGCACGGACAAAAGCATTAGCGAAAATGTTGAATGCGGTCGAGGTAGTCATACCAAGTTGAGCACAGATTGCCGCCATCTGCGCTTTGACATCGGAATCCATTCGGAACGTCATGTTGGTATCCATAGCATCATCTCCTTTGCACTACTATTATAGTACATATAGTGTGCAAATGCAAGGACTGCCCGAAATGGGCAGTTATCGTGAAACGCGATAGCGTGGTTGAGGTGGTGCGCTAAACGCACACCACCGGCGTACCGTCGGAAAACGCGACGGTACACTTTGAGAGGGGGTCGGGAAACGCACACCCCTACCATGGGTCGCGTTTTCCTACCCATGGGTATTCAAGACCACCTGTTTTGAGGGGGCTTGGAGGAGATAGCGCGTTTCACGCTATCTCCTATGGGGGGATGAATCGTCCCCCCATAATTATATTTGGAATTTTTAGAATAGGGGTTGACGTTTGCTAGCTACAATGATATAATATAGCTAGCAACAAAGGAGGTGACAATGTGCCGCCTGAGAGTAGAGCCGACTACTTCAAGAAAAGGCGAGAAACCATTGGTCAGTTTAGTGTTTCAGTCCCTAGAGAAAAACTGGATGCGCTGACGGAAGTGCTGAAAGAAAAAGGACAGACGAAAACGCAATGGTTGAACGAAAAGATTGATGAAGAAATCGGCAAATAAAAAGACACCTGCTGTCCCTGGAAAGTCAAGCAAGTGTCTAGTAACACCAAAACACGAGGTTTTGATAAATCTATTGTATATCAAATCCTTCGTGTTTGCAAGAAAGAACGGAGGATTTTTATGAAATACGATCTGAGCAAGCTGTACTGGGACTACATTCAGGAGGACGAGAGCACGGCCTTCCGCAATGAGTTCTGGGCGAATCCGGTAAATGCCGAAATCCAGAAGCAGATGGAGCCGATCTTTCAGAACCGCGACATTTCGGACGTTGTAAGCAATTACGAAGCCTGTGCGGAGGAATTCGGCTTTCTGACCGGCTTTCAGCTTGCGGTGAACCTGCTGTCCAGCGGCCTTGGCGCGCGTGCTCCCAAGGTGGAGGTGCAGGCATGAATAGTGGTATGCTGACAGTATCCAACAGCGAGTTTGGCAAGTTGGAGATTTTGATGGAGGACGGCAAGGAATTGTTTCCTGCGACGGAGTGTGCAAAGATACTGGGTCATGTTGACCCTGGCAAGGCTGTTCGTAACCATTGCAAGGGGTGTGTGAAACGCACAGTCATGGATTCGATGGGTCGTAGGCAGATTGTGAACTACATCCCCGAGGGCGACCTGTACCGCCTTATCATCCGCTCGCGCCTGCCTGCCGCGCAGAAGTTTGAGAAGTGGCTGTTTGACGAGGTTCTGCCCGAACTGCGCCGCACCGGCGGCTACCACGCTAAGCCTGCCGCCGATCTGCCGCACCAGTGGATGGGACGCGGGTGCATCCGTGTTGACGAGGCCGCGCAGATTCTCGGCGTGAAGCGGCAGAAGATTCGCGACTTGCTTGTTCAGCGCAAGACGGTTTACCGCGTCGGCGTGGACTGGGAAACGCTGCGCGGGAACGAGGTGGACGAGTACAAGTTCTACAACCGCGTGGGCACGGCCGCTAAGGGTATCTGCATTGTGTATGACAGCGGTATGGCCAAACTGCGGTGGGAACTGCTGGGCGAGGGTTCGCCCGATATGGCGCTGCCGGCTGCGGCTGAGGTGCCGTTACTACCTGCGGAGGTGCAGGAGGAGAATGAACAGTTACGGTTTGCGTTGGAGGAAATCGGAAAGATTGCAGGAAAACTGGGGAAGTGAGGGAAGCACCGCCGTATGGCGGTGCTTTTTGTTGCGTATAACTTGGCAAGGCGTGTTCTCGAGCCTTCACGGACGCAATTCCGCCCGCATTGATCAGCTCCTGTGCATCGCGGGTGAGGTACACGCGGATATCACGCAGGCACTCCTTGCTGCGGCAGGAGTCGTAAACCTTCTTGGTGTGGACGCAGACCGCTTCGCGGAAGCCGCCTGCACTGTTGCCGTTATTGCCGTCGATCGGACCCGGGCAGCAAACTTTTTCAGCCATGTATATTACCTCCAAACAGAAATTGAAGCAACTTCAGTATCAATCTATTCGGAGATTTTCCGGGGTGTTACCGCAAAAAGTCCCGCTGTACCTTGGATACAGAGGGACCTTTGTCAAAGAGGGATAGGGTTGCTGATTTATACGTCCATCCAGACGCCGCCCGCCTTATGGCTGCGCACGCAGGCTTCGACAAAGCGAACGCCGAGTACGCCGTCCTGTACGGTGGGAAAGGTGTCGGTCGTGTTCTCGCGGCCGGCCTTGCGGTCGGAGAGCACATTGCAGAACGAATGGTAAATGTTCGAGAATGCCTCGATAAAGCCTTCGTTATGGCCTGCGCCAACGCGGGAAAGACGCGTGCTGGCATCGAGCAGATAGCCTGCACCGGCGGACAGACGCTGGCTCGGCTGATTACGCGGTGTGTAGATGAGGTGGTCGCAGTCGGTGGCGGTCCACTCGAGCGAACCCTCGGTGCCGATGACGTAAATGCCGCCATCACACTCATGGCCGATCGCGATCTGGGACGCCCAGAGCGTACCGGTCACGCCGTTCCCAAAGTCCATCAGCACGTTTACGTTGGTGTCGAGCGGGAGGTCACGCGGATAGGTGTCCATCATCGCCAGCACGCGCTTGACGTGCAGGCCGGTGAACTGCGTTACCATCTGTTCGGCGTGTGTGCCGAGGTCGTTTGCGCACAGCGAGGAACCGACCTTTTCCGGCTGAAAACGCCATGCAGAGGTGTCCACCTTGCCGTCTGCGGCACTGGAAATGACCCAGTCCTCCGGGTGCTGTACGCGGACGTGCAGAATATCGCCGATGGCGCCTGCGCGGATCATCTCACGCGCCTGACGGATAAGCGCATAGCCGGTGTACGAATACGTCATACCGAACAGCAGATTGCGCTCCTCCGCAATGCGGGCCAGTTCCTCGGCCTCTTCAGTGTGCAGTGCAAGCGGCTTGTCGCACATAACGTGGATATTGTGCTCGAGAAAGCACTTGGCGATCTCGTAATGCGTGTCGTTTGCCGTCATGATGGAGACAAAGTCGATGCCGTCCTCACGAGCGGACTCTTTGTCTGCCATTTCACGGTAATCCGCATACACGCGGTCGGTGTCGGGCAGGTGATACGCCTCAGCGGTCGCACGGTTCTTGTCCATGCTGCGGGAGAAGCAGCCGCAGACCAGCTGCGCGGAATCGTCCAGCATAGCACCCCAGCGGTGGAATTTGCCGATAAACGAACCAAGTCCGCCGCCAATCATACCAAATTTCAGCATATAAATTACTCCTTATGTTACATTGTGAAGTCTACAGTCTCCACCTTGCCCGAGGTCTGGGATGCGATCATGGCATCCGCGATGCAGCAGGCTGCAAAGCCGTCCTGGCTGCCCGGACCTGCGGTCGGCTCGATACCGCGCAGATGGTTGATCCAGTGCTGCAGCTCGTTGTCGTAAGCCTTGGGGAAACGCTCTGCCCAGTTGTCCATGATCTCGTTGCCGACCTTGAGACGCGAACGCACGATCGGCTCTGCGGGCAGCGGCAGGCGGATGGTGCCCTTTTCGCATACGATCTCCATGCCGATCTCGTAGCCGTAGTAGCTGTTGACCGAGCACTCTACGTCGATCAGGATGTTGCTTTCGGTCCACATGAGCGCCAGCTGCGGGTCGTTCAGGCCGTCAGCGGCAAACTCGGTGTTGCGTGCTGCCAGCATTTGACCGCGGACAAGCTCCTCGCCGAACAGCCAGCGGAACTGGTCGATCTCGTGGATGAGCACGTTGGTTACCTGCATGGCGTTGGTAAATCCGGCTGCGATACGCGGCGTGCGGCTGATGCAGTGCGCCATCAGCGGCTTGCCCAGCTCACCGGAATCCAGAATCGCCTTGATCTTGCAGTAATCCGGGTCAAAGCGGCGCATAAAGCCGACCTGCACCAGATTTTTGCCGGTGGCCTTCTCGTTGCGGACGATCTCTGCGCAGTCCGCCTTGGTGGTTGCCAGCGGCTTCTCGCAGAATACTGGCTTGCCGGCAGCGATGGCCTTGTTGGTCACCTCGGCATGCACGCCGTCCCATGCGGTGATGACGATGGCGTCAACCTTGTCGGATACGATGAGCGCGTCCACGCTCTCCATGCTCTCGGCGCCGTACTCGGCAGCGAGCGCGTCCGTCTTTTCCTTATTGATATCGTACAGCGCGGTGACAACAGCGCCGTCGATCAGCTTGGTCAGTCTCTTGAGGTGCTCCTGGCCGATGAAGCCGCCTGCACCGATGATACCTACCGAAATCGTTTTCTTCTCCATGATAAGTGCCTCCTCTTTGCTGTTCCGTGGCTCTCTTTATGCCTCTATTATAGAACAAAATCACACAGAGTCACGTCAGGAAATTAACCACTTCTATGCAGAAATTAACATCAGAAGTTCATGGAGCGGAATTTGCTCGGCGTCATCTTTTCGCGGCTGCGGAACACGCGGGAAAAGTGGCTTGCACTGTTGAAGCCGCTCTGCTCGGCGATCTGCTCGATGGAGAGCGCCGAACCGGTCAGCAGCACCTTTGCGTGGCGCAGACGCTGCTCCTGCAGATAGTCATGCGGGCGGAAGCCGATGTACTTGGAAAAGCACCGAATGAGATGCGTCACGCTGACGTGGCACAGATCGGCAAGCGTTTCGAGCGTGACCTCTTCCCGGAAGTGATCCGCGATGTATTCGACCGCCGGACGGATCACCTCGGGAATATCCGGTTTGGTGTCCGGCACAGCCAGACAGCACAGCACGGACTGAATACAGACCGAAATGCGGTGCTCATTGTACACCTGCTTGTCTCCAAAGTGGAAAATCTGCTCGAAATGCTGAAGAATCTCGTGGTTTCCGTCGAAACAGATGCTGTCACCGGTCAGCAGCCGGACATACGCTGCGCTTTCGCCGCCGGAAAAGTGGAACCAGAGCAGCTCGGTCGGCTCGGTGACGTAGTAGCGGTGGGGCAGGTGGCAGTCCATGAGCACAAGCTGTCCGGCGGCAGCGTCCGTGCTCTGGTCTCCGCAGGAGGCGTGCAGAGAACCGCTGAGCACATACGCGCACAGGTACATATCCAGAAAATCCCGTTTGACCTCATAGCCGGGCACGCACTGGTAGCGCCCGTACTGGATGAGGTAATACAGATGCTCCCGTGCAAACGGAGACGGAATGGTAAAGTCCACGCGTGACGAGAGCAGCAGACCTTTGTCGGGTGGTTTCATAGGCAGCACCTCCGTAATAGTATACAAAAATTATAATCGAGATTTTCGCAAAGTGCAATAGCGTATCCGGAGAATTGCCCGAAATGTACATGGAACAAAAAAGCCGCACCTCACAAAAGTGTGAAATGCGGCTTGCGTCGTTCGGGTCAATCAGCCCAGTAAATCCTCGTCGGTGATGAAAAATTCGTTGTCGAGTTCGGCACATCGGCGGTCGAGTTCCGAGGTCGTGCCGAGCGTGCGGCGCACAGCGTCATACTCGGCTTTCGCACGGTTGTTCACCTTGCCGGTGCGCGTTGCGCGGATAAGCAGGTTTTTCGGGGTATCGAGCGGCGAAATGTACTCCACGACAGACACCTTGTAGCCCTCGGCCTCCAGCTTGAGCGCACGCATGCTGTCGGTCAGCACGTCGTTAAAGCGTGCCTTGAATACGCCGAATTTGGTCAGCGGCTCGAGACCGGGCATGGTGTACTGATCGAGCAGCTCCTTGTGGCAGCACGGCACGCACGCGATGTACTTCGCCTTGGCGCGGATGGCCGTACCGAGTGCAAGGTCGGTCGCGATGTCGCATGCGTGCAGCGAAATCACGGCGGTGACGTTTTTCGGCGGCTGATACGTCCGCAGGTCGGCACAGATAAACGTCATGTTGTGGTAGCCGAGACGCTTGGCCATGGCACGGCTCTCATCGATGACGTGCTCTTTGATGTCCACGCCGATGACACGGCAGCGGCGGTGCAGCACCTCGTGGATGTAGTAATTCATAACAAAGCTGAGGTAGGACTTGCCGCAGGCGCAGTCGAGCAGTACGATCTCATCGCTGTCGTCCTGCTCGAACATGGGCGCGACCAGTTCAACGTAGTGATCGATCTGGTTGTACTTGCGGATCATGTCGTTCTTCAGCTTGCCATCCGCGGTCAGGATGCCGATCTCGCGCAGCAGCGCCGCCGCCTGATCGACGCGAATCAGGTACTGACGGCCGCTGTCGAGCAGCGGATTGGCTGCCGCGGCTTTTTCCTCGGCGGTGGCTTCGCGTTCGGCCTGCTTCATCTGTACGCCGCGTGCGGTCACGGACAGGGTAACGACCGTGCTGCGCTCGGTGTAGGTGAGCACGCTCTCGTCGTACTTCTCGGCCTGCTCGGCGAAGAAAGCGCAGAATTCAGCCGCGTCTACTCGGCGGTCGCTGCCCTGAAAGTGCAGTGTGTAGTCTTCGTCCGCACGGGACAGCTTGGCGTCAAATTCCTTTTTGCCGGAAACTAAGGTGCAGTCTGCCTGCACAAAAAAATCGCGGTTTTTGGTCAGCCGCGCCGAAATGCCCGCCAGCAGCAGCTTGAGCTTCGCGGAATCTCCCTTTTGCATGGATGTCACAACCTTTATAAAATCTGTTTTTCTTTCAGTATAGCATATGCAAATACCATTCTGCAATCCGTAAACAGGAAAAGGGAGTCGGATAAATCCGGCTCCCTTTTCTGCATTACGAGGGGAAATCAGCAGCACTTACGCTGGAACGACTTACAGTCAGTGCACTGATCGACCGTTGGATTGGCCTCATGCGTGCCGACGGTAATGCTGTCGAGCGCACAGTAAGAGGCGGTCGGACAGTGGTTCGCGCACTGCTCCACCGTACAGTGGATGGACTTGTTGCAGCGATCGTTACTCATAGAGAATGACCTCCTTTTGTGATTTCGGTAGTATTGTTTCACCTAATCTCACAAAATATACGGATACTCTTAAAAATACAGCGTAGGAATGCGCTGTGCTTTCACTTCGGAATCCTGCAGCACATATTGATTAAGCCAGTTCGTGAAGGCTTCCGCTCCGTCATAGCAGAGTGCTTTGGTGCCGTCCGGCGCAGTTACCCAGTAATCATGCTCGGTTGATGATTGCAGCCATTTGTCAAATTCTGCCTGATAGGCTCTTGCGTTTTCGGCGATAAACGCAGGAACGGACAATAGACAATAGCCACTCTGCATTAAATCCAGAAAAATAAACGAAGTGTTCTGCGATTGGTTATTCATTCTCCATCCTCCATCTTCAATTCTCCATTTTTAACTCCGGCATCACCACATGCCGCATGGTCAGATAGCACGCCAGACCGCCGATGCAGTTGGACACCGGCTCGGCTGCAAACACACCGTTGACACCGAGATTCCAGCAGTATGGCAGCAGCAGGGTCAGCGGCACAACGATGAACGCCTTGCGCAGAAGCGAGAAGAACACCGCGTATTTCGCTCTGCCCAGTGCACGGAACGTACTCTGACCGGAATACTGGAACGCCATCATCACAAAGCCGAAAAAGTAGATGTGCAGCGCGGGAACAGCCGCCGCGACCAGTTCCGCGTCCTGGTTGAAAATGCGGATGAACAGGGCAGGGAACAGCGAGACCAGAATCCAGACGAGCATGGTGTACCCGATAGCGATCTGCGTCATAAACCGGATGGCATCTCGGGTGCGCTTGTACAGACCGGCGCCGTAGTTGTAGCTGATGGCGGTGGATGCGCCGTCCGCGATAGCGAGCACCGGCGTTTGTGCGATCTGCCGCACGGAATTCAGCACGGTCATGACGCTGATGTACAGATCACCGCCGAAATTGCGCAGCGTGGCATTGCACGCCACCTGCACGAGCGTATCCGTGAACGACATGACGAAACTGGCGATACCGAGCACGGTAATGCGCTGTACGCAGTGCCAGTCCGGACGGAAACCGCGGAAATCCAGCTTGAGCTCGGCCTTTCTGCCGGTCAGAAACCGGACGACCCATGCAGCCGATAGGAACTGCGACAGCACGGTCGCGATGGCTGCGCCGCGTACGCCAAGGTGCAGTGCGAAGATGAAAATCGGGTCGAGTACAATGTTGGCCGCTGCACCGAGCGCTACGGTGAGCATACCGGTTCGGGCGAAGCCCTGACAGTTGATGTACGGATTGAGTCCGAGCGACAGCATCACGCACAGGGTACCGATCAAATAAATCACGATGTACGAGGACGCATACGGGTAAGTCACCTCACTGGCACCAAACAGGTACAGCAGCGGACGGTGAAACGCAATGCCGATCACGGTCAGTGCGGCGCCGCTCATCAGCAGCATAAAGCCTGCGTTGACCATGATGCGCTGAGCGCCCTCACGGTTGCCTTTGCCGCGTGCCATCGCACAGAGCGGAGCACCGCCCAGTCCGAACAGGTTGGCAAATGCGGTGATCATGGTGACAAAAGGGAAGCACAGGCCGACACTCGCCAGGGCCAGCGTGCCCTCACCGGGGATTTTGCCGATGTAAATGCGGTCTACTATATTATACAGCAGGTTGAGCAGCTGCGCGATGAGCATCGGCGTGGCCACCGCGAGTATCTTGCGGCGGATACTGCCCTGCGAAAAATCAATTTGCTGCAAAAGCATACAGTCCTTTCTAAATCAGAAAAAGCAGGGAGAAGTTTGACCTTCTCCCTGCCTTATTGTAGCACTGCGGTTGTTTTTCGTCAAGAATCGAGCAGGATGAGTGCCCGGTACAGCATTTCGCAGGCGTCTCGGCGATCGAGCGGGCGTTCGGTGTCCTGCACCTGTGCCGAGGTCAGAACGGATGCGCGTTCGAGCCGTGCCATTGCCGGCTGTGCCCAGTCCTGCGCCGAGTGACCGGACATCGACCAGACGTATTGCACACCGTCCAGTGTGCCGCCGAGCAGGTGGTCGAGCACGACACTTGCTTCGGCCATCGTGATGGTTTTCTCACCGCGGATCTCGCTCATGCCGGAGGCGGTGGCGTAGCCGCTGACCAGTCCGTTGGCCGCTGCGGCGCTGATAAACGGCTTCGCCCACGCAGAAAGTCCGCCGTCGTCTGCAAAGTCGGTCTCGCTCGTCGGCTCGATGGCCAGATCTGCCGCGGCGGCTGTCATGGCGATGAACTCACTGCGCGTTACCGGTCGGTTGGGATGGAAAAACGCACAGCTGCCGATGGTTTCGCCGGTCATCACGCCTTGCTGCGCCAGATAAATCGCGGCATAATGTGCCGGATCGCCGTCCATATCCGAGTAGGTGAGTCCGGTCTTGTTCTTCTTAATTTCGATCGTGATAACGGCAGGCTGTGCCGTATTTCCCTCGGCGTCCACCGCGGTGTAGCGGAAGCTGTCGCGGCCGGTTTTGTGGCCCGGTGTGTAGTGCAGGGTCGTGCCCTCGATTTTGGCTGTGCCCAGCCGCGGCTTTTCGGTCAGCTGATAGAGCACCACGTCGTTATCCGCGTCGGTCGCGGACAGTTCGGCTTCCACGGCGATATCCACACACGTCTGCGCCGAGACCGGCTGCACCACCGGTGCGGTATCCGCCGCCTGAGCCGTCACAGCAGCCGCGCCGATCAGTCCCGCATAGGCGAGCAAGGTCGCGATCAGCACCGCAACCATGCGAATCTGCCTGTTTTTCAAAATTCTTCACCCTTTCCGGTCGTTTCTTCTGTCGGAAAGTATGCGCGGCACTGCCAGATTTTATACCGCGCCTGCGGATTTTCTGCGAAAACGCGGTTTCTTCTCGACCGAAAACGGAAAATTCCGCAAAAGCCCTTGCCGAAAACGCGGAAATGTGGCATAATTCTAATATGTATATATAACGGAGAGGAGATTGGCGATGGAAAATCATCAGCTTGTTTTGGTGCTGGACTTCGGCGGTCAGTACAATCAGCTTATTGCACGACGCGTCCGCGAGCATAATGTTTACTGTGAGGTCAAGCCCTATAAGACCTCGATTGAGGAGATTAAGGCGCTGAACCCGATCGGTATCATCTTTACCGGCGGTCCGAACAGCGTTTATGAGGAAAAATCCCCGAAGTGTGATCCGGCTCTGTTTGAGCTGGGTGTACCGGTTCTGGGTATCTGCTACGGCTGCCAGCTTATGGCACACACCCTCGGCGGTGAGGTAACGGCAGCGCAGGAGGACACGGCTCGCGAGTACGGCAAGACCGAGACCTTCTACAACACGGACTGCAAGCTGTTCAAGGGTCTGCCGGAGCAGGGCATTTCCTGGATGAGCCACGGCGACTACATGGCCAAGGTGCCGGAAGGCTTCGAGCTGGTCGCTCACACCGATATGTGCCCGACCGCTGCCATCGCTGACGAGAAGCGCGGCTTCTACGGCGTACAGTATCACCCGGAGGTAAACCACACCGAGAACGGTTCGCTCATGCTGAAGAACTTCCTGTACGAAGTCTGCCACGCAAAGGGCGACTGGACCATGGGCGACTACAAGAACAGCTCCATCAAGGCCATCCGTGAGAAGGTCGGTGACGGCAAGGTGCTGCTGGCGCTGTCCGGCGGTGTTGATTCCTCGGTTGCAGCAGCACTGCTGGCAGAGGCAGTCGGCAATCAGCTGACCTGCGTATTCGTTGACCACGGTCTCATGCGCAAGAACGAGGGCGATGAGGTCGAGGCTGCTTTCTCCAAGTGGGATATCAACCTGATCCGCATGAACGAGGAGGATGCATTCCTCGGTGCCCTCAAGGGTCTGACCGATCCGGAGGACAAGCGCAAGGCCATCGGCGCACAGTTCATCCGCACGTTTGAGAAGATGGGCAAGCAGATCGGTGAGCAGGTCGGCAAGATCGACTATCTGGCACAGGGCACCATTTATCCGGACGTTATTGAGTCCGGCAAGGACGATGCCGCTGTCATCAAGAGCCACCACAACGTAGGCGGTCTGCCGGATTTTGTGGACTTCAAGGAGATCATCGAGCCGCTGCGTATGCTGTTCAAGGACGAGGTTCGTCAGCTCGGCTTTGAGCTTGGCCTGTCCGAGCAGCTCGTTATGCGTCAGCCGTTCCCTGGCCCGGGTCTCGGCATCCGCATCACCGGCGAGATCACCAAGGAGAAGTGCGACATTCTGCGTGAGGCCGATGCTATCTTCCGCGAGGAGATCGCAAACGCAGGCCTGGACAAGGAGATCAACCAGTATTTTGCAGTCCTGACCAACACCCGCACCGTAGGCGTTATGGGCGACAGCCGCACCTACGATTACGCGCTCGCGCTGCGCGGCGTAACCACCAGCGACTTCATGACCGCTGACTGGGCACGCATCCCGTATGAGGTGCTCGATAAGGCTTCCAGCCGTATCGTAAACGAGGTTGTCGGCGTAAACCGTATTGTGTATGATATTACCAGTAAGCCGCCGGCTACCATTGAGTGGGAATAACCAGTTTTTGGAAATTATAAAAATCACAGCATAATAAAAGACCCGGACAGCGGAAAACTGTCCGGGTCTTTTGCATTCGGCATTTTTAACCGAAAATTTTCAATTCCTGTCGAAAAATTTCTGATTTTGTCGATTATGGATAAAATTCTGAATAAAACCGCCGAAAAGGTTGACAAAACCGAGAAAACCGGCTATTATAGTCGCAGATGGTTAGCAGAGATGTACCATCTAAACACACTCTATTTCTTGATAGATCCGTTTCGGGCAGCAGCCGGAGCGGATCTATTGCTTTTTTAGCCTTGTTTTTCCTGGCGCGAGCGGATATCGTGCAGCACTTCCGCGATATCCGCGTTGATGCAGACCGCCTGCCGTTCGATCTCCTTCGGACACACGGCCTGTCCCTGGTTGACGGAAACATAGGTGGCGTTCGGGTTCTTGGCGGTCATCTGCCAGAACGGGTACTTGATGATAACTGGCGTATTATAGCCGACACCCAGTTCCAGAAAAACGATTTTCGTTCCTGCACGGGTGCGCAGAAAATTCTCATACCGCTCGGCTGCTCTGTGCCAGCCTTCGTCCTCGACAAATGTATCGTCAGCACGCAGATTCATCGTCATCGGCTTGCCGCAGTGCGGGCAGACCGGCACAAGCTCGGTCGGGATTTTCCTATTCTCCTGCCGCTCGACCATCTCACGAACCGCAGATTCATTGTCAAAGGTCTCCTGACAGCACGGCTCACTGCACTGAAACAGGCCGTAGTCGCCCTGGGTGTAGAACAGCCGCTTTTTGTCAAAACCGGCCTTCTGGAAGCAGTGATCGACATTGGTCGTGATGACAAAGTAATCCTTATCCGCCACCAGCTTCAGCAGGTCGTCATAGACCGGCTTGGGCGCATCCGCATAGCGATTGATGGAAATATAGCGGCTCCAATACGCCCAATGCTCCTCGAAGGAATCAAACGGATAAAATCCGCCGGAATACATATCGCGAAAGCCGTATTTTGCCGCAAAATCGGAGAAATACTGCTCAAACCGTTCACCGGTGTAGGTGAAGCCTGCCGCGGTGGAGAGACCGGCTCCGGCACCGATCACAACCGCATCGCAGTCCTGCAGAGCGGTTTGGAGCCGCTCAATCGGTTTGGAGCAGCTTTTCGTAGATGGTTTTGTCCAAATCTTTGAAAACATTGAAGATCACCTTCTTGACACTGGTTTGCTTTTTTAGAAATTCCTTGACGGTCTCCACCGCGATTTCGGCGGCTAACTCGTTGGGGAAGTGGAATTCTCCGGTGGAAATGCAGCAGAATGCCACGCTTTCCAGCTTGTTTTCCGCTGCCAGTTCCAGGCAGGAGCGGTAGCAGGAGGAGAGCAGTTCCCGGTCACGCCGTGTCACCCGTCCGCTGATGATCGGGCCGACGGTATGCAGGACATACCGGCAGGGAAGATTGAACGCCGGTGTGATTTTCGCCTGACCGGTCGGTTCGGGATACCCTTGTTTTTGCATCAGTTCGGCACACGCGAGACGCAGTTCCACACCCGCAAAGGTGTGAATGGCATTGTCGATGCAGCGGTGGTTGGGAATATAGCAGCCGGTCATGCCGGAGTTGGCGGCATTGACGATGGCATCGCATTGGAGCGTTGTAATGTCGCCCTGCCAGAGATACAGTCCCGGCTGGACAGGCATCAGGTCTGCGATATCGGTGATGCCTTTCGCGGCGGTTTCATGCTGCAGATAGGCGTCCTGCATGGACGCAAATTCCGCAGAGGTGTGCTGCGGCGCACGAATGTTCATCAGGCCGCGCAGAAGCTGCCGCTGCCCTTCGGATTCCGCCGGAATGCCGATATCCCGATATTCTTTTTTCTCTTTCAAAAGCGACTGGATCAGAAACAGCCGCCGTTCAGACTGGTTCATGTGTGCTCCTTTCTCAAAACACAGGCCGCAGAACAGATAACTTCTGTCTGCTATTCTATTGTACATCTTCGGCAGGATAAAGAAAAGTACGCACAAATCTATCACTTAGTTACCAAAAAGTAACCACTTGCAGACAGGCGCATGCGGCACGGAACGCAAAATCCCGGACAGCGGCAAAACCGTCCGGGATTCTCTATCCGGTATTTTCAACCGAAAAATTGCTGTTTCTGTCGGGAAATTGCGGATTTTGTCGATTAGCGATAAAATACCGTATAAATTTGATACAAAAGGTTGACAAAAACGCAAAAAGTCGCTATGCTGAAAGTACAGGAAGCCGGAGAACCGGTTTCCTGTACACACTCTATTTCTTGTAAATCCGTTCCGCGCTGCACAAGCCGGAACGGATTTATTTTTTCGGGGCATAATCACGCATCTCGGGTATCGCACCGCCGGAGACCGCCCACAGATACAGACTGGCCACGCTGCAGTACGGACTGAACCGCCGGCGGTATTTCTCAAACAGCTTGCGGTCGATTTTGCGGTGGTGATACACCATGCGCAGTCCACGCTGGATGGCGAGATCGTCGAAACTGAACACGTTCGGCCGCTGCAGACAGAACAGCAGGATCATCTCAGCCGTCCACACGCCGATGCCCTTGAGGGCACTGAGTGCACGGATGGCGTCCTCGTCGCTCATGTGCCGCACGCTTTCCAGATCGAAAGCACCGCTGCGGACCTTTTCAGCGAAATCCGTGATGTATTCCGCCTTGCGGAAGGTCATGCCGAGCGACTGCAACAGCGGAACACCGGCTGCGGCGATGCTGTCGGCAGTGACGGTACCGAGCGCGTCCTGCATGCGCTGCCAGATAGTCGCCTGCGCTTTTGTGGAAATCTGCTGCCCGATGATATGGTGCACGACAGAGGAAAACAGGTCGGTGTCCACCACTCGGTCAATATGGCCGATCTGGTCGATGACAGCGGCCAGTTTGCTGTCTTTGGCCTTGAGATAGTCGGTTTCGGTCGTTCCGTATGCGAAAAACATGCGCATCACTTCCTTATATATAGTAGTATACTAGAAATTCGGTGCCGTGAAAATATGCAGTTGAGAATTGAAGACGCTTGTGGTATACTGTTATGCGGAAAAAAGTTAGCATGGGCGAACCGTGCATTCAAAGGAGTGAAATTCTTTTTGCAGCAGAAAACAAAACGCTGGCTCAGCCTGTTGCTGGCGGCAGCTTTATGTGTCACCGCAGGCGGCATTCCGGCGCTGGCGGCCGAGGATGAGGGCACGAACAGCTCGGCCGCAGATATCGAGGAATCCGGTGCAGACAATGGCATTACTACATTGCCGGTGACGGACGAAGAACAGCCGGTGGTTTCGATCGAAGTGCCGGATACGGGTGAAGACGGTGATGCGACCGCAACCGAGCCGGACAATCCGGAAACGCCGTCCGAGGACGAGCAGCCTGCGGAGGAGACCAAGCCGCAGGAAGGCAGCGGCAGTACATCGGCTGTCACCGAGCCAGAGGAGCAGACAGAAGCGATTCCGGACGGCTTTTTCCAGTCCATCGAGGTGGGTAAAGCCTACGAGAACGGCCAAATACAGGACTTCACCGGTGATGTGGACTGGAACAGCCAGTGTGCGGTTTTGTTTCACTACACCGTGCCGAGCGACATGACAGTTGGCACCAAGTACACCTTTAAGGTGGATGCACCGCTGGAAATGGGTGTCGGCTTCACGATCTACGGCAAGGACGATAAGGCGATAGCAAACGGCTATGTCGGTGCAGACGGCGAAAGCTGGCTCAAATTCACCGATGCCGATTACGCGAAGAAGGACGTTCCCGGCTATTTCTACGTTGGCACGAAGTTCAGGGAGAGCGCGGCAAATGGCGGCGGCAAGCAGACCATCGACATCAAGATCGACGGCACGACCGTAGAGTGGAAACACGAGGTTGACTTTGCGGCTCCGGCGGTGGAAGCCGGTGTCAATGTCAGCAAGGATTTTTACACGGCGGCTTACCTCAAGGACCACAAGATCAAGTGGGAGCTGAAAATTGAGCCGTGGGTCAAGAATGCGGATGCCATTAACTCTCTGGTTGTGACTGACCCGATTCCTGACAAGATGACCTACATGAGCGGTACCGCGCAGGCGGTCATCAAGACCCGAATCGGAGAGACCGCCGAAGGCGATTTCGTGTACGACAGCGACAAGCGGGAACTGAAATTCATCGGCACGGGAAATTCCCTGCAGGCGTCTTCGTGGCCGCTGTATGTTACGTTTTTCGCCTCGTACAGTGCGGATGATCTGCCGGCCTCCAGCAATGGTGAACTCTGGTTTCACAATGAAGCACGAGCGGAAATTCAGGCGCCGAACTATGTCAAGCAGGAGGACGGCACCGCAACGCTGGAGCCGAACAAAATCACAGCAAGCGGTTCGGGAGCAAACACGGCCAAGATCAATAGCCTGTCGTTAGACAAAAAGGGTTCTCTGGTGAACGGTCAGCAGGTGCACTGGACGATTACGACCACGAACATCATGAATCAGCCAAACCCGACCATCACGGACGATCTGCCGGTGCATATGAATCTGGTGAAAGGCTCGGTAAAGCTGACATACGGCGGTACGGTAAAGCAGCTGCAGGAGGGCACAGACTACACGCTGACCCAGACGGACACGGAGAATCACCAGTGGCAGATGGTCGTTCCGCTGGCGAAGGATTGCACCGATGTGCAAACGTTGGAATACGACACGGTATTCGACGGCGATGGCGATTCACAGAAGATTGTGAAGATCGTCAATCATGTGCAGGCGAATGCAGGCAACCAATCGGTATCCAAGGATGCGGCGATTCATCTGGGCAGTACGCTGATGACCAAGGACGGTACTTACCATCCGGAGACACACACGATCGACTGGACGATCACGCTGACCGCGGAAGGCATGGGCCTAAAGAATATCAAACTCAGGGATGAGCTGCACCAGTACATCAACAATCAACGGGTAAGTCATAAACTGGTTCCGGGCACGATTAAGATCAACGGTACAGCCGTTGAGAATGATAAAATCACAGTAGCGGCGGACGGCAAGAGCTTTACCGTGACGATTTCGGACGATCATGTGAAGGACGGCGTGCTGACTTACACGTCGGTACTGGAAGACGGAAATCAGTTCTGAGGCAGCAATTTTGACGGCAAATTCCCGGTTAAGAATAACGCTTATCTGGAAGCGGATGGTCTGAACGGCACTTCGCTATACGATAAGACTGTCTACGGCACCAGCACCATGCTGAAAAAGGAGTTCAGCTCCTACAACGCCAAGACGCACGAAATCACATGGAAGCTGACCGTCAATCAGAATCAGATGGCGCTGACCGATGCGGCCATTGAGGATATTCTGCCGGATGAAAACTGGGCGTTTGTACAGGATTCCATCAGTCCGGCGAGTGTAACGGCTGTCTTTGATGGAAACCAGAAGATGACGCTTCGTCTGCCGGATATGCAAGCCGGTGAAGGTCCGCTGGAAATCACCTACAAGACCAAACTGGTGAACAATGACCTGCTGAAAACCAACGAGCAGATTACGGTGGAGAACACAGCAACCCTCAAGGGTGAACAGATCCCGGCGGTTGGCGTCAGCTCGTCTGCAAAGGCGGAAATCGGCTCCAACGTACTGGAGAAGAGCATCGTCGGCAAGCTGGACGAAAACCTGCAGCTGACCTGGCAGGTCGATGTCAACAGCAACTTGGCCACGATCACTGTGCCGAACGGCGGTCAGCTTGGCATTGAGGACGTGCTGCAGAACGGTTTAAGCTATGTGGACGGCAGCATGGAAGTCCGCAGCCTGAATATTGCTGAGGACGGCACACGCACAGCAGGTGACGCGCTTACGCTGGGTACGGATTATACCGTGGAGTACAATGCGAAAACCCGTCAGCTAGTGGTTCGCTGGAACAAGGGCACGATCGATTCGGCTTACCGTCTGACGTTCAAAACGCGCGTTCTCGTAAGCGGTCAATACAGCAACACGGTCGTGTTTGTCGGTTTCGGCGAGAACAGCGGACTGGATGCCGGTACTTCGACCGACTGGGTATCGTACAGCGGCGGTTTCTCCAAGCTGCCGCAGGGCATGGGCGGCCTGCAGATCATCAAGACCGATGGCGACACCAAGCAGCCGCTGGCAGGCGTAAAATTCCTGTTGACCGACAGCAGCGGCACGGAACTCGGCGTGTTCACCACCGATGAGAACGGCAGGATCGATGCGATTATCCCGGAAGGCGAGTGGGAAATCGAGGAAATCGAGACGCTTGACGGTTATGTTCTGCCGGACACCTTCCAGTGGACGGTGACGGTTAAGAACGACGAAACGGCAACACTCGAGGTTCAGAACACCAAGAGCATGACGGAGACGACCTTCCGTCCTGAGGTGAAAAAGAAGATCACCGGCGAGAATGTACCGTCCGGCAAGACGTTCGAGTTCGAGATTGCGGCTGTGACGGAGCATGCACCGCTGCCGAAGAACACGACTGCATCTGTCGAGGATGAGGGTACGGCGTATTTTGACCCGATCACGTTCACCGCGGCAGGTACTTACGAGTACACCATCACCGAGAGGGATAGCGGCGCAAGCGGGTTCACCTATGATACCGCAAAGCACACCATGACGGTGACGGCAGCCAAGGAGAGCGGTGCACTCAAGGTGATTTCGGTCAAGTACGACGGCGACCAGGACAGACTGACCATCACCAACACCTACGAGAAGCCGAGCGAACCGGACAAACCGAGTGAGCCAAGCAAGCCGTCCGGCGGCGGTGGAGGCGGCAGCACCAAGCCTGACCCGAAACCGACACCGGAGCCGGACAAGCCGGTTGATTCGACGGATCCGGAACCGGATACGCCAACAACTCCGACTGAGCCGGAAAACCCGAGTGAGCCGACGACTCCGACAACACCGTCCAACCCGAGCAATCCGACACCGCCGACCTATCCGATCGACCGTGTGCCGGATCCGAATGTGCCGGGTGCACCGGACACGATCATCGTCATCGATGACAACGATGTACCGCTCGGTGAGTTCCACATTGAGAAAGAGCCGGACGGCACGCTCATCTATGTGGACGATGACGACATTCCGCTGGGTGTGCGGCTGGAGGAGATCGAGGACAAAACGCCGACCGGCGGCTCACAGCAGACGCAAACGACAGCAAGCGTGCCGCAGACCGGTACGCCGGTATCGTCTTCGATGCTGCTGAAGATACTAGGCCTTCTGATACTGCTGTTTGGTGCGACCTTCATTGGAGACATCAACAGCAAGCGCAAAGAACGCAAGAATAAAAAGACGCATTAAAGGAAAACGGCTGACGTGAAACTGCGTCAGCCGTTTTGGCATCGACTTATGAAACATATGATGAAAATTGCAATTCGTTTTTGGATTTTATCTGCGATTATATATGTAGCCTGCATGTGGTTTGGCAATCAATACAATCTGCACCATGCAAACTTCGTGATTGAAGAACTGCACGAGGAAATCACAGCACAGCAGGTGCAATCCTCACAGCCAAGCGGGAACAGCACTGCAGAACCGCAAGAAGAACAGCCGCAGAACATGCAAATCACGTCTTTCCCGGCCTTTTTGCAGCAGGAGAACGCCGATTTAGCGGCGTGGCTGACCGTACCCGGCACCGAGGTGGATTATCCGGTGATGCTGACGCCGAACGACATGGAATACTACCTGCACCGGGATTTCTATGGAAAATATTCCGCGTGCGGCACACCGTTTTTTGATATCCGATGTACGCCGGTCGCACAGGCGGACAGCCTGATCGTGCATGGTCACAACATGCGGGACGGCACGATGTTTACCTCGCTGAACCGGTTTACGGATTCGTCATTCGGTGCGGCATACCCGAATCTGCGGCTGCTGCTGTCCGGAGAGACACGGACGTATCAGCTGTTTGCGGTGGTGAAAATCAACAAAGATACGGACGCCGATTTGTACAACTGTGTGGGCAAACTATCGCAGGAGCAGTTCGACGGCTATGTGCAGACCTTCTGCACACGCGCGGAATATGACACCGGTGTGCAGCCGCAGTACGGCGACAGGCTACTCGTGCTGTCCACCTGCTTTTATGAGGGCGACAGCGACCGCCTGCTGGTGATCGGCTGCGAGAAAAACGCGTGAGTATAAGAAAAAGAGGACGGAATTTTCGTCCTCTTTTTTGCATGGTTATAACTCCGTGAGCGTTTCGGTGATGGCCATCTCGCGGATGCGTTTTGCCGGTGCATGCACCGCCAGCACGCACGAGAGCGCAACCAGCAGCACGATAATGCCTATCGGCAGCACTGGAATCGGCCAGCGTCCGCCAAAATGCGTGAGAATGATTTTTGTATAGATCAGGTGATGCAGCGGCAGACCAAGCACCAGTCCGATCGCGGTTCCGCTGACGGCATAAGTGACCGCTTCCGCCGTGATCATGCGGGTTACCTGCCGTCCGTCCATGCCGACTGCCCGCATGACGCCGTACTGCCGCGTCCGTGCAGATACGCCCATCGACACGCTGTTCATGATATTCAGCACGGTAATCAGCGAAATAATGCACAGAAAACCGTAAGCTGCCAGCCGGAACACCCAGTAGGCGCTGCTGCTGCCGTGCTTGCTCTCGCGGTTATCCGCAATGGTGTTGCTGCCCGCAAGCGCGTAGATGTGCTGCACGGTGGAATCCGGCGTATTTTTGTCAAGCATGATGCCGATATTCACATAATTGCGGTTGCCGGTCAGGCGCATGAAGGTCTGCTCGGAGCAGACGACATTCGGTACACCGCTCACGCTGCCCACGCCTTCCGAGGACACAGCCGCGATTTCGATGTCCTGTCCGTTGATGGTGATGACATCGCCGACACTCAGGCTGCCGCTCTGGTTGTAGATCGACAGGACGTATCCGGAATCGCCGGAAACCTTGGAAATATCGCCGCTGACGATGGATTTCTTGGACGATTCAAACAGAGCATCGCTTTCGGAGAACAGGTCGATATGCGACGGCTTGCCGTTCACCTCGACCGGCAGATTCGCGTTCAGCATCAGGCCGAACGTGGACTGCACACCGGGAAGCTGTTCCAGCTGCTTGGGCAGCGTGCTGTCAAGCGTGTTGGTGCTGTCCGGACTGACGATCGTGATATCCGGCGTGAAATTGCTGTCGGACGGCAGCAGCCGGTGCACGAGATCCAGTCCGGCGGAGAACACGAGAAACAGCACGATCATCAGTGCAAACGAACCGGTCATCAGTACCAGATTTTTCTTTGCGCTGACCGCATGGTGCATGCCGAGTGCGGTCTCCACCTTGAAAAATCGCGCTTTTGCGGCACGGCCAATATGCAGAGCCGCGTCCGCATTGCCGGAGACGGCCGCCATCGGCGAGACCTTTGCGGCCTGCATGGCCGGTGCATGAGCGGCAATGAACACGGTCACTACGCCAACGACAGCACCGCTGATGATACCGATTCTGCTGAACGTAAACAGCGGCATATCGACCCATTCACCCTTGACCAGAAAGCGCAAGATAACGCAGAGAATCCAGCAGGTGAGGGTGCCGAGCGCACAGCCAGTCGGAACCGCTGTTGTGCACCAGCTGAGCGCTTCCAGCCGCACAAAGCGGATAATTTGCTGTTTGCTGGCACCGATGCAGCGCATCATGCCGAAAAACTGGGTCCGCTGTGCGACCGTGCTGTTCATGCAGCCGGAGATCATGAACACGCCTGCGATCAGGATGATAACAAAGCCAACGACCGCAAGCTGGTAAAATCCATTCATGGTTTTGCTGCTGCTGGCGCCGAGTGCGCTGAGCAGACCGGTGTTCTCGGTCACATTCGCGTCCGCAAGGCCGTACTGCTGCTTGAAGTCGGCAATCGTGCGTTTGAGTCCGCGCTCACTGCCAAAACGCAGGTAATACTGCGGCGCAGGCGTGATGTGATTGCGGCTGCAGACTGTCTCGAACGCACTCTGGTTCAGGTATACGCAGAAGCCGTCGATCAGGCGGTTGAACTCAGAATCATCCGCGTAAAAGCCGGAAACCGTGTAGTTTTGCTCACCGTTCGGCGTGTGCAGCGTGATCGTGTCGCCGCAGGAAAGGTTCAGCTGCTCCTTTGCATCGGCGCTGAGTGCGGCCTCGCTGTCGCTCTGCGGATACGCGCCTTCCAGCGGGTACTGCATCATGTCGGAGAGATAGGTTGGGCCGGTACCAATCACGGCGGCCGGTGTGCCGAAGACAGTGTAATCCTGCTCACCGTCGGTATTCAGTGCGTCATACCATGCGGACAGAGACAGATTATCGTTCTCGAGTATCCGTTTTGCATCCGCGTCGGACACATTCTGGGCTGCGATATGCCAGTTGCCGTGGCCGCTCCGCATGGTCGTGACTTCGGACTTTGACCACATTTCGCTCATCGAGAAGATGGACGTGACGAGAAACACCGCCAGAATGATGCAGATGCGCGTCATACGGCTCTGCCGCCGGTGCATGCGTGCCGAAATCGGCACAAGGCTGAGGTAGCTTCTCATTCCCGGCACCTCCCGAAATCGGTCAGCGTGCCGTCCGACACCTGCAGTACGCGGTCTGCGGTCTGTGCGATACCGCGGTTGTGCGTGATCATGATGATGGTCTGTTCGTACTTGCGGGACGCCTCTTTGAGCAGGGAAATAACCTCGCTGCTGTTCTGCGTATCCAGATTGCCGGTCGGCTCATCTGCGAGGATCAGTGCCGGACGGGTGATGAGCGCTCGTCCGATCGCAACACGCTGCTGCTGTCCGCCGGAAAGCTGGCTCGGCAGGTGATTGCGCCGCGCCTGCAGACCGAGCACGGTCAGCAGTTCTTCCAGATAGCGGGAATCGGGTTTCTGGTAATCAAGCAGGAGCGGGAATATGATATTCTGCTCGACGGTTAGCTCGGGTATCAGGTTGAACGCCTGAAAGATAAAGCCGATGTTGCGTCGGCGGAACACAGTCAGGCTGCGGTCGTTCATCGCGAAAACGTCCTTGCCGTCGATCAGGACTTTGCCAGCAGTCGGTGTGTCCAGCACACCGATCATGTTGAGCAGCGTGCTCTTGCCCGAGCCGGATTCTCCCACGATCGCCACATATTCGCCTTTCGGCACGGTGAAACTCACATTTTTGAGCGCTTTCACAGCGGTTTCGCCGCTGCCGTAGGTCTTGCAGATGTTTTGAACTTCCAATAGATTCATTGTGCAGACACCTCTTTCGTTTGCTTTGGTAGGACAATATCGCATAATTGAACAAGAGCGATTTGCGAGTAAATTTTGCGTTCTGACTAGGCGTGATTTTGCGGTAATACTTTGTGTATTACCGTGAAAGCACAACGACGTCAGGGCACAAAATTTCCGTAAAGCGCCGCAGTTTCAATTATGTGGTGTTGTCCTCAAGCATAGCACCGAAATCTTACTGTCCGCTTACACAAAGCCTACAATATTGTAGGAATCCGAAAATTGACCGTGAAAACCGTGCCCTGACCTAGCACGCTGTCCACCTCGACCGTGCCGCCGTGGGCTTCGATGATGGCCTTGGCGAGCGGCAGACCAAGGCCGATTCCCTGTGTATCCTTGGAGAAGCGGCTGCGGTAAAAGCGCTTGAAAATGTGATGCAGGTCCTCAGGATGAATGCCACAGCCGGTGTCGCGTATCACGATCTGGATGAGGGAAGGAAAGTGCTTCCATGTGATCTGTATTGTGTCGCCGTCCGCCGTATGGTCGAGCGCATTCTTGACGATGTTGTCCAGCGCTTCGGTCAGCCAGCAGCGGTCGCACACGAGCGAAATGTCGTCCGCACCGGAAAGCGTGAGCGTTTTATGCTCCTGCTTGGCGCGGTAGGCGAAGTGCTGGGCGACATCGTGCAGCAGGTCGGAGACGTTCTCCGTGTGCCTGTCGAGCGTGATCGCGCCTGCGTCCAGACGGGTGATCTTGAGCAGGCTCTGTACCAAGGTCTGCATACGGTCAAGCTCCTGCTCGGACAGATTGGCGAACTCCTTGGCCGAGGACGGGTCAATGTCCTCGTCCTGCAGCAGTCCGTTGTAGATGTTCAGCGCTGCCAGCGGTGTTTTCAGCTGATGCGAGATATCCGAGATGGTGTTTTTGAGAAATTGCTTCTCGTGCTGCTCGTTGTCCACATGGGCGTTGAGCACGGCCGCCAGTGCGTTGATCGAGTGGAACAGGCGGTAGAGTTCGCCTTCCCGGTCGCAGTCAATGCGGGCAGACGTGTTGCCGTCCAGATAGGCGTTGATGTGCGAGACGGCCTGCTCAAGCTGTTCATTCTGCCGCTTAAAGTACCGCAGACAGATCAGCCAGACGGCGGTAAGGCTCAGTGCAAACAGCACCAGCAGCCATAGGGAGAAATGGCGGCAGGAGAGCACAAATACGCCTTCGCTCAGCGCAAAAGCGAGCAAAAGCACGCCGGATAACGCCGGAAACAGCGTTTTGATATCTCGATTTGCAAGTATTTTCATGGTATTCCTTAAGAAATGACGTTCCATTTGTAGCCCATGCGCCGCACGGTCACGAGCATTTGCGGGTTGCTCGGGTCGTCCTCGACCTTGACGCGCAGTCGCCGTATGTACACGGTGAGCGCGCTGCTGTCGATGTAATTGCTCTCGCAGTCCCACAGCCGGTCGAGGATTTGCTCCTTGGTCAGCACGATGTTCGGGTTGCGCATGAACAGGCACAGCAGCTTGTACTCGGCAGCGGTCAGGTCAAGCAGTTGGCCGTTCTTGTACGCCTGCCCTTGCAGCAGAAGCACGCGGATATCGTTAGAGTGCAGTTCGGTATCCGTGCCGCGGGACGCACCGGCACGCCGCAGCAGTGCGTTCACGCGCGAGAGCAGCACGCCCAGCTTGAACGGCTTGGTGATGTAGTCGTCGCCGCCGATGTCCAGACCCATGATAATGCTGGTCTCCTCGTCGGACGCGGTCAGAAAAATGATCGGTACGCCGGATGTGCAGCGCACCTGTTCGCAGAACGCGAAACCGGAACCGTCCGGCAGGGAAACGTCGAGTACGAGCAGGTCAAAATGGGCGTCTTTTGACCAGATGGCCTCGGCCTCCGCGATCGTGCGGGCCACGGTCAGCGCAAAGCCGTGCTTGCGGAACGCAAAAGTCAGGCCGCTGAGTAGGCTCAGGTCGTCCTCGAGCAGCAGGATCCGGCGTGTGTTCGGTTGGTAAGCTGTGTCGTTCATGGTGTACCTCCGTTGGGTTTTATTATAGTGCGTGGAAGGGAAGATTACAATGAAAATGATGGCAAATAAAAACAGGGACGAGAGATGGAATCTCTCGTCCCTGTTTGGGTTGGTGGAGACGGTGGGGATCGAACCCATGACCTCTTGACTGCCAGTCAAACGCTC
>CAVLCS010000009.1:0-36520 GCA_963661675.1 Bulleidia sp.
TCCACTGCCCGATTTCATCCAGATCGGCGGACAGCGTGCTCTCGGAGACGAGCAGTTCCCGTGCCAATACGGCGGTTTTCATCGGCTCTTTCGCCTGCAGCAGAAGGCCGACCAGTCTTTGCCGCCGCTGACGGCGCGGCAGCTCCGCGTAGACCGTGCTGCCGCCCAGCAGCGTACGCATTTCGTTCCGGCGTTCGGGCGGCTCATCGAGCAGAAGGCCCTGCCCCGGACTGCGCACAAAGCGATAGCCTGCCGCAGCAATCCAGCGTTCCACGCTCGGCAGCTCGCGCAGCACTGTGCGGCGGCTGACGCCGATGCTTTCGGCGAGCATGGCCGCCGTTACCCAGCCGCGCGGCAGCGTCAGCAGACGGTCGATTAACTTTTGTCCGTTCGCGGTCAGCGTTGGCAGAGTTGCAGACATGGAGAGCGCTCCTTTCTTTCGGTTTGGTAAATCGTTATATACGGTAGTTTATCGCTTACGAAGCGAACGTAACTTGCCTACCCGGCAGGGGGCACAAGAGGGTAGACACCAAGGTTTCCACCCTCTTGTGAATCACCCCTTTCCTAAGATAGCACGGCGGTAATTAGAGAACTGAGACTCGCCAAGGAAACGACCGTACTGCTCATCTTCCGTAGGGGCGGACCAATGTGTCCGCCCATTTCTCTACCTTCACCGCTCAAGCTGTATTCGTACTGCTACACATGTGGGTTACTCTACGCAGGGTGCGGCATGACAGTGCCGCACAATTCGTTTGCACGTTATTATGCACGGCACCTGCGAATTACAATCGTTATACCGCCTGCACAACGCCAAATCATCACCCGACTCCTACCTCCTCACTCCTAACTCCTACCTTGCAGAAGCTCTCCACTCTTCACTCTTTATCTCTATGATACCACATTCCAAAATGACAGCACAAGCGCCACCACCTAGTCTCCCTCGTTTTTTGTCACTATCTTCCGGTGACACGATTGCGGCAACTCGGTATCTTGTCACCATCGTTCTGTGCAGACTGCACAAGCGCACGTCCTTCTCCCTGCATGATTGCAACAATCAGCGCAGCTTTGTCACCATCGGGCAGTGACATCTGTCACCGGAGTTTCCCTTGTCAGCCCCAGTTTTCCCCTGTACAATATAGTCAAACGAAACGAAAGCGACTCCCCAACATCCGCTCCGTTCTCTGCCACAGAACGCCGCGGCCACACAAATAAAGGAGTGCTGAAAGCTATGAAAAACGCAATTTCCCGTTTTGGCAAGTTTTTGAGCGGCATGGTCATGCCGAACATCGGTGCATTCATTGCCTGGGGTTTTCTCACGGCGCTGTTCATCGAAAAAGGCTGGATCCCGAACGAACGGCTCAGCTCGATGGTTACGCCGATGCTGACCTATCTGCTGCCCATTCTGATTGCCGGTCAGGGCGGCTACATGGTCGCGAAAGAGCGCGGCCGTGTCATTGCCTGCATTGCCGTCATCGGCTGTATCTGCGGCTCGGACTACACCATGCTGATGGGTGCGATGGTCATGGGGCCGCTGGCAGGCTGGGTCATCAAGCAGTTTGACAACCGCGTTGAGGAACACATTCCCGCCGGTTTTGAAATGCTGATCCACAATTTCTCCATCGGCATCCTCGGTATGCTGCTGGCCATCCTCGGCTACTACGTCATCGGTCCGTTTATGAACGGTATCCTCACCGTACTGACCGCAGGTGTTGATTTTCTGGTTACCCACAGCCTGCTGCCGCTGGTTTCCATCTTCATCGAACCGGCCAAGGTGCTGTTCCTGAACAACGCCATCAACCACGGCATTTTCAATCCGATCGGCGTCAGCCAGGCCGCAGAGGCCGGCTGCTCCATCATGTACATGCTCGAGACCAATCCCGGTCCGGGTCTGGGCGTACTGCTGGCATACTGCCTGTTCTGCAGGGATAAGACCACCCGCCAGTCCGCTCCCGGTGCGGTCATCATTCACCTGCTCGGCGGCATCCACGAAATCTACTTCCCGTACATTCTGATGAATCCGGTCATCATTCTGGCGCCTATCGCAGGCAACTTCTGCGCAATCCTGTTCTACACCATGACCGGTGCCGGTCTGTCCGGTCCGGCGTCTCCCGGTTCGATCATCGCCTACATGGCGATGGCGCCGCGTGACTCCATTCTGACCGTATTTGCCGGTGTTGTCATTGCAACTGCCGTATCGTTTGTGCTCTCGTCTGTCATTCTGAAAGCAACCGCGGGCAGCACGCAGAACCTCAGTGCGGCGCAGGCCAAAATGCAGGACATGAAGGCACAAGCCAAGGGCGAAGCACCCGCAGCCATCGAATCCGCACCGGTAAAAGCCGGTGACGTACACAAGATCGTCTTTTCGTGCGACGCCGGCATGGGCTCGAGCGCCATGGGCGCGACCAAGTTCCATAACCGCATCAAGGCCGAGCGTCCGGAGCTGATCGTCACCAATTCCAGTGTGGATAACGTACCTGCGGACGCCGACATCGTTGTCTGCCAGCGTATTCTCGCCGAGCGTGCCCGCAAAAGTGCACCGCAGGCGCAGATCATCACGATCGACAACTTCCTCGCGGATCCGAATCTGGACACCCTGTACCAGACACTGACCGCTGCACCTGCCGCTGAAACTGCGGCTCCTGAAACCGCTGCCGAACCTGCCGCGCAGGATCAGGGCCTTGTGATCCAGGCTGAGGATATTCAGCTTGGTTTACCCTCTGTTGATAAGGAAACCGCGATCCGCGCCGCAGGTGCGCTGCTTGCCAAACGCGGCTACGTCGATGCCGACTACGCTGACGCAATGGTCGAGCGCGAAAAGCTGGTCACCACCTACATGGGCATGGGCGTTGCCATTCCGCACGGCACGAGCGAAAAGAAATCCACTGTTAAGAAATCCGGCGTTGTCATGCTGCAGTACCCCGACGGCGTAGACTTCGGCGACGAGAAAGCCTACCTCATCTTCGGCATTGCCGGTGTCGGCGACGCACACCTCGATCTGCTCGCGCATGTCTGCGAGGTCCTCGAAGACGAGGAAGCGCTCGAAATGATGAAGAAAACCCCGGATATCAAGTTTGTACTGACGCATCTGCAATAAAAAAGGAGAGAGTTTTCATGAAACAGTTTACCGTTACCATTCAGGATAAGGAAGGTCTGCACGCCCGTCCGGCCGGTCTGCTGAGCAAGGCCACTAAGGAGTTCCAGAGCGCGGTAACGCTCACCAAGGGCGAAAAGACCGCCGACCTCAAGAAGATCTTTGCCGTAATGGGTCTGGCCGTCAAGGGCGGCGACAGTATCACCGTTACCTGCGACGGCGCAGACGAGGATGTCGCAGCGGCTAAGCTCGAAACGATGTTCGCAGAGATTAAGTAATTTCGACACAATCAAACTTGAGAAAAGCCTCAGACCAACAGGTCTGAGGCTTTTCTGCTTACCGGCTTACTTACCGGTCTTTTCACAAAGATTCTGCATGATAACTGCTACCTGTGCACGGGTGGTCGTGCCCTGCGGGTCAAAGCGGTTGCCCGATTTGCCGTTCAGCAGGCCGGCCTTCTGCATCTTGGTGACGGAGTCCTTTGCGTAAGCGCGGATGCTTGCGCTGTCTGCGAATGCGGCTGCACTGCCGGTCTCCTCTACCTTGGTGCCGGTGGCGGTCAGGTAATTATCCATGATGACTGCAGCCTGCTCACGGGTGATGAGCGCATTCGGGTTGAAGTGCGACGCATCCACGCCGGAGACAATCTTGTTGGCTGCTGCCCAGTTGACGTATGCGTTGTAGTACATCTTGCTGTCTACGTCGGCAAACTTGCTCTGGGTGTTGTAGGAAGCGGTGTCCGCCTCAGCCATACGGCCAAGTACGGTAACGAACATGCCGCGGGTCATGCCCTTGTTCGGGGAGAAGGTGGTCGCGGTGGTGCCGTTGAACAGCGCCTTGTCGGTCACGTATTCGATGGCGTCCTTCGCCCAGTGGTTTGCAACGTCGGTGAAACCGGCCTTGGAGCTGTCCTCTACGTCGCCGATGGTGCCGTAGTTGTCAAAGTCCTTGGCGTAGTTGCGGTAAACGTGGCCGGGCTGATGGCCTGCCGCGCCCTCGAACATGCCCTTTTCCCAGTCGGTCAGGGTGTTCCAGATCTTGGTCTTGCCAGCGGTCAGCGCGTACTCATTGAGTACCGGAACGCTGGATGCGGTGCTGTTCAGGTCGGAAACGAACGCGGTCTTGACGCGGACATACTTGGCATCTGCCATGCCGGTCAGGTCGATCTTGCCGGTGCCGGAGGTCAGCGCTGCGGACTTCTCTTCCTTGACGGTCTTGCCGTCGTCCGAGGTCTGTACGGTCGCGGTGATAGAAGCCTTGCCCGCGAAGGCAGCATTATAGCTCAGTGCAGTCGGTGCTGCGGTTGCTGCAACCCACTCCGTGGTGTGCGAACCGGTGGTCTCGATATTGCTGTCCTCGAAATCCAGCCAGATCTTCAGGCTGGACTTGGAAGCGCCTGCGGCGGTCGGGTTGTTGCGGACTGCGGTCACTTCATCCTCGCTCAGCTTAGATGTGTAGAAACGTACCTGCGATACTGCGCCCGGCAGCATGGTGTGGTACATGCCGCGGTTGCGCTTGGTCTGCAGGGTGTTCTTGAAGCCCAGACCGATGTACATCGGCTCGCCGTCCCAAGTCTTGATGGGAGCGTTCTCGAAAGCGGGCTTGTCAA
The DNA here is from genome assembly GCA_963661675.1 of Bulleidia sp. Classification (GTDB taxonomy): domain Bacteria; phylum Bacillota; class Clostridia; order Oscillospirales; family Butyricicoccaceae; genus Agathobaculum. Next base: position 4,701 of record CAVLCS010000009.1, read on the forward strand.
CGTGTGCGCTGTGCAGTTCGTTCTCGTAGGAGTCGCCGCCGGTCACAAAGTCGAACGCGCTGGTGTACTGAACCCACTGATCCTTCTTGATGCCGATGTTGTCGTCACTGCCGTCGTTCCAGCTGAACTCGCCGTTGTCGTCGAGCAGGCATACACCGTAAGTGACCTTGCCGGTCTCGCGGACTGCCATGCGGAACATGTACGGGGTGCCCCAGCCGAGGCCGATGCCCTTGACCATCAGCGGGTTGTGGTCGGGGATAGCGCCCTTGCCGTCTAGGTCAACATACTGCTCGGTCAGCTCGGAAACGCCGCCCTTGGTGGTACCTGCGCTCGGCAGATTGGCCCAGACCATACCGGTCATGGAATCCTTCGGCGTGTATCCGCCGTTATCGGGAATTTCGATGTAGTCGCGCTTGCCGTCGAGCACGAGGGTCTGCTTGCCGTTGTCGTCCGTGCCGAACTCCGGCTCACCGTGGATGTACGCATCATTGCCGTTTCCGGACTTGTCCTTGACGATCGGCATACCCTGAATGGAGCCTTCGATGTAAACGGTCTCCGGCTTTGCGTTGCCGATGGTGACTTCGTATTCACCGGCCTTGTCAAAGGTGTAGGCAAATTCCGCAGTCTGGGATTCGCCGGACTTGAGGGTGTACTGGCGGGTGCCGACAGTTACGCCGTCTACTTTGAACTCAGCGGTTCCGGTGCCTGCATCGTTGCCGATGTTGACGACATCAGCCTTGATGTGCAGGATGTTGCTGTCCATGTCGCTGGTCTCACCATCACCCTGCTGGGTGCGGATGTTGGTGTAATCAAAGGTTGCAGGGCGGTACTTTACATTGACAGAAACGGTCTTGTCTGCCAGCTTGAGGGTGTGCGTACCCAACGTCTCCATGCGGAGCGTGCCAGTCAGCGTTGCGGACTTGCCGGGATCGAGCGTTACAACGCCGTCCTCAAACTCGTAGAGATAGCGGGTCTTGCCGTTATCCATTACCGGAATAACTGCTGCTGCCAAGCCCTTGCCATTGTTTGTTACCTTGGCGGTAACGGTAACTTCGCCGTTGTACAGCACTTCGCCCGGTGTGATGGAAATATCCGACCACGAAAGCTGCTGCTTGTCCTTGGCTACCAGCGTCTCGTTGGCTACCTTGGATTCCTCACCGGCGGCCGTTGCGCCGTAGTTCTTAACATCGATAACACCGGAACCAGGCGTACTGGTGATGTAGAAAAAGTCGCCCTTCTTGTTGTAGGTACGTGCGTCCTGATGGGTCAGGTAAATGGTGCCAGCGCCGACAGACGGGTCACTGGATACCGCACGGGCGTAGCTGTGGGTGTGGCCGGAGATCAGCAGATCGACCTTGCCCGGCTCGATGACTGCCGGAATGTAGCGCTTGGTGTAGGCGTCAGAGACCGGATGGTGCATCATAATGAGACGGAAATCTGCGTTCTTTGCAGCGTCGGTCGCCAGATCCTTCTTCAGCCAGTTCATCGCGTTGTCGATGGTCTTGATGGTGGCTGCGTCAGCCTGCTGACCGGTCGCCTCGGAGTTCATCTGAAACAGGCCCCACGGGTTGCTGTTCATGGTGACGATGTGCAGACCGGCGTAATCAAAGGAGCTGTCGCCCTCAACCTCTGCGCCATATTCCTCATCCTGAATGGAGTATACATAGGTATCGAAGTATACGCCGCCCTGATCGTGGTTGCCGGAGGAATAGACGACCGGATATGAGTGGATGTAGTCGTTCTCTACCTTGCCCTGGAACCAGAAGCTGAACTGCTCAGCCTGTGCGCCGGTGCCTTCTACGAGGTCGCCGCAGTGCAGCAGCAGATCGGGGTCAAATTCCTTGATGGCTTGATCAAGCTCCGCACGGGTCGCAAAGATGTGCGAATCCGACAGGGTGATCAAACGGATCTCGTCCGGATTTTCACTCAGGGTCTTAAAGTTGGCCTTGCAGGTCTCGCCACCCTCGAGTTTTACCTCGTAGTAGTAGCGAGTGCCCGGTGTCAGGTTTTCCAGCTTGTAGTGGAACAGATTCATCTTTTGACCCTTGAAGTCGGGCGCGTCTGCGTCGATCTCCACCTTGATCGGGTCACAGAGTTTGCTCTCGTCGGTGCCGTATGCGATGGTCGCGGAGACCTTCTCCGTGCTTTCCCATACCACTACCATACTGGTGGTCTTCGGCGCCAAAAGATAGGGGCCGTTCTGGAACTGTGCGCCGCTGTCTGCCGCAAATGCAGCCGGTGCCATTGTCATGACCATAACAGCTGCGACCATAGCAGAGCATAAACGCTTAAGCAGTTTTTTCATCTTTTCATTTCTCCTCTCTTTTTTCTTTCTTATTCTTTACTCCTTGATATTCCTCCTTCAGTCAATCAGTTTATCTGCGAACCGGTGGGCCGGTGTGCATTTAATGTTGGTTTATAATATTCTCTGTAAAATAACGAACCAGACGGCTGCGATTTTCTCCTGCCCATTCTGCATCATAGGAAATGAGATTGAGCTCATCCAACGACGGCAGTCCATCTGCTGCACGGGCAGTGCTGTTTGCCGGAAGGCGGCAGCTTTTGGCTTCGATGTAGCACTCCTGTCCGCGTGCCGAAGTCATCCAATCAAGAAAAGTACATGCATTTTCGCGTTCTCCTACAGGTGCATTGCGGATGAGTGCACAGACACCGATTTCGTAGCCAGTACCGTCTGTCGGCGTACACAGTTCGATTGGATCACCGTCCAATACCGCACGGCGGCCATCGTGATAAAACACGATCGCAACAGCATAATCGCCGGTGCTAACCTGTTTAACCAGTTCTGTACTCGATGGAGTATAATATGCTCCGACATTCTGATCTAACTTTTTGAGATAGTCCCACGCCTTGTCCTCGCCGCGCATCTGCACGAGCGTCGCCAGCGTGGTATATGAGGTACCCGAGGTTTTCGGGGACGCCATCACGATCTGCCCTGCCAGTGCGGTCGACAGAAGGTCGTCCCAGCAGGTCGGCAACGGTGTTCCCGTCTGCGCAAACCAGTCGGTGTTGCAGGCAAAGCACAGCGTGCCGATGTAGATCGGATTCCACACGCCCTGCTCATCCTGGTAGGCTTCGGGCACGTCGGTCAGCTCGGGACTTTGATACGCCTCCAGCAGACCGGCCTCTCGCAGCTGAATATAGTTGTCTGCCGAGCCGCCGAGCAGCACGGAAGCCTGCGGGTTATCGCGCTCCTGCTCGAGCCGCGCGGTCATTTCTCCGGCGGGAAGATGAATACAGTCCACGGTGATGCCGGTATCCTTGCGGAAGGCACTGCAGTACAGCAGCGTTTCCGACTCCGGCAGCGGACTGTAAACGGTCAAATGGTCATATGTTGGTGTTTCTGCCGTTTCCTCCATCGCATGATCGTGTTCCTGCGATGAGGGGGCGTTCTGCTGCTGACCTGTGCAGCCGCAGAGCAGCACAGACAACAGCAGAACTATCGGGAGAAAACGTATTCTTTTCATAACTTCCACCTCGATACAAAAGGCGGGGCAGTTTTTCTCTGCCCCTATACTATAACAGTTTAAGCGGTTTCGCTCTACCGTTCATCATCCGATAAAATTTCACCATTCGAGAGGACCGTTCCCGAATGGTGAAAAATTTACGATATTATTTTAACCCTCTTCCGCCCGGCTGCGGTATTCACGCGGCGAAACGCCGACGTGCTTTTTAAACAGGTAGCTGAAATAGTGCGAATCCTGATAGCCGACATCGAACGCAATATCGCTCATGCGGCTGTTTCCCACGGTCAGCAGATGCTTCGCCGCCTCGATGCGAACGGCGGTCAGGTACTCCACGAAAGTCTGCCCGGTCTCCTGCGAAAACACAGTGGAGAAATGGTTCGGGCTGAAGCCGACCTCTGCCGCCACCATATGCAGCGAAATGCCGCTGTCCGCATAATTTTCACGGATAAACTCCTTTGCGCGGCTGATCTCCGCGCTGTACCGCACATTCTGGTGCCGATAGCACAGGCGCGTCATGCGTCCGAGCACCTCGGCGGCATAGGCTTTCGTGCCCTCGAGCGTTGCCGCCTGTCCGAGCACCGCCTGCGGGTCCTCCGGCGGCGGAATGCTGCCCGTCTGCACCTCCTCGGCCAGCTGAGAAGCCGTGACGAGCAGATTCATCAGCAGATAATAGCGGTACAGCACGCTCTGTACGTCCTGCGCCGCGGATTCGCCGAAATAACCCTCGACAATGCGCGGCACGTCCTCAGGTGCGGCATGCCGCAGCTTGTCCGCCAGCGAACCGCCCGCAGAAAAGTCGAACTCATGCTGCACACCGGCAAAATCCGTGCTGCCGAATACGCCGTCGTCCGCACATGCAGAGGCCTGCAGTAAGGTGTCCTTCGCCGTGCGGTAGCTTTCCGGCAGGGCGCTGACACGGGAGACCGGTGCGCCGATCGCGCACAGCGCGTTCCAGCCCAGCACCTGACAAAGCTCGTGCCGCAGATTCTGACAGAACTCGTAGCCGGTCTCTCGTACACTTTCCTCGGTCTCGCCGCGCAGCAGGAGCACCAGTCGGCGGCTGCCGCGGAAAAAGGCGCAGACCTCGCTTTCCTCACCGCACAGACGCTCGGTCAGTGCGCGGACCTGCTCCTGCACGGCGTTTTCCGGCAGGCGCACGATGCACACGAGATATTGCTTTGCCGTCAGCGACAGTCCCCAGCGTTCACCCTGCACAGCCGCTTCTGCGGCCGGCACACTGCCCGAGAGCAGGTCGTTGAGAAAATGCTCTCGCAGTACGTCCTCCTCGTGTTCGCTGCGGCTGTTTGCACCTGCCGAGCGGAGCTGCTGCTGCTCCCGCTCGATCTGCTCGGCTACCTGCCCGAGCGTTTCGAGCAGCTGTGCCGAGCTGACCGGTTTGAGCAGATACGCGTCCGCGTGCAGCGAGACCGCCTTCTGGGCGTACTCGAATTCATCGTGTCCGCTCAGGAACACAATGCGCAGCCACGGCATGGTGCGCCGCACGACCTTGGCCAGCTCTAACCCGTCCATAAACGGCATGCGGATGTCCGTGATGAGCACATCCGGCTTCATTTCCATCAGCATGGGCAAGGCCATTTCGCCGTCCGGCGCTTCGCCTGCAAACAGAAACCGCCCCTGCTCCTTCTCGATGCAGTTGCGGATGCCGTCCCGAATGATTTCCTCATCATCCGCAATAAATACACGCATCATAGCGTTTTTTCCTCCTGTTCATCCGGTACGGTAAAGCTGATGCGTGTGCCGCGCCGGTATTCACTCTCGATGGTCAGTCCGCAGCCGTAATACAGCCGCAGGCGCTGTTCCACATTGCGCAGACCGTAGCCGCCCTTGCCGTCCGGGTCGAGCGGCGCGCCGCTCTGCAGCGAGGCTTGTACCTCAGCGAGCCGCTCGGGCGTCATACCCATGCCGTTGTCCTCCACGGCAAAGTACATGCCGTCTGCCTGCTTGCGGCCGATGACGGTGATCTGTCCTCTGCCGCGCTTGCGCTTGATGCCGTGGTAAATTGCGTTTTCCACCAGCGGCTGCAGCACGATTTTGAGCATATGCCGCTCGTGCAAATCCGGATCAATATCGATCGTGTACCGCATGATGCTGCCATACCGCACCGACTGAATCTGCAGATAGTTCGCAACGTGCTGCTGCTCGCGCTCGACCGTGATATAATCCGCGCCGCGGCTGAGCGAGATGCGCAGAAAACCGGTGAACGCCATCGTCATCTCGACGACCTCGCTGTTGCGGCCCTCCTCGGCCAGCCAGACGATCGTTTCAAGCGTATTGTACATGAAATGCGGCGTAATCTGCGCCTGCAGCGCCCGCAGTTCGGCTTTTTTGATGGTCTTTTCCTGCTCGACCCGTTCACGGATGAGCGCGTCCAGCTGCTCCGCCATCGTGTTGAGATCGCGGGTCAGCAGATGCAGCTCGTCGATCTCGGTCGGCGGAACGCGCTCGGTCAGCTCACCGGCGGCAATGCGGTTGGCAAACTGCTCCAGCTGCCGCAGAGATGCGTCGATCGAGCCTTCCAGATCGTTCGAGCCGCGAATGCTCAGCCAGATCATCACGCCGACCAGCGCGATGAGCGCCAGCGCCGCTGCGCCCAGTCCGTGCTGAATGCGGGCGTTGAAGCGGCCCATGTGCGCAATTTCGTTCTCGATATAGCGGTCGAGCATGCTGCCCGCCAGATGGCCGACGCTGTGAATCTCGCGGTACAGCGATTCGTTGCGGCTGACGGCGGCTCCGGCGTCCATCTGGGTTTCCAGTTGGTCTACATAGCTGTCGATCGTGCGGATGGCACGCAGCGCCGCGTTGAGATACTGCGCCTCGTCCTCTCCGGCGCTGTCCAGCATGTCGTTCAGTTCGCGCAGCGCGCTGTCGATCAGCGTCCGCTGCCGCCCTTCCTCGAAGGAAATGCGGCCGGAGACCACGTTCCACACCTCATCCGGCAGGTCCTGCACGAGTACGGTGCGTACATCGGATGCCCGGGTGGTCAACGCGATATCCGCGCCGTAGCGCTGCGTCAGCGTTACCAGCAGACCGGCCAGCACGCACACCGGTAAAATCATGCAGACCACACTGCGCAGCAGCGACTGCCGCAGCAGTCCGTGCAGACTGTGACGGGATTTACGCATCGGCGGTTCCCTCCTCTGTCAGCACGGCTGTCTCCGCCAGAGCGGTATAGGGCTTCCACGGCGCTTGCGAGATTGTCTGTGCCGCGTCTGCAGTCAGCTGGGCCAGCTGGGTGTCATCCACCGCACCGATCACGGCAACCGCACCTTCCTTTTGCAATTCGCGCAGTTCGGCACCACCGCCGAAGGCACAAATGAGAATATCCTTGCCCGGTTCGCGGCCATGGCTGCGCAGATAGTCCACCGCACCGAGCGCCATCGCGTCATTCTGGGCGAAAATGTAGCCGATTTCGTCCAGATGGTCCTCCATCTCCTCCAGGATTTCGCAGCCGCGTGAGCGCATGCCGTCGCCGCACAGACTGTAAGTCACGGTCAGTCCGTGCGCTTCCAGCGACTCGCGGCAGCCGCGTGCAATCTCTCTTGCATCCGAGGCATTTACCGTGCCGTAAAGCTCCAGCACGCTGTCCTGCGGCATGCGCTGCTGCAGAAGCGCATCCGCTGCCTGTTCGGCCAGCGCGGCATAATCAAACCCGATATGCTGCATCGGCACATCGTCTACGCCGCGAATTGAGCGATCGACTGTAATCAGCGGCACGGATGCGGCTTTTGCTTCGCGCAGTACGTTATCCCAGCCGCTTTCCACCAGCGGCGTGAACGCGATCGCATCCACCTGATACACGATCAGCGCACGCACGGCTTCAATCTGCGCCTCCTGTGTGCGCTCGACCGGCATTTCCAGCACCTTGAATCCGTGTTCTTCCGCCGCATGTACGAGTGCCTCGGACTGCGCTTCACGCCGGTCGTCCTCCGCCGCCGTGGTAACAATGCCGAGCACCGGCACATGCGCGCTCTCCTTCTCCGGCAGTGTCTGCAACTGCGCCAGCCGCAGAATCACAGCTGTGCAGAGCAGCAGCAGCGCTGCCGCTTTCCATCGTTTCATGAACTTCTCTCCATTTCTCTTTCTCTCCTGATGGTTTAATCATATCATACTTTGAGAAGCGAAAACAGCTGTAATTAACTGGTTTATCACAAAATATCGCCGATTCCGGCACACAGTGAAAGTTTACGCAGGCATAAAAATCCAGTTCTGCATATTGTGTACGGCGCCGCAGCATCGTATAATAAAATCAGAAAATCAAACAGGAGGTCACCGCAATGCCCAGACAATACAACAAAACCGCCGTTCTCGAAATGTGCGAACACGCCATGCAGAACCCTGCCCTGTTCTATGCCCAGAATCTTGTCAATTATCAGGGCATTTGCCCGGATGCGCAGGTTCCCTACACCGAGATTATCGCAGAATACCTGATCGACCATCTTTCGGCATTTACGTCCGGTATTCCGCAAATCCACCGCGAGACTTCCTACTGCACACCGACACACAAGGGCGAATTTAACCCGGAATCCAACCGCACCGAAGAGCTGACCGCGATGAAAATGTTCAACTACTGTCAAACCGGTGCACAGTACGCAAAAATCGGAACGATTCTGGATTATCAGGTGCCGCTGAAAAACAAGCGCAGCGATCAGGCCGGAAAAATCGATCTGCTATCCTACGACGGCAGCGTACTGCGCGTGCTGGAACTCAAAAAACCGGACACGCCGGAAACCATGCTCCGCTGTGTGCTGGAAGGCTATACCTATCTGCGCACGGCAGACACCGCCAAGCTGACCGCAGATTTCAAGCTGCCTGCGGATACCCCCGTAAAGGCCAGTCCGTTTGTGTTTGAAAACAGCCTTCCGTATCAGGAATATCTGGCTGACCGTCCGAATCTCAAAAAGCTGATGACGCTGCTGGACAGCGAACCATTCTTTATCCGCGAAACAACCGACGGATACGAGATTTTCTAAGTCCGCGGAATCCGTCAAAAACAGCACAGCATATAAAGGAGGACTGGAATTGAAGCTCTGCATTCATCGAGGCACCCACCAGATTGGCGGCATTGCAGCGGAAATCGCGACAGACCGCACGTGCATTCTGATCGATATGGGTGATGAACTGTCCCTTGACCCGCATTTTGTCTCAGCGCCGCTGCAGATTCCGGGTGTGACCGATACCAATGGACACTGCGACGCGGTTCTGTTTACGCATTACCACGGCGACCACACCGGACAAATGCTGCGTATCCGTCCGGAGATTCCCCTCTATTCCGGTGCACTCACTAAAACCATTCTGTGTCTGTCTGCGTCGCACAGCCGACCGGGAAATGACGCACTCTGCAAGCGTATCGAGACCATTCGGACCTTTTCCGCCGGAGAGCCGTTTTCGATTGGCGATATCCAGATCACACCGTTCTGCATCGATCATTCCGCCTGCGGCAGCTGCATGTTTCTGATCGAAGCGGACGGCAAACGCGTGCTGTACACCGGCGATTTCCGGCTGCACGGTGTCCGCAGCCATGTGATGGATAAAATTCTCGCTTACCGTATCGGCAAGGTGGATGCGGTTGTAACCGAAGGTACGACAATCTCCCGCACAGACCGCACCGTAGTTACCGAATGGGATCTGCAAAAGCGGGTAAAAGACTATCTAAAGCAGTATAAGTACGTTTTCGTCCTGTGCACGTCCACCAATCTTGACCGGATTTTTGCACTGGCACGAGCCGTTCCCTACAGCAGATGCAGTGTCTGCGACCGGTATCAGTATCAGCTGGTCAAAGCCGTTTCTGACGAATGGTCTCGTTTTTCCACCTTTTACGAAATGCCCAAGCTGAATTATTTCAAAAAGCAGCCGTCTGACACCTTTCAACGGTTCGGCGGATTGATGTTTGTCCGCCAGAACCGACAGTTTACCCAAATTATCCGGCAGTATGATCCGGCACAGAGCATTCTGCTCTACTCCATGTGGGACGGCTACCGTACTAAGCCGAACAGCACGCTTCCCGATTTTCTTGCGCTGACCGGAACTTGGGAAACACTGCACACGAGCGGTCACGCCTCACCGGACGATCTGCGCCATGTGATTGAAAAGGCCGACCCGAAAATCGTCATTCCCATGCACACCGATGCACCGCAGAGCATGCAGGCGCTCTGTCCGAACCGGACCGTCGTTCTGCTGCGGGATGGCGAAGAATTTTCCCTATAAGAAACCATGTGCGCAAAAAGCCTCGGAGTTTTTAACTCCGAGGCTTTTCTATCATTTTACATCATTTATCTGCTTCATCCGTATGCGTCTCGTTCTCCGCCATCCGTTTTTTCCTGCGCTGACGGCGAACGGCAACGACGGCACCGCCGCCGGCCGCAACCACCAGCACCACCGGCCAGAACATCACAATGCCGACGATCAGCGCGCGCACGGCATCCACCAGACCGCGGGTGCCGGTTTTTGCCGCCTGCGCCAGCTGTGCGCCGAAGCCGCGGCCTTCCGGCGTAGCCGTCAGCGTCTGCACCTCTTCGAGATCGACATAGAAGGTCGAAAATCCGACCAGATCATCATAATGCCGCTTGGAGCCGGTCAGCGAGTCGATCTCGTACTCGCAGTCGGCAAGCGCATTCTCAAGCGAAATAATATCCTCCATCTTAGCCGCCTGATCGAGCAGTGCCAGCAGTCGCTCGTGCTTGGTGTTCAGCGTCGCAAGCCGCGTTTCGATGTCGGTATACTGCTCGGTCACGTCCTCGCTCGAACGCGAGCTGTACACCACATGCACGCTGCTGCCCAGATTCGCGTAAAAGTCCTCAAATTTCTCCTGCGGAATGCGCAGAACGTAGCTTGCGCGCCGGTTTCCCGTATCGCCAGACAGGCTGCTCGACTCGATGTAGCCGCCTGCGTCTGCCGCCATTTTCTCAATATCCGCAGCGGTTTTGTCGAAATCCTACGTCTCAAGCGTCAGATTTGCGTTCAAAATCAGCTTGGCATTCTTGCGCACCGCAGAAAAGTCCGCACCGTTCTCGGCCGTGTCTGCCGAAGCGTCCTCGGTCCAGCCGTTCGTGTCACCCGGCATACTGCCTCTGTCTGCGGCTGCAGCCTGTGTCGAACTGTTGGAACTTGCGCCGCAGGCGGAAAGCAGCAGCAAAAGGGCAAGGAACAGGGGAAACAGTCGTTTTTTCATAACAGACACCTCTTTTCTCAGGCGGTGCGGCGGAACTGCCGCTGTGTTTTCTCTTGTTACCCTGTTAGACGATGCGGTGTGCGATTTGGTTCCCGAACCCTGCCTTCAAAACAAAATTTTTTTGATAGAACTTTCGCTTATCTTCCGTCAAAATCCCAGTCATTTCCGTGTTTTCTCTTGCGCCGCTGACCCTTTTCCCCTATAATAAGGGTATCAAGCAAGTACATACTCCGCAAAACAGGCGAAAGCCTGCGACGCAAAGCTACAGGGCCTGTAAAATGGCAGCCAGCTGCCTCGTTTGAGATGCGCAGACGCATTGCTGATGTGGCAGTGCGTCTTTTGCTATATAATGGAGGGTTTATGAACCAACTTCTTACTAAACTGAAACGGTACTGCTATCTGCTGCTGTGCCTTTTCCTGTTCATGCCGCTGCTGCAGAGCACAGCCGCCGCCGTGCAGAATTCCTCTGCCGTGCGGGTCGCATGGTACGAGGATGCGGCGTACAACATCACCGACGAAAACGGAGAGCGCCGCGGCTACGGCTACGAATACCAGCGGTCCATCGCCGAATACACCGGCTGGACATATCAATACGTTGAGGAAAACTGGCTGGATTCGCTCAGCCTGCTGCAGCAGGGCAAAATCGACCTGATAGCCGGTGTGTCCTACACCGAGGAGCGCGGCAAGACCATGCTGTTCTCCGATTTGCCGATGGGGCAGGAGAAATATTACCTGTATGCCGATCTCGCCAGCACCGATATTTCCGCGTCCGACCTGACCAGTTTGAACGGCAAGCGCATCGGCATGCTGACCGAAAGCATTCCGACCACGCAGTTCTGCGCATGGGAGACCAAACACGATCTGCACACCAAGCACGTGGCCATCACCAGCGGTGAGGATGCCGCGGCCAAGATCGCCAGTCACGAGATCGACGGCTTTATCTCGGTCGAAAGTCCGCAGTGGATGGCGTACAGCCTGTCCGCCGTTACCTCGTTCGGCAGCTCGGACATCTACTTTGTCATCAGCAAAAACCGGCCTGACCTCAAGTCTGCGCTCGACAATGCCATGCGCCGTATCGCGCACGACAAGCCGTTCTATCAGGATGATCTGTACCAGCGGTATCTGTCTGCGCAGTCGGTCGAAATCCTGTCGGATGAGGAACAGGAATGGCTTGCGCAGCACAATCCGATCCGGCTTGGTTTTCTGAACGATGATACCGGCGTCAGCGTTTTTGACGCCAAAACCGGTGAGATTTCCGGTATTCTGAACGACTATATTCAGTACGCGGCGGACTGTCTGGGCGACCACCGGCTGACCTTCGAGCTGCACGGCTTCGACACGCAGGCCGAGGAGATGCAGGCACTGCAGAACGGCGAACTTGACATGGCGTTCCACACCAGCCAGAACCCGAGTGCTGCCGAGGAAAACGGTCTGGCCCTGTCCAACACGGTCTGGTCGTTCAATCTGGCCGCGCTGACCGCAAAGGACCATTTCAGTGAACTGGATGCCAACACGGTCGCAGTATACACGGACAATTACGCGCTCAAGCGGTACCTCTCGTACAACTATCCCAAATGGGAGATCGTCGAATATCCCTCGCGGAATGCGGCGCTCAAGGCCATGCGGAATGGTGATGTGGACTGCTATGTGACACGGGCCGGTCAGCTGCCGCGCTACAACGAGGACAAAAAGCTGCACAGCGTGTTCCTCACGCAGCCCGGCAATGCCTCGTTTGCAGTGCAGCAGGGCAACACCGTGCTGCTGTCCATCCTGAATAAAACGCTGAAAACCATGCCCGCTTCCCTGCTGACCGGTGCGCTTGCCATGTACGACAGTGCACCGGAAAAGGTCACGGTCGCAAACTTCATCCGTGATAATCTGCCGGTCGTTTCGATCGTGCTCGTGCTGCTTTCGCTGCTGCTGTTCGGTCTGTTCCGCAAGGCGAAGCAGTCCGCCGAGCAGGCGCAGGAGCTGAACAGCAAGCTGCAGCAAAGCCAGAAGGAACTGCAGGAAGCACTCGTGCAGGCCAAAGCCGCCAGTGCCGCCAAAACGACCTTCCTCGGCAATATGTCGCACGATATCCGCACACCGATCAACGGCATCATCGGCATGCTGTCCATCATCCGCAAAAACGAGGACGATCCCGAGCGTGTGCGCGACTGCCTGCACAAGATTGATCTGTCGTCCAATCTGCTGCTGTCTCTGGTGAACGACGTGCTCGATATGGCCAAGCTGGAGACCGGTGCTGTCGTTCTCAGCAATGAATCCATGAATCTGGATGAGGTCTGCGGCGATATCACCACCTCGGTGCTGTTTCAGGCCGAGTCCGCCGGTATCACCGTCACCGGTGAGCATGACGATTTTTCCGGCATTTACGTCCGCAGCAGCGCGCTGCACCTCAAAAAAGTGCTGATGAACCTATTCACCAACTGCGTAAAATACAACAAGCCCGGCGGTTCCATTCACATGACCATGCGTACGCGCGAGCGGACGGACGACCGGCTCACCTGCGAGTTTATGATTGAGGACACCGGTCTCGGCATGAGCGAGGATTTCGTGGAAAACCACCTGTTCAAGCCGTTTGAGCAGGCGGACAAGTCCTCGCGCTCGAGCTACATGGGCACCGGACTCGGCATGTCCATCGTGCAGCAGATCGTGCAGCAAATGGGCGGCACGATTGCGGTGGAGAGCAAACTCGGGGAAGGCAGCCGTTTTACCGTTGTGCTGCCGTTTGAAATCGACCGCGCAGCCACCGCCGCAGCGGTGCAGCCGCCGGAGCACGCGGATCTTTCCGGTATGCGGCTGCTGGTCGCCGAGGACAACGAGCTCAACATGGAGATCGCGACCTTCCTGCTGAATGACAACGGTGCACAGCCGGTGCCCGTGCCAAACGGCAAGCAGGCGTTTGAGACATTCCGGGATTCCGAACCGGGCACGTTTGACGCCATCCTGATGGACGTGATGATGCCCGAGATGAACGGTCTGGAGGCTACAAAGGCTATCCGTGCGCTCGACCGTCCGGACGCGAAAACCGTTCCCATCATCGCCATGACGGCGAATGCCTTCAAGGAGGACGGCGAGAAATGTCTTGCCGCCGGCATGAACGCGCATCTGTCCAAGCCGCTCGACCCGGATGCGGTGAAAAATACTATCTGGGAGCAAGTGAAAAAGGTCAAATAAGTACAAAAGAGGGAGAAACCAAGGTTTCTCCCTCTTTTTTTGCTATGTATTATTCCATTTCGTCTTCCTGCTCCATAGCAGCGACAAGCGGCGCTACCATCTGCTTTTTGCGGCTGACGACACCGGGCAGGACGACCGAATGCTCGCCGCAGTCGGTCTTGAAGGCCGCACGGACCAACTCCTGTGCGCCCTTGCCGACGTAAAGCAGCTCGGTCTTTTCCTCGATGATGTTGGTCAGCATCGCGAACAGCATGGACAGGCCGCTCGATTCCAGACAGCTTTCCATATACTCGAGCATTTTGTCGCGGATGCCGGACAGTTCGTCCTCGCTGACGCTCGTCACCTGCGAGATCGCGATCTTCTGATCCTGCGCCTGGAAATACTTGAAATCCATGTGGAGCAGTTCGTCCATCGAGCGGTCGAGCAGACGCGAACTCGAGCGGAACATCTCGGTCGCGTACTGCTTGATGTCCAGACCGGCGATTTTCGCCAGTTCTTCCGCGGTCATGCGGTCGAGCGGCGTACAGGTCGGCGAACGGAACATCAGCGTGTCCGACAAAATCGCCGAGCACAGCAGACCCGCGATTTTCGGCTCAATTTCCACGTTGTGCTCGCGGTACATCTGGGTGATGATGGTCGCCGTGCAGCCGAGCGGCTGATTGCGGAAGTAGATCGGTCCGCTCGTCTCGACCGAGTCGATGCGGTGGTGGTCGATGATCTCGATGATGTTGGTCGAGCGAATACCTTCGGCGGCCTGGTCGCGCTCGTTGTGATCGACCAGAATGACCGACGGACGCTCCAGATCGAGCAGATTACGCTGCGAGAACATGCCGACGTAGCGGCCCTGTTCATCCATCAGCGGGTAATAGCGAATGCGCTTTTTGGAAACCGTGCGCTTTACGTCCTCAACCGTGTCCTCCGGCTCGAAGGTCACAAGACCCTTTTTCCGCATCACATGCCGCACCGGAACCGCCTGGCTGATGACCTTGACGCAGGTGTAGGTGTCATACGGAGTCGCGATGATGGAAACGCCGTTTTCCGACGCCAGCTTGCGGATGGTGCGCGAAACCTTGGAGCCGAGGCCGATGATCATGCAGCCCGCGTTCATCTCGATCGCGCACAGCTGGCTCTCGTAGCGGTTGCCGAGAATGACCATATCGTTTTTGCCGATGTAGTCCTCGAGCACGTCCGGATTGGCCGCCGCAACGACCACACTGCCCTGCTCAAACCGCTGGTCAATGTCGCCGACCTCGAGCGTGCCGTCCAGCACATCGACCAGATTGCGGTAGCTAGTTTTGGCCTCCGCGAGTGCATTTGCGTCCTGGTCCTCGATGTAAAAGCGTGCAATATCGCCCAGCGTCAGCAGGCCCTTCAAATGGCGGTCCTCATCGACAACGGCCAGCGTCTGAATCTCATTTTCGCTCATGTAATCCCATGCGCGGCGCAGCGACAGCTCTTCGCTGATGCCCGGCACCTCGCGGTACTGTACATCGCTCAGACGCGGCTCAAACGACTTGATGTACCGCGGCGGCTCCACGCCGAACCGCTCGAGCACAAATTTAGTCTCCGCGTTGACGTGGCCTGCGCGGCAGGCAATGTATTCTCCGCCGGTCAGCTTGCGCTTGAGGTGCGCATAGCAGATCGCGGAGCAGATCGAATCCGTGTCCGGATTGCGGTGTCCGATAACAAAAACTGGGTTCATGCAATGATGCTCCTTTATGTAATAAGGGACTTCGCCCTTTCGGAATCCGTTTGATGGAATGAAACCTTGTGGTTTGATTGTATCATTTGAGAGGGGAAATAGCAAGGTATGGGAGCGCGCTTAGACAGAAAAAGAGATACCGATAGACTTATCGGTATCTCTTTGAGGGGTGAAAAAAGGTGATAGCGTTATTTATGCCGGATCGTACTCGATCTTTCCATCCACACGGGAGAACTTGCTGAAAAACTCCTCCCAGATGCGGAAGCTCATCTCGGTCATGGTGGCATGCGGCATGTAGTCCACCCAGGTGTAGTTTACCATCGGTGCACCATCCGCACGGGTGTAATACAGATCGTGCCAGCGGCCATGCACCATCCAGCCGTCCTCCCAGTTTTCGGGGATTTCGGGTGTCAGATGGTTATTGCCGCGCCAGATGCGGATGCTGTCGCCGGTCGAGTTGGTGTCGGTCGGCAGATGCGGCAGCAGCCACGGCTCCTGTTCACCGCCGAACATCCAGATCGGGATCGGGCAATCCTTGCGGTTCTGAATCTCCGGCAGTTCACGGATATCCATGCCGAAGCCCTGGAACAGCACGCCCGAGCACGGTGCCGCTGCCGCGAACAGTTCGGGCATGGTCATGGCAAGCACCTGCGTCATGACCGAACCGTGCGAGTGGCCGGTCGCGTATACGCGGGTTCGGTCGATTGCATGGTCTGCGCATACCTTATCCAGAATGGTACGGAAGAACAGCAGCTCATCCGGGCCGTTCGGTGCGGTGTGCATGAAATTCCATGCCGGCAGTGCAACATTATCCGGACTGGAGGCCACAGTAGTCGCTTCCATCGTACCGGGTGTAGCCGTTGGATGGACGAGGATAAAGCCGTGCTTGTCAGCTACCTTGTACCACTCCGAGTTGCCGCAGTAGATTTCCGCCGAGCAGGTGTAACCGTGCATTGCAAATACCAGCGGAACCGGCTTTCCGGGGTTCTTTTTGACCTGTTCCGGCACGTAAACATACCATTCACGCATCCAGCCGCCGATCTCCTCGCAGTGGTACTCCATGCCGAGGTCGGCTACCGGATCCTTCGTTACGCGCAGGTCACCGCCCGGACCGCTCATCCAGCGGCGCTGCCGATAGAGGAAATCCTTCCAGATGCGGCGCAGAAGCAGGTTTGCATACTCTGCCGAACCGCCGGGAATCGTGCTCGTGCAGACACGGAACGCTTCCTTCTCCTGATTGGGCGCGTACGGCGGCTCTGTCGTGCGAACATATGTTACCGTGTCCGGTGCCGTCTGCATACCGTCCTCGGTAATGCCGCAGGCGTGCTTCCAGTACGCTGCCGTGCCGTTGTCCGTACCGACCGGACTTTCTGGGTCGTCGATCACCCATGCGGGCATCGGGATGTCGCTCTTTTTCAGTCCCAGGCGGTGGGTTTCATCCACAAAACCGTCCAAATTGGTGCAGAAATCCTCTGCTGCGGCCTTACGGTAGTCCTCGCTCACCTGAGAGCCGCCGACGGTCGCCACACCGGCCCATACCGCCGGATTGAACATCGCGGCCATGTTGGCCAGTACGCCGCCTTCGCGGCAGCCGGTCAGGTAGAACTTTGCCTCATGCACACAGAACTTGAAGCGCTGTGCACCGGCCAGATACACCTGCTCGATGTATGCCACATCGCCGTCCGGCTTGCCGTATTCCTCGTCCGTGTTCCACACACCGTTCTCCGGCTCGAGGAAGAACACGATCAGCTTTTCCTTGGTCTCCTCGGTGTCCGCAATCATGCGCCACCAGCTGTCGCGCCAGAGATCATCAGCGGTCTTGCCGTTCTCCGGCAGGATGAACACACCTGCCGTCGAAGGACGCGCACCCTTCGGAATGTATACCAAATACCGGCGTTCTTTACCGCCGACCGTTACTTTTTCCTCAAATGTGCCCTGATACAACGGCTTGAGCGGGTCTTTCGGGTCTACTTCATATTGATAGTTCTGATACATTGCGATTCTCCTTGTCAGTCTGCCTGCTTGAGCATACCCTTGCTCTCCATGTCCTTGATCATGCCGTCATAGTTCTTCTCCAGCTTATATGCCAGCATCAGCGCGATGATGATCGCCCATGCGAATACCGTGCCCCAGATGTACAGATTCTCGACCATTGCTACTGCGGACGGGATTTCCTGCGCCAGACCGGTAAAGCCGGACTTGTCCATCAGCTGACCGATGATCGCACCGGTAATGCCGCCGCCAAACTTCTGACCAACCGTTGCAGCACTGAAGATGAGGGCCTGTACGCGCACGCCGGTCTTCCAGTGGCCGTAGTTTACAACGTCAGCCATCATGGTGAATACGCAGCCGAACAGCGGAGCCTTGCCGATGCCGCGGATAGCAGCGATAGCAGCAACGAATGCCGGATTGGCCGGAACCGCCAGCAGCGTCAGCTGAGCGACCATGGTCAGGATCGCACCGGCGAGAACCAGATTGCGCTTGCCGAACTTCTTGATGAACGGCGCAAGGATCATGATAACGACTACCTGCGGGATGTTTTCCGCCAGATTGAGCACACTGTAATACTCATTGTTGCCGAGGATGTACTGTGCGTAATAGGTTGCAACCGTGCCGTTTACGGTCTGGTAAACCGCAAGGAACAGGGATGCGAACAAAATCATCAGGAAGTACTTGTTGTGGATGAGTGCGCCGAAGCGAACGCTTGCGGGCAGCTTTTCTGCCTCCTGCGCTGCCTGGGTGTTGACACGCTCCTTAGTGCCGAAGAAGCACCACAGCAGCAGGCCGATTGCGACTACCGAGTAGATGAGCGTTACCTTGATCCATGCCGCCTGATCGCCGCCCATGCGGTTGATGATCGGCAGAGAAGCTGCGGAAACGATCATGTTGCCAATCGGCGACATAGCCATGCGGAACAGGTTGATGCGAGCCAGATCCTGTTCGTTGCTGGTCATCAGCGGAGCCATTGCGCCGTACGGCAGGTTCAGTGCGGTGTAGACCACCGTGGTGCACAGGTTATAGGTGATAAAGATGTAAATCGCCTGTACTGCTGCCGTTGCATTCGGCGGCAGGCAGAACAGCGCAACGGCGGAAATGCCGTACGGAAGCGCCATCCAGAGCACCCAGGCACGGCCGCGTCCGTGCTTGGAATGCACCTTGTCCATGATGAGACCGATAGCCACATCGGAAATACCATCAAAAATACGCGAAATCAGCATGATCATACCGACCATAGCCGCCGATACGCTCATGACGTTGGTGTAGAAGTACGTGATCAGACCGCTGGTGAGTGCGAATACGACGTTGCACGCTACATCGCCCATACCGTAGGAGATTTTTTCAAAAATGCTGGTCTTTACATTTGTGCTTGGATTGCTTTGCACTGTCTGTTTTGTTGCTGCCATATCATTCTCCCCTTTTCTTTTTCGTGTGAGCGTTTTCCTGCAGGTCTGCTCTGTTTCATGCTTACAGTTTACTCGCAAATGCGGAGAAGAAATACAGAAAAGCCGGAATATCACTCCCGATATTCCGGCGGTTTCTCTGTGCAGCTGGGTATTTCTGTGTGATATCGTTCAGTTTTTCGGTATCAGTCTGCAAAGATTACGGATTTTCTCACGTTGGCGTCTTATCCATCCCGCTTTTTCAGCGTAATCAGACGGACCTCGTGCGGTTCCAGTTCTGTCTGCAGATGCAGTGTTCCCGTCGTGTCTCTGTCACGAATTTTACACAGTGGCTGTGCACTGTCGTTGAGATATTTCAAGTCCTCCGGCGTCATGACGCCCGGTGCTCCCATTTCCAGCCATTTGTCGAAGGCCGAGCCTGCTGAACGGTTGATCGTCCAGATTTCCTGCCGGTATATGCCCGGGTCCAGACCGCAAAGCTCCAGTTCGATTTTGAGCCGTCCGTCCGCTTCGAACACCTTGTAGGCATCGTGCGGGTCGGTCAGCTTCTGATAGCGGTAGCGATACAGCGCATCGTAATGGCAGTAATGGTACAGATAGACCTGAATCGTGTTTTCCGTTCGAGAGACAAACCATCCCTCACCGGAAGCGATTTTGCGCTCTCCTACGCGGTTCAGCATCCGCAGCGCCTGATAACCGGCCTTCGGGATACCGTTGATGGTAAACAGTCCATATCCGCCGTGGAATACACCGCCCGGCACCAGCCATTCGTCAAGAAAGTCGGTCAGCAGCCAGTAGCCGAGATATTCCGCCTGATCGTAATTCTGCAGAACATTCTTGATCAGCCATGCCGCCTTGTAGCAGGTGTCGCCTGACAGATCACGCTGCCACAAGGTAGAGTTCCACTCCTCCACCACGACCGGACAGTCCGCAAAGCCGATCTTCTGCCGGATGCGGTGAAACGCCTGCAGAAAATGCAGCGTAAAGTTCTTATCCTTGCTCAGCACCGTCGGCATCGAGGTCTGCTTAGATGTGAAATAAAAGAACTCCGTGTCCTGCGTAAAATCCTCGTGCGGATAGCATTGCAGCGTGATAAAATCCGGCGGACAGTCCCTCTGTTTTACATCCGTCAGAAACCGGCTCAGACCATTCGGGTCAAGCGCGATGCCCGGAAAACAGCCTCCGCCTCCCAACTGCAGTTCCAGATCGATCATCTTGATCGTACGATAGGTCGTTTCAAACAGCTCACAGTAATCCTCGTGCGACATGATCGGCGCTGTATACTGCAGTCTGCTGTAATTCATCGAAAACACGGTGAACCGCCATCTGCGCACATTGGCCAGTCCGTACTTGTCGATCCAGTGCGACAGGCATGCCTGCACCAGTGCCTGCCACTTTTCCGCATCATTGTACATGCTGATGCAGATAAATGGATTGTCGAACACAGTATACTGCGTTTTCGCCAGCTTGGACGGCATAAAGCCGAGTTCCACATACGGAATCAGCCCAATTTCTTGAATAAAATCAAACAGCAGGTCAGCGTAAGCGAAGTTAAACCACGGCGAACCGTCCTCATTTTCCTGATAGATGTGCATATCATCATCGAAAATACCGTGAAACCGCAGATAGGTAAAGCCGATCTCCTTCTGTGCACGGCGCAGCTGCTCCTGCACCGAGCCGATCAGGCCGTCATGCGCGTAACCGATGTTCACCATCTGCCGCCAGCTTTGTCGAATCGCTTCTCCGTCCTGCGCCTCAGGCAGCCGAACCGTTTTGCGAATGACCGTCGGCGTGCTGTCTGAACGCAGGCTTGCGCCGTCCGCATACTGCAGCAGCTCCTGCAGCCAGTCCGAAATGTCCTCTTGGGGCGGCTCCGGCGCATTGGCAGCCTGCTTCAGCTGCTGACGGTATTTGCCCGGTGTGCAGCCGTAGGCTTTCTTGAAAAAGTCGATGAACGAGTTATCGCTCTTGAAGCCGTTGCGGTAGGCAATCTCGGTCACCGATGCTGTGCCCTCGAGATCCTTTACCGCATGCGACAGCCGCAAATCGACCAGATACTTGGTGAAGGTGGTTCCCACATATTTTTTGAACACGCGGGAGATATAGCTTTCCGATACATACAGCCGTGCTGCCGTCTCGGACAGGGAAATCGACTGGTTCCACTGCGTATGTATCATTTTAAGGGCAGATTCCAGCAGTTTCAGCGTATTGATGCTCTCCTCCGGCTGAACCGAGTCCGCTGTGGAAAACCGGCTCCACAGCAGCGACGCCAGAGAAACCGCCTGCCGCTGCAGTTCCGCCTGATCGGTCTGCTGAAAATACAGCCGGAACAGTACCGCACACCGTCGGCGAATGTCCTGCGCGACCGAATCCGTCAGTGTGCTGCGGGACAGATAGCAGGCGATCATCTGCCGCTGCGGCCAGTCGGCCTTTTGCAGAATTTCCGGCGAAAGCGTAATCTGCAGCACACCTGCATCCTCTCCGCTGACTGCACGGTACAACGTGAACGGAGACACGGCGTACACCTCGGATGCGCCGACCGTGTAGCTTTCCTGTGCGGTAGAAATGGTGTACTGTCCGTGCAGGCCGAAAAACAGCGATACACCCGCGTCCATCGTGATCGAAATATCCTCGTGATGCAGTACACGGAATGTGATATGTCCCTGCTCCATCGCCTTGCCTCCTGTCGTGTTGATAGCAACAGCATAGCACAGTTTTGGCCGCTTTGACAACCGGTATTCTGCTCATTGGAAGGGATTTCCCTTGACAGACCGTCCTTCTTCCGCTAATATACAATGTATTGTATATTATATAAAAATCAGGTGATATTCATGGAGTCTACCTATCTTCTCGCCCGCAGAATACAGCAGTTATCACATGCCATCACACAGCGGCGCAATCAGGACTTGAAAGCACTGGGTCTGACCGCCGAGCAGGCAGACGCGCTTTTGTTCTTCCACGCCCACCCGGAAAGCGCCGCCGCAGACCTGAAAACACACCTCGGCGTCACCCATCAGGCCGCACGCGCCATTGTCGAACGCATGGTGAACAAAGGTCTGCTCACCACCCGCGTATCGCCGCATGACGCACGATACAAAACCGTAATGCTCACCGCGCAAGGCGAAGAACTGCACGAAACCATGCAGCGCAACTGCACCGACTTCGGCGATGTACTGCTCGATCATATCAGCGCGGAAGATCGGGATACGCTGCTCACACTCATCACGCAAGCGCTGAACAATCTGGAAAATCACTAAAGGAGAATGCACATGGAATCTACTGTAAGCACCGGCAAGCGTGCCGTTTGGTACATTGTCGGCCTCAATCTGATCGCGGCGGCTGTTGTGCTGAATGTGCGCTACAACGTCGGTGTGGCGGCATTCAGCTCGGTTATGTACGCCATTTCGGAGATTTACCGCATTTCTCTCGGCACCGCGTCCATCATCTGTTATCTAATTTTTGTAGCGATGCAGTGCATTCTGTCGCGCAGAATCACACTTACATATCTGCTCGAAATCCCGCTTTCGTTCGCGTTCGGCATGCTGACCGATGTTTACGACTGGCTCATTCCGGCGCTGCCGTTCTCGCTGCCGATGCGGCTCGTCTGCTTTGCGCTGACCATGTTTGTCACCGCAGCCGGCGTGTTCCTATGCGTCAAAAGCAAAATGGTGCTCACGCCGACAGACGGCATCGTGAACACCATTTCCGAGGTATTTCACCTGCGGTTTTCTGCGGTCAAGAACGCGTTTGACCTCTCCATGGTCGCGATCAGCGCTCTGCTGTGCGTATGCAATCACAGTCCGTTTTACGGCATCGGCGTCGGCACTGTACTGTCCGCTTTGCTGCTTGGACGCATTATCAAGCTGTACGAGGTGCTGTTCCGCGTGAAAGCGTAACTCAAATATACCGCCCAGTCACGCTCTCCAGGCAGGCTTTGATCTCCTCCGGCGTGCCTCTGGCAACGATCGTACCGCCGTCCTCTCCGCCGCCCGGGCCCATATCCACGACATAATCCGCGTTGCGGATGAGGTCGAGGTCGTGCTCGATGACAACGACGGTCGCGCCGCTGTCGATCAGCCGCTGAAACACGGCAAGCAGCGTCTGTACGTCCAGCGGATGCAGACCGATGGTCGGCTCGTCGAACACGAAAACCGTGTCGGACTGGCCTTTTCCCATCTCACTGGCGAGTTTGAGCCGCTGTGCTTCGCCGCCGGACAGGCTCGGTGTGGCTTCGCCGAGGGTCAGGTAGCCAAGTCCAAGGTCGCTCAGCGTCTGCAGCCGCCGTGCCACGGTTTTGAGATCGCTGCAGGCGGTCAGCGCCGTGTCCACGCTCATCGCCATCAGCTCCGGCAGTGTGTGTGACACGCCGTCCTTGCGGACACGCGAGACGCGCGACGCGTCTCTGCCGTAGCGGGAGCCGCCGCACTCCGGACAGACGATCTCCACATCGGGCAGGAACTGAATGTCCAGACTGATCGAGCCGGTGCCGTCGCAGGTCGGGCAGCGCAGCCTGCCGGTATTGTACGAAAAATCGCCTGCTTTGTAGCCGATCTGCTTGGAATCCGGCGTTTTTGCGTAGATTTTACGCAGATCGTCGTGTACATTCGCATAGGTCGCCACAGTCGAGCGAATGTTGATGCCGATGGGTGTTGCGTCGATCAGCTTGACCTGCGAAATACCCTCGGCGGTGACGGATTTGACATGTTTCGGCAGATTTTCGCCGTGTGTCATGGCCTGCAGTGCCGGAATCAGACTTTCGAGCACCATGGTCGTCTTGCCCGAGCCGGACACGCCGGTAACGGCAGTCAGCCGCCCTCTCGGAATTTTGACGGTCAGCGGCTTGACCGTGTGAATCGTGTCAGTCGTCATTTCGATCGTGCCGAGGTCAAACAGGTGCGCCTTGTCCGTCCGCTCGCGCACCTGCATGGACGCTTTACCTGACAGGAATGCACCGATTTTCGACTGCGGATCGGCGGAAACCGCGTCAATCGTGCCCTGAGCGATGACATTGCCGCCGTTTTCTCCGGCCTCCGGTCCCATTTCGATCAGCCAGTCCGCGTCCTTGAGGATTTCCGTGTCGTGGTCCACGAGCACGATGGAGTTGCCGTCCGCGATCAGATCGCGCATGACACCGCGCAGACCCTCGATGTTGGACGGGTGCAAGCCGATGGACGGCTCATCGAGCACGTACAGCACACCGGTCGTGCGGTTGCGCACCGAACGCGCCAGCTGTACGCGCTGGCGCTCGCCGGTGGACAGCGTGGCGGCTTCGCGGTCGAGCGTCAGATAGCCAAGTCCGAGCTCCATCAGCCGGGCCGCCATGCCGTGAAACGAGTCGCAGATGCTCTCCGCCATGGGCACCATTTCGGGCGGCAGGCTTGCGGGAACCGCGTTTACCCAGTCGCACAGCGCAGAAAGCGTTAATTTGCACGCATCCGACAGGGTGTATTCGCCGATTTTGGGCGCACGCGCTCGCTCGGACAGTCGCGAACCGCCGCAATGCGGGCACGGACCCTGTTTGAGAAACCGCTCGACACGCTTCATGCCCTTCTCATCCTTGACCTTGGCGAGCGCGTTTTCGACCGTATACGTTGCATTAAAGTAGGTGAAATCCATCTCGCCGGCCGCACCGGTCTTGGAATTCTGGTAGATCATGTGAACCTTGTCCGCCGGACCGTGGAACACAATGTCGCGTTCCTTTGCAGTCAGTTCGCGGAACGGAACGTCGGTGCGCACGCCCATTTTCTGTGCGATTTCCTTCATCAGCGACCACATGAGCGTCTGCCACGGCAGGACGGCGCCCTCATCGATGGAAAGCGACTCATCCGGCACGAGCGTAGACTCGTCCACGACCCGTACAATGCCGGTGCCGTCACAGTGCGGACACGCGCCTGTGCTGTTGAATGACAGTTCTTCTGCGGACGGCGGATAGAATTTTGCGCCGCATTCCGGGCAAATTAGTTCCATTCCTGCCGCAACATGCATTGTCGGCGGCACATAATGTCCATTTGGGCAGCGATGGCTCGCCAGACGCGAGAACATCAGGCGCAGGACGTTCAGCAGTTCGGTCGAGGTGCCGAACGTGCTGCGGATGCCGGGCACGCCCGTTCTCTGGTGCAGTGCAAGCGCCGCCGGAACGTAGCACAGCTCGTCCACCTGGGCCTTTTCCGCCTGCGTCATGCGGCGGCGTGTGTAGGTGGAGAGTGCTTCCAGGTACCGCCGGGAACCCTCGGCGTACAGCACACCCAGTGCCAGCGAGGACTTGCCCGAACCCGATACACCCGCAATCCCGACGATTTTGCCCAGCGGAATGTCCACATCGACGTTTTTCAAGTTGTGCACCCGTGCTCCGCGGACCTTTATCGCGTTCGGGATTTTATGCTCACTCATGCTGTTCTTCTCCGTTTCGTTTGTCATTTTGTTCCGCATTCGCGTTTCCAGTTTTGCTCAAACCACTGCAGGCGTGTGTTGAGATAGGGTACCACCTGGTTTGTGTCCGCAAAGTGCGCTTCCGATATAAACAGATACAAAATGCCCCATCGTAACCCGTCAATGCGCTGATATGCCTCTCCTGGTGCGATCTTCCGTGTGACGGACGAATCCGGCTCCACATGCAGGATATCCGCTGCACTGTACAGCGGCATTTCGGCAAACAGCCGATGCCAGAAGCTGCCGCAGCAATCGGACTGCAGCAAACCTTCCTCCCAAAACAGTCTTTTGCCCCATGCTACCGTTCGGTTCAGCTGATCGTTGGTGCACAGTCCGCTGCAGTGTGCCATATCATACGCCAGCGCACGATACGGGTAATAGGTGATTGGCCGCACGAACATGCCGCTGCAGGATTTGCGGCTGCGAAACCACGTTTTATTTTCGATGATCGATACGCTCATCCGGCAGAGGATCGCTTTCCAGATCAGTTCTTTTTCGTCCGGCAGGATGGTCTGCACACCGGCCAGCGTGCGTGCCACATGATCGTGCGATATGGCGACATTCTTCCGCAGCCAGTTTTCCCACCACTGCTTGGCCGCGGCAGCCTGACGGCGTTCGCGCATTTCTACATCATGGCCGCACGTGCGGGAAAATTCTTTCCAGTTCATCATAGGAAGACCTCCCTTCCTGATATCCATTGTACCACAATTTGTTACGGAATGTGATAATACGCCCGGGCAAAGGATAAAAATTGTGCGGTCTGGTCGTTCATCAGCCGTGCAGACGTGTACACGATATACAGCTTACGCAGGAATGCCGCCTGCCCCAGCGGGAAGAGGAGCAGCCTGCCAAGCTGTGCATCCGTCCGCACGGTCGCACGCGACAGAATGGAAACGCCCATACCCAGTGTGATGCACCGCTTGAGCGCTGCCGCGTCATCCATAACGGCGATGACGTTCAATTCATCGAGCGAAAGACCGTGATTTTTGAGAAAATACAGCGTTTCCTGCTTGGTGCCCGAGTTGTCCTCGCGCAGCAGGAACGGTTTACGCAGGAGTGCTTTCAGCGGGTCCGGTTGGCTTTGGTAGGCGCGGAAATGCGGGGTATTCGGTGCCGCAATAACTAACTCGTCCGAAGTGACCGGCAGGAATTCGCAGTTGGCGTCCGAGGTCTTGGTGCCGACCAGACCGATATCGCAGGTGCCGTCCGCAACCTTGTTTATCACGTCCAGACTGTCCGAGCAGCTGGTGCGGAACCGGACCTCCGGTGCCTTCTCGTGGTACGCCGCCAGCAGTTCGGGCAGCAGATACAGCGACGGCACGGACGAAACACCGATATGCAGCATGGTCTCCTGCTCGTTTGACAGTTCCAGAATGGCTTTGTGGCGCAAATCGAGGATTTCTGCGGCATAATTGTACAGCGTCTGCCCGGCCAGTGTCACCGAAAGCGTTTTAGTCGTGCGTTTGAGCAGCTGCGTATGCAGTTCCTTCTCCAGATTGCAGATGTGCGCGCTGACGGTCGGCTGCGACAGGTACAGCTTCTGCGCGGCCAGAGAAAAGCTGCGGTACTTCACCGTGTAGACAAAGGCCTCCAGCTGACGGATATCCATGGGCGGTGCTCCTTTCCGGTTTGGATTACAGCCTTATTATAGCCGTATTTATAGATACTATCAATAGATTCAATCAAATTATCAATAGAATCAATTTCACATTGAAAATGGTGCATGGTATACTGAATACGGTATAAAATCCGTTCATTTCACAAAAAAGGAGAAAATCATGAAACTGTTTGACAAGACGTGGAAGCTGGCTGTGTCCGGTGCGGTGATCGGACTGCTGGTCATGCTTCTGGCAATTTACGGCAACCCTGCCAACATGGCCATCTGTGTTGCCTGCTTCGTCCGCGATACGGCGGGCGCACTCAAGCTGCACACGGCGGCTCCGGTGCAGTATTTCCGTCCGGAGATCGTCGGCTTTGTGTGCGGCTCGTTCCTGCTGGCGCTGCTGACCAAAGAATACAAATCCACTGCCGGTTCCGCACCGATGGTGCGTTTCGCACTGGGCGTGGCGATGATGATCGGCGCACTCGTGTTCCTCGGCTGCCCGCTCCGCATGGTGCTGCGCATGTCCGCCGGTGACCTGAATGCGTGGGTCGCACTCATCGGCTTTGCAGGCGGCGTAGCAACCGGCTCGTTCTTCCTCAAGAAGGGATTCTCCCTCGGCCGTGCATATGAGGCCAAGCCCATCAGCGGTGCCGTTCTGCCGGTTCTGCTGGCGGCTCTGCTTGCGATCGGCGTTGCGACCGGCGTTTACGCGGCCAGCACCGAGGGTCCGGGCAGCAAGCATGCGCCCATTATCCTGTCTCTGGTCGTGGCGCTCATCATCGGCGCACTGGCGCAGAAGAGCCGCATGTGCTTCGCGGGCAGCATCCGCGACATCATTCTGATGAAGAATTTCGACCTCATCAGCATTATCGCGGCCCTGTTTGCCGTGATGGCGGTCTACAATGTGGCAACCGGCAACTTCCACCTCGGTTTTTCCGGTCAGCCGATCGCACATTCCCAGCACCTGTGGAACATTCTCGGCATGTACGTTGTCGGCTTTGCGGCTGTGCTCGCCGGAGGCTGTCCGCTGCGTCAGCTTATTCTGGCCGGTCAAGGCTCGTCTGACAGTGCGGTTACCTTCCTCGGCATGCTGATCGGTGCGGCATTCGCGCATAACTTCGGTCTGGTCGGCGCAGCGGCCAAGGCGGCAACCGAGACCGAACCGGCAGTAGCAGGTGGTCCGGCAGCAGCCGGCAAAATCGCCGTGATCGTCTGCATTGTCGTGCTGTTTGTCATTGCGGGCACCAATCTGCGCCGCAAAAAAGCCGCAAAGTAAGCCGGAAAAGGAGAATTTGCAATGGCTGAATATATTGAAGTAGATGTTCGCGGTCTGTCCTGCCCGGAGCCGGTGCTGCTGGCGATGGATGCCATGCAGGATCACCCGGGTGAGATGATCCGCGTGCTCGGCGATGAGGCACACACCCGCAAGAACATTGAGAAAATGCTCGAGTACGAAAAGAAGTCTGGTCAGACGACCATGCTTCCAGATGGCTGCTTCGAGATCGTTTTTCAGGCATAATGCGAGAGAAAAAGCCTTATCAGGTGTTCACTTTCCACACCACCGATGCGGCAATGGAGATGGAGGCGTTCTGCAAGCAGAACGGCATCGCCGGCCGGTTGACACCGGTGCCGCGCAAGCTATCCGCCGGATGCGGTATCGCGTGGCGCATGGAAGCCGCCGTTTACGCGCAGTATCAGGCGGTTATCGCGGACTGCGGGATTGAGATCGAGCAGAGCGAGGAGTTTTTGTTTTGAGCGGACGCGAAAGCGGCATGACTTCGATGGAAGTTATGCCGCTTTTCTGTTTATTGGTTCTCGTTTTTCGCGATTTTCTTTGTGAACCGGCACTTCGGGAATCCTGCACACCCCCAGAATTTTTCGCCGACATGCGTGCCGCGTTTGGCTTCCCGCATGACAAGCTGCTTGCCGCACCACGGACAGAGGTTTTCCTTCTGCGACTCCGGCTTGGGCGGCTCGATCGGTGCAGGTGCAGGCTGCTCTGTGGCTGGCTGGTCTTCCAGTTCTTCCTGCTTGAATTTTTCGATGTAGGTGAGCGGTTTTTCAATGTGTATTTTGTTCAAATAATACTCGCCATCTGCTTTCAAATCCTTCAAAGAAGATTTCATTTCTTTAGATTCCCTGTTCATTCGTTTGATCGTTTCAACCAACTGGTCTGCTCGAATGACCTGCTCCTTGACCTCTTTCTTCGCATATCGGTCGTTGACAACGGTTTTCGGGTTGGCGAGCACAACCAATCCTTTGAAAAAATCATTAAACCAGTGATTTCGAAGTGCTGCCATTACCTTACCATGATTTTCATTGCGACACTCATTCAGCACCTGCAAATGCCGCTGATTCTGCGTGATCGGCGAATAAATCCCCTCTTTATAGTACCGGCCGCCGTAGCGGAGCGTACGGATAAAATCGCCTTTGCTGTTGATCTCGATATTGCCGAACAGGTTCTTGCACTCCAGCACAAAGTTGATCTTCGGCGTCAGCACCAGAAAGTCGATCTGCGCCGAGGCACCGGACGCGCTTTCGATATACAAATCGTGCAGCACGACCATATCCATGCCGCTGTTTTTCAGTTCAAACAGGATATTCTCTTCCCCGATAATACCCGCTTTCACCACGGCAATCTCTTTTGCGATTCGTTTCGCGTTTTCTCCGGTCGCTTTTTCCGCCAATTCCTCCAGCTGCCGCAGATACTCCTTTGCGTTGCTGGATTCCTTCGCGATCACGACCTCCGGCTTTGAAAACCATCCCATGTCTATCCCTCGTATCTCTTTTTCCTGCAGTTTACGTTTGTATAATTTTAGTATACCATATGCGCAGCAAAAGGCAAAGGTCGGATTCACTCCGCAAAGTTATCCACAGCTTTGTGCATAGATTCGTGGATATCTCCACAGGCATACAAAAAGCCGCAGACGAACATCTGCGGCTTTTCCTCTTGCAATTTTACTTGGCCTTGCCAATCTCCGTTGCCTTTTCGACCTCGATCAGCTTGCCCGTTTTCACATCGTAAATATAGCCATAAATCGGGATATTCGATGCTACCAGCGGATGATTTCGGATGTATTCCACATCGTCTACAACGCTCTGCTCCAGATCGTCGATCGGCTGGAAATTGATATACCGGCCGCGGCGATTGCCCGGATGCTTGGTCTCCGGATTGTACCAGCCGCTTTCGTTAATGGCCGCCGAATCCAGGCTTTCGTCCAGCAGATCATACATGATCTCGTTGGTGAAGGTCAGCATGCCGCAATCGGTGTGGTGAATGACGAACCATTCCTGCGTGCCCAGCAGCTTGTGCGAGATGATGAGCGACCGGATGGTCTCCTCGTTGACTCGGCCGCCGGCATTGCGGATAACGTGTGCATCACCCTCTGCCAGACCAGCAAACTTTGCCGGATCCAGTCGTGCGTCCATGCAGGTCACAATCGCAAATTTTCTTCTCGGCGGAATGGCCAGAGCGCCTTTATCGCCAAAATTCTCCGTATATTTCCTGTTTGCACTTAAAACTTCGTTCAAAACGTTGCTCATGATTTTTCCACTCCTAAACACCTTTGGGATTGATTATCCTATTTATACCACCTATTACCCGATATGTCAATAGGAATAGTATGAAATATAGTGTTAAGATTTTGCAAATCATTTCCTGCTAAATGTACAGTCCCACCACACACGCAAAAAGCCGTCAGATTAGATATCTGACGGCTTTTCTGCACTTTTTACTTCCTATCCCAATCCTTCATGCTGCTGCCCTGCTGCTCGACAAAGCCGCGGTGTCCCTGCACCGGAATCTTCGCGAGTGCGGCTTCAAGTGCGGTGAACTCCTCGTCAGTCAGCGCAACATTCCATGCACCCAGATTTTCCAGAATGCGCTCCTGGTTTTTCGAGCCGGGAATCGGCACCACATTCGGGTACTTATGCAGCATCCAGCTGAGCGAAATCTGTGCCTTTGTGGCGTTTTTACTCTCTGCATACTGCCCGAGCAAATCGAGGATCGGCTGATTCGCTTCCATGTTCTCCTTGCGCAGCTGCGGCACGAACTTGCGGACATCATCGCTGTGCGAGAAGTCCGACGCTGCCGTTACCTTGCCGGACAGAAATCCGCTGGCGATCGGCGAAAACGGCACAACACCGATGCTGTGCTCCATGCAGTACGGAACAACAGCATCTTCTACACCGCGTTCGAGCATAGAATAGATATTCTGCACCGCAGACAGCGGCGTCACGTTGTTCGCCTTCTCAATGGTGTCCACGTCCACCTGCGACAGTCCCCAGCCGCGAATCAAGCCGTCGCGGATCAGCTTACCCATCACACTGGCAACCTCTTCCACCGGAATTGCCGGATTGATGCGGTGCAGGTAGTACAGATCCACATAGTCGGTCTGCATGCGCCACATAGAGTCAACCAGATGCTCACGCATGACGTTCTCCAGGCCCTTTTCCTTCACTTTTTCCTCATCCAGATGCAGCTTGGTCGCCAGAACGACCTTCTGGCGAAAATCCAGTACGGCTTCGCCGACGATTTTCTCGTTGTGACCGCGGTTTTCCGGCAGCATGTTCGGGCCATACGCCTCTGCCGTGTCGAAAAACGTGCAGCCGAATTCATACGCCTTGCGAATCGCTTCAACACTGTACTCGCGGCTCGGAATCTCGCCGTAGCCGTGGCTCAGGCCCATACAGCCCATGCCGATGGGTGATACCTCAATCTCTCCCAGTTTTCTCATTTCCATTGCGTTTTCCTCCATTTATCTGCTTTTACTTTTTCGCAAATTGCAAGTGCAAGTTGGACACCTGCACGGTAGAAATTAGTTAATCAGAG
>CAVLCS010000010.1:0-484 GCA_963661675.1 Bulleidia sp.
AGCGATTTACCAAGAGTAAAAAACTCTCGAAATTTCAGGTTCGCACTACAACCTTCGTCCAAATGAACAAAAGTTTAAGCACATCGTTGTTTAATTTACAAGGTACAATCTGCTGATAACAAGAAGTTTTCTGAACTTTTTCAAGTTCTTAACTGCTCATCAACAGCTTATTTAGTATATCAAACAGGAACTCCTTTGTCAACACATTTTTTCATTTTTCTCAAAAGTTTTCGCGTATAGCTTTCTCTCACCCTGTCCATACTCTCTCCCGAGGTGAATTTCTATGCACTATTTCTGCAATCTTACCGCACTGTTAGCCATCGACCGGACGGCTTACGCCTGTTTTTCCGCACTTTCCACGGAAATTCAGCAGCGCATCCTCTCACACAGCGCACAGCTGCACACGCGTGAGGAACTGTTACTCTATGCCGCCCATCTGACGCTGCCGCAAATGCAGCCATAGCAAAAATCCCGAGGCTCATCA
>CAVLCS010000010.1:494-36333 GCA_963661675.1 Bulleidia sp.
CCTCGGGATTTCCTTTATCTTGCCGCCAGAAGGCACGCATACCTTAATTTAAGCCGCATTTTCCAGCTCTTTTTCATGTTTCTGCCCCAGAGCAGCTGCACGAAACGGTCGAGCGCACGCTCCTCGAACGGCTCGAGTGCGATGCCGCCGTACACAGTTTTTTCGAGCAGACCGCACACGCGCTCGTACTCGCCGGGCGCAATCGACGGCAGCGCATCCGCGAGTGCCTTATCCGTCGCCGCAGTCTCCCAGCCGAGTGCCGCGTCAATGCCCCAGAGGGCAATCAGCTTGAACATCAGCCGCTGTGACTCCCGCACGCGCTCTTCGATCGGCAGTCTGCGCCGTCTGCGCTCGGCACTCCACAGCAGGAACGCGCGTGTCAGCTCCATTGCGCACAGCAGCAGCGTAGCCAGCAGGATGATAGCACCGATAATGCCGAATCCGACTGCGGCCACGTTTTTCACCACGGTCAGCGGCTTGGCCTCCTGTGCGCCGCCGGTGCCAGACGGCTCGACAACCTGATCCGCACCCGACTTATTTTCGTCGATTGCGGCCGTTTTGCGCACCGTATCCGGCAGGCTGACCATCTGCTGAAGCGCAACCGCGTCAAAATAGTAACCCGGAGTTGCATCAACCGGCAGCCAGCCGACACCGTCAAAGTAGACCTCTGCCCACGCATGTGCGTCCTGACCGGTCAACTCGACCGTGCCGCTGCTCTGCGTTTTGGCGATTGGCAGATAGTAGCCTTCCGCGTAACGCGCGGGAATGCCGTGCGCACGCAGCGCCTGCACGGTCGCCGAGGCATAGAGCACCGCATTTCCCTCCCGCGAATCGGTCAGGAAATACGCGATTGGATCCGCGTTTTCCGGTGCAGACTGGGCAGTCTCGCTGTACTGCACCTGCGTTTTCAGCACCTCACGGATGCGGCTGAGCGCACTGTAAATGCCGTCATTCTCGTCATTATAATCCTGCCAGAACAGACGACCCAGCACCGGCAGTAAGTCCTCGTCCACCGTGGTGTACTTATCGTACACAAAGCTGCGATAGACCGACTCCGCCTGTGCGTAAGCTGCCTGCTCCTCGGTCTGCGGGTAGCTGACCCAGTCGTCCGCCACCATCAGCTCAGCCGGTCGCGTGCCCGAAACCTCGGTCACGGTGTACTCGCGGGTGCCGAACAAGCCGTGGCCGGTCAGCAGACCGTCCTTGCGCTCGCGCACGTCACCGCTTGCGACCTTCTCCATCGAAGCCGGTGCGTATATCTCGTCACGCGAAGCGTTCTGCAGCGACACCTCGACCTCGTTGGTCTCCGGTGCATCATCGGTCAGCCGGTAATACGCCGCCGACTGCGTGAACGGGTCGAAACCCTGCTGCTGCAGCCAGTCCAGCATACCGGTATTGTCTCCGCCGTAGGCGGAATCCGGCAGCGGCGACCACTTGCCGTTTTCGTACTTTCCGCCGGTAAATCCACGCAGATAGAGCGATTTCTCCTGCTCGGTGTGCACATTCAGCATGGTGTCCTCACTCTCGTGCAGGATATCCGCCTGCGCCAGATCGCCCTGCGGCAGTGAATCCACGCCGTAGCGCACATCATGCACGGCCTGCTTGATATTCTGCCGCAGCTGATCGACCGACGGCAGTTCGGTATCGGAAAATCCCACCGCACAGGCGCACAGCACCACCGACATGCCGAGGCACCAGGCCACGGCTCTGCGGGTGATAACGTGCTGTCCGTTCGTCATGCGCATACCCAGTTCGCCCGCGACAAGCAGCGCGAACGCCAGCGGATAAAATTCCTCGCCGAGCAGCGACAGCAGCAGCCAGAACACGCACCACAGTGCCGCAATCCAGTTTTTCTGTCGGCTGACCGCGTACCACACGAGCATGCCGATGAGCACCGCCGTCAGCAGCGCAAACGCCCGCACATCCCGCTCGGCGGCTGTGCCGGAGAACAGCGCCAGACCGCCCTCGTGTACGGTGTTCCACCGGTCGAGCATACCGTTGATCCACGCCCGACCGCCTGCAAGATACCCGCGGAACCCGGTCACGATCAGCACAGCCGGAATCGGCACGCACGCCAGCAGCTGTGCCGCCGGAATGCGTTTGGCCGCAAGGTCCGCTGCCGCGCCGCACAGCGTGCTCAGCACAGCCGCCGCAAACACAGCCGCAAGCGACGGTGCATGACCGACCCACAGCCGGTCCATCGTCAGCAATGCACCGCTGAGCATCAGCGCCGCCAGAAACGCCTCCCAACCGGCGGTCAGATATGGATTTGTCCGTTCAGCGGGTCGATACCGCCGAATCACAGCCTGCTTCATTGTTTACTCCTATGGTTTAGCATACCACGCGGTACACTTCATTTGTATCCTGCTCGGTCGGCAGTTCCATCATGTCGCACGAGCCATTGCCCTCCACATGGGCGGTCTTGACGCCGGAGATCGCACTCAGCACCAGTACGCCGATGCGGTTGTCCAGTCCGGTCAGGTCCTGCTCATACGGTCCTGCGGCAAAGATGAGCAGCCGCGTGAAATACTGGTCGAGATGCTCCATCGTGAAATACTGCAGACCAGCGCCGTCGGTCTCCTGCACCGAAAAACTGAGCCAGCGCGGCATCAATTCGTGGAACGCCCGCTCGTCACGGACCTCAAACAGCTCTACGCCGTTCTTTGTCGGCACGACCGCACAGAACGGTACGCCTCTGCGGATAAGCTGCTCGCCGATTGAAGCCGCAATAGCGACTGCAGCGTTCAGTTCCTTCTGCGCGTCCGGGCGGTTCAGGCAGCTGCGGCCGAAATCCGGCAGCAGTGCAATATTATAGTGCGATGGGTCGCTCGCCTGCCGGACAATTAAGTCGTCCGTCTTGCCGGACAGCTTCCAGTGGATGGTTCGCACGTCATCACCCGGGACATAGTCGCGGATGTCGAACATTTCGCTTGGGTCGCTGCCCTTGCGGTTCTGCATCATGCCGTCGTTGCGGGTGGCGCCGACCGTTGCGCTCGACAGCTCGGTCGCAATGCGGACATAGTGCGGATACGCCACCGCACACACCTCGGCAAACGGCTTCGCCTTTACGCGGAACAGTCCGAACATATCGCACACCTGCACCGCCGTGCAGTGGAACGTCACCTTGCCGCACCAGATGAGCGGCACGTCGATGACGTACTCCTGCCGATCGTCCGCCAGTTCAAACGACAGATACTTATGCACGCTCACGCCGAACATGTCATTGCAGGAGTCCACCTCAACGAGGATGCTCCGAGCCGCCAGCAGCCGCCGTTTGGGCGCAAACGTGAACGTCATGGGCACGGTTTCGCCTTCCCGTCCGCCGGACTGCACCCGCACCGAGGTACGGAGCAGCCGTGCGTCTCTTCGGGTGAGCAAGGCCATCAGCGCCGCCGACAGCAGTAAAACGATGAGTGCCGCCAGCAGAAACGGCTTGCTGAACACGATCAGCAGCACCAGCACTGTCACGCAGAGCAGTGCAAAAGCCAGCCGGTTTTTCCACATAGCGGATCACTCCTCCGCGTGCTCGGGCTTGATCTCGGCCATGATCTCCTCCAGCACCTGTTTTGCGGTAACGCCTTCCACTCTCGCCTGCGGACGCAGCGCCAGACGGTGTGCGCACACATCGACGAACACGTTCTGCACGTCCTCGGGCACAACGTAGTTGCGCTCGCGCAGGATGGCGCTTGCGCGTGCCATCTTGACCAGTGCGGACACGCCTCGAGGCGAAATACCCAGTTCCACCAGCGGATGACTGCGGGTCTGCTCGCACAGGCGGATGGCATACGCCAGCACGCTGTCAGTCATGCGTACCGAGGTCAGGTAGTTCTGCACCTCGAGCAGGTTCTGGCCGTTCGTGACCGAATGAATTTCCTGCAGCGGATTGTTGTAGCGCTGTGCGTTGATGATCTTCATCTGGTTTTCCAGGGTCGGGTAGCCGATGGACAGACTTACCATGAAACGGTCGATCTGGCTCTGCGGCAGCGGCTGCGTGCCCGCGGAACCCAACGGGTTCTGGGTCGCGATGCAAATAAACGGCGCCGGAAGCGCGTGCGTCTCACCGTCCACCGTGATGGTGTGCTCCTCCATGACCTCGAGCAGCGCAGACTGCGTTTTCGGAGAGGTACGGTTGATCTCATCGGCCAGCAGCAGCTGACAGTTGGCTGCACCCTCGCGGTACTCGAACTTGTTGGTCTCGCGGTTGTACATCGTAAAGCCGGTAATGTCGGACGGCAGCGTATCCGGCGTAAACTGAATGCGCTTGTTGCTCAGTCCCAGTGCGCGGGAAAACGCGACCGCCAGCGTGGTCTTGCCCACACCGGGACAGTCCTCCAGCAGCACATGACCGCCGGCATAAATGGTCATCAGGACCTTCTCGACAATATCATTTCTGCCGATAAACGCCTTATTGACCTCGGCAATGATCTGCTTGGATTGTTCAACAATCATTCTGTTTCTCCTTTTTCTTCTGTGCTTGCGCTGTCCGACGGCAGGGACGGAATCACGATCTCGTATTTGCCGTTTTCCATCGGGAGGACGATCGCGGTGCCGGTGGAGTCGGTGGTGTCATCGGTATCGTCGCCGGTCTGGCTGTTGTCCGTGTCGTCGTCATCCGTGGCCGGGGTATTATCCGAATTGTCCGACGAATCGCTGTCGTTGTCCGGTACCTCCGGCGTTGTATCGACTGCATCGCTGCTGCCGCTGTTCGATGCCTTTTCCGTTTCCGTCTTGCTGACCGGTACATCGGTTTTGATCGTCAGTACATCGGTATCCGCCATGCCCAGGATCCTGCGCAGGCGCTTTTCTGCCGGCAGCAGTGCCTCCCGGATCATATCCTGCAGTTCTTCTGCCGTTGCGTCCGGATATTTATTGCCGTACGCGGTCAGCATCTGGCTCAGGTTTTCATAGCCGACCATCGGATAGATCCAGCTTTCCAGATAATCCTGCTCCGTGAGACTAAAACTCCAAATATTGATATGCAGCCGGTCCTCATCGATGCCAAAGCTGAACGGATGCTCTTCATCAAAGTAATACAGCTCCGGAACCTCATCACAGCCCAGTACAACATTCAAATCGCCATCCGGGTCCATGCCGTTAAACACGCCGGACTCTATACCTACCAGATCATCATTGATGCTCAGATAGCCGATCTGCGGCGAGTTTTTGAACGCACCCTGTGCCAGATAGTCCAGACACCAGCCTTCCGGCATGCCCATTGTGCTCCAGTCCAGAGATACGGTTTCTTCATCCGTGCTGACATCGACCAGTGTTAGGTAAATGCCATCCTGTGTATAGCAGTACAGATCGGTCGGCTTGCTTACCGAATAGCCGCTGTTCAGCATTTTCAGGATGCGGTTCTCCGCTTCAGTCAGCTTCTGCTTTACCAGACTGATATCGTTATCGCAGGCATACAGCAGCTCCTGATACGCCGTATCTCGGTACATCGCTACATAGCCCGCCATTGCATAACGCCACTTGGAAACCAGCTCGGACAGAGAAGCATCCTCGAGCAGAACCAGATCGATGTTCTCTGCTTCCTCCTCCGGCGTCCAGTCCATAGTGTTGAACTGAAACGGTGCACCGTTGTAATACATGATCAGATTCGGCACACGTCCCAGAGTGATCTTTTTCAGCTTGCTGCAGCCATCGAAGCTGCCCGCATACAGATCAAACTTCTGATTATCATCCGCTGCCAGTGTAACCTCTTCCAGCTGCTTGCAGTTGCTGAAGATGCTCTTATCCATCATAGAAGCACCTTCCACCGCAGCAGTCTGCAGCTTACACGAGTTGAATGCATCCGTCCAGATCTCATTGTTGCTGCCGTATGCTTCCAAATCACCGGTCAGGTCGGAATTAAAGAACGCACCCTCACCAAACGCCGTATTAAAGAACTTATTGCCATTCAGCGTAAATTCGCCCTCGGTATTAGCAAACGCATAAGCACCGATGACCGGCTGATCGCCCTTGAGATCTGCACTCAGATCGCCTTCCAGAACTGCCTGCGAACGCAGAACAACAGTCTGGCAATCGCCATCCAGACCAAACA
Organism: Bulleidia sp.; assembly: GCA_963661675.1. Lineage (GTDB taxonomy): Bacteria > Bacillota > Clostridia > Oscillospirales > Butyricicoccaceae > Agathobaculum. The sequence continues at coordinate 6,541 of CAVLCS010000010.1, forward strand.
GCGCAATCTCTCCGTGGTCGCCGATCGTATTGATTGCAAACGAATCCATAACGCGCTTTGCACTGCTGCCATATCCCTGCGACTCCGCCGGAACAAAGAAGAACTGCGCACCATAGTACTTCTGCGTCAGCCACGTTGTAACGACCGGATCATAGCCGTTCTCCATTTCCGCCTGCATCGCGTTGGAAGCCACAAAACGCAGTGCGTCACAGTTATCAAATGCGCCATCGCCGATGAAAACAGAATTTTTATTGCTGATAAATACGCCTTCGAGTGCAGTGCAGTTTTCAAAGGCTTCTCTGCCGATAGAGGTTACATCTTCCTTGAGCAGCACCCACTGCAGCGACTCACAGCCGGAAAATGCATTACCGGCGATCGACTTCACCACAATATCCGTGTCCGGAATCGTACCATCGAACGAGGTCACGTCCGCAGGAGCATCGAGCAGTGTCGCATTGCCGTCATCGTCCACACTGTACGCATACCCGCCTGCATGATAAATCATGCTGACACTGACGGTATCCGGTGTCTCAGCCTGCTCCAGCTGCTCTCTTACCTGAGCCGCCTGTTTCTCGGTTGCGCACAGCACCTGCTCGATATCACTGCCGTTGGTCCAGCCGCTCTTGAAGGTGATCGTACTGCCTTCCGGCATGATGATACGCTTTGCACCGCTGCCTTCAAACGCGCCTTCGCCGATCGAGCGGACGCTCGCCGGCAGCGTGATCGTCTCCTTGCCGTCAACCGCTTTATACAGCTCTCCGGAGTCCTTGCTGATGATGAACTGGCCATCCAGAATGAACTCCTCACCGGAGATCACTTCCACCGTGGTATTAGCTGGTACACCCTTATTATCGCGGATGATCTTCTCCATAGCAGCATTGCTAGAGGTAATAATCTGCACCGGTTCTCCATTCTCGTCCGTATGCAGGTTTTCATAGTTGATATCCGGTACTTCGTCCGCCGTCTCTGCCTGAATATACAGGGTTTTGATCTGGTTTTCCTCGCCGATAGAGACCGATTCCACCGTAGACGGAATCACGACTTCTTCCGTCGAATACGGAATGCCGAGCAGACTTGTACCGTCCTTGCTGTACAGCATGCCGTTTTCTGCCTTGAGAGCCGTATTGTCCTTCGCCACCTCATAGGCCTGATCAACACGCAGACCGCTTGATGTATCTACCGCCCATACGGTTTTCGGCAGCACCAGCTTGTCTACAACGACCTTGCTGTTTGCCGGAATTGCAACCGCCTGCACGTACATCGGCACGTTCAGCGTGTTTTCGCTTGCCGACGGTGCCGTTGCGATCGAACGGGCATCCGACGGCGCCGCATAGGTGCTGACGCTGTTTGTCTCCGGCGTATAACCGACCAGTGTCTGCAGATAGCACAGCGAACCGAAGCCTTCGCTTGTATAGTCACTCGGCAGCCAGCCGGTTTTCAGCTGTACCTGATATTTTTCCGTATCCAGCGGAACAAAATCAGAGGCTTCCAGAATGTGTCTGCCCTGTTTTCCAACTGTATACAGGAACGGCACCTGTTCTCCTCGTTCGGTCCAGCCCGGGAACAGCTTATCCAGATCCGTATTGGCTTTCGTCGAAAATATATCGCACATATAGCGCAGCAGGTTAATGTGAGCCGCGTTCATGTCGCTCGAGTAGTTCAGGATATCCTCCTGCTTGATCGCCTGATTGGCCGAAGTCAGCTTGGTATTCAGCACATAGGTACGCTGATCGATCGGCGCACCCTTTACTTCCTGCTGAATCCAGGCACCCTTGCTGCTCAGGCGGTATTCCACATAAATGGTCATATTGCCGGTTTCCGGAATCGTGACCGGCAGATCCTTCACATCGATCACGGTTTCGCCGTCGTCAAACGAGATACCGGTGATGCGAATGAATTTTCCTTCCTGCAGATCCTTCAGCGTCCAGTAATAGACAGCCGAATCCCAGCTGTCCCAATCGAAATACCTCACATATGCATCAATGCCGTAAAACACATCCTGCAGCGTAATGGTCTGACCGCGGTACAGCGAATACTCGCTATCGTATTCCGGCCATGTAACCGTCGGATACAAATTATTGGGATCCTTGCCATTTACAACAGACTCATCAAATTCCGATGCTGATGCATCCGGATCCAAGCCAGCACTCGACTTGGGTTTTTCGTCCGGTATCGTGATCGTTGCGGAATCCGATGGTGCTGCCGGCGTACTCGGCGTCTCCGCACCGCCGCCGCTTGTTCCGCCGCCGGAATTGCCTCCACCCGGCTTACTCGGTTTCGGATTTGTCGGCGTAGACGGCGTCGATGGATTACTCGGTTCACTCGGGTTGGACGGCATTGCCGGATTCGTCGGCGTCGTTGCACCGCCGTTTCCGCCCGGCGTCTCTCCGCTGCCCGTTCCGATGCCATTGCCGCCATCGCCGTTGCCGGGCACGGCCACGGTCGTGCCGCCCGGGCGTCCGCCGATGATGACATCCGCGTTATTGCGGTCGTTCGTCACGTTGTACACCGAATCGCCGGAGCCGCTCGTCGTTACGCCGCCGTTCACCACGTTGGTGCCCGCCGTATTGCTGACGATCGAGACCGGATCGGCGAAATTCTGCTGCATGCGCTCGCGCTGGAACATGAAATCCGCATTATCGCCGCTGTTCGGGTCGTCGGTATCGTCCGCAGAATCGTCCTTCTCGAGCATCTCACTGTTGTCCTGCTCGGCGGAGCTGTCGCTGCCCTTTACGTCCTGATTATCGTCAAAATGGACCTGATTGGCGTTGAAATCGCGTTCCGTACCCGACGGGTGAAAGTCATTGCCGGAGCGGTACGCCGAAACGCCCATCACCGCACCTGTTGTCAGCGCGGCAGCCGCTGCGGCACCGAGTACGGTCTTGGTCAGCAGTGCCCGCGACATCAGAATCTTATCCAGCTTGCCCATCAGTTCACCTTCTCTCTTTTCTGCAGAAATTCGCCGATATTATGCTGCAAAGCCTGAAAATCGACCGGTTTTGCGTAATGTCCGTTCATGCCGCTCTCGATGGACAAGCGCTCGTCCTCGACAAACGCGTCCGCCGACAGGGCAAAAATAAGAATGCTTTTTGCGTCCGGACGGTGCAGCGCACGGATGGTCTTTGCCGCGGTACGGCCGTCCATCACCGGCATCTGCACGTCCATCAGAATGAAATCGTAGTAGTTTTCCGGGTGGCTTTCGAACATATCCACCGCGATCTGTCCGTTTTCTGCCACGTCGATCATGGCGCCCATGTCCTGCAGCACCTCGACCGTGATCATCGCATTGATCTCGTTGTCCTCGGCGAGCAGGATGCGTCTGCCGCGGAAGACATCTACATTGGTCTGCGCCGGTTCGGCCTTCTCTGCGACCTCGACCGGCTTGTCCGCCACCGGAAGATGCAGGTAAACCGAGAAATCCGAGCCTTTTCCGGGCTGGCTCTCGACCACGATATCGCCGCCCATCAGCTTGACGATCTGGTCGGTGATGGCCATGCCAAGACCGGTGCCGCCGTACTTCTTGGAGGTATCCACGGTCTCCTGCTCGAACGGTCGGAAAATGCGGTTGATAAACTCCGGCTCCATGCCGATGCCGGTGTCGTGTACGCGGATCATCATGTCCGCAACGCCGTTTCGCAGCATCATCTGCCGGAAAGTGACGATAATTTCGCCTTCACTTGTGAATTTGACCGCGTTGGACAGGAAATTGATGATGACCTGGCTGATGCGCAGCTCATCTCCGAGGACGTAATCCACGGTCACGCCGTCAAAGTTGACCTCGTAGCGGATGCCGCGGCTGTCCAGATTCTTGGCGAACATGTCGTACAGGCGGTCGCCCATTTCCCGCAGGCTGAACACCTTCTCCTCGAGTTCGACCTTGCCGGCTTCGATACGCGACATATCCAGAATGTCGTTGATGAGCGCCAGCAGGTGGTCGGAAAGTTCGTCCACCTTGGACAGATACTGCATCGCCGGATCATTCGGCTGCAGCTTGTTCTCCGCCAACGTCAGCATGCCGATGATGCCGTTCATCGGGGTACGGATCTCGTGCGACATGCGCGACAGGAACGTGGTCTTGGACTGGCTCTCTTCCTCGATTTGCGACAGACGCTGCTCGTACTGCTCGATCTGTCCGCACAGTCTGGTCACGCGCTCAAAGCTGAGCAGATCGTACACGCCGTCCTGACTGCGGCTTGCGTGCATCTGCACCCACTCACCGTTCTTCATCTGGAATACAGCGTGCATCGGCTGCTCGCCGTCCCACATGCGGTACTCTTTCCAGATGGAAACGCCCTTCTTTTTGTCCTCGAGCGCGTCCGCCAGCACCATAACGTCCTGCTGCAGCTGCTCGAGCGTCACGCCGAGCAGACCCTTCATGTCGCCTGCCGCACAGATCGGCAGCAGGTCTCGCTGCCGCATGACAAGGCACACGTCATTGTTCTGTCGGTCCATGTTGTACAGCAGGATCTCATCCGCATGACGGAGGGAACTCCGTTTTTTGTCCGCACTCTGCCGGCGGTACCGCAGAGCGACGCACACCAGGGCCACCGCCAGCAGCACCTCGGCACAGCCGATCACCAGCAGTGGAAAGTGCTCACCCAGCATTTCCAGCCAATCCGTTAGATTCATACCCTCACCTGTCCAATTCCATCTTTACTCTTTTATGGATAATCCAGTCACTTAAACCTTGCAAACGCATTTATACTTAATAACATTATGCTCCTATACCTGTCGATTTACAACGACTTTAGTACGATAATCAATTTTTCTTATCGATTTTGTCGGGTTTGATGACGTGAAAAAGGGTACAGAACGAAATCGTTCTGTACCCTTTTATACCTTTTGTTTTTACATCCAGATTACAGCTTTGCCAGCTCGGATGCGATCAGCTTGTTGATGATCTGCGGGTTGCCCTGACCCTTGGAAGCCTTCATGCACTGGCCTACCAGGAAGCCGGTGACATTCTTGCCTGCCTTGAAGTCGGCAACGGCCTTCTCGTTCTTGGAGATGACCTCCTGCACGATAGCCAGGATAGCGCCCTCGTCGGATACCTGCTTCAGACCCATGCGCTCAACGATAGCTTCAACAGCCTCGTCGGTCTCGAACATGCTCGGCAGAACCTTCTTGCCGGCGTTGCCGGAGATGGTGCCGGCCTCGATCAGCTTGACCAGAGCGACCAGCTTATCTGCGGTCATCTTGGTCTCGCCGAGGGAAACGCCCTTGTCGTTGAGGTACTTGGAAATGTCGGACAGGATCCAGTTTGCAGCAGCCTTGGGCTTAACCTGCTTTGCAGCAGCGTCGAGCAGCTCAGCCTTCTCAAAGCTGTCGGACAGCAGACGTGCTTCCATAGCGGTCATGCCGTACTCGTTCAGGTAACGCTCGTAACGGGTGATCGGCAATTCCGGAACCTCGCTCTCGATCTGGTGCAGCCACTCGTCGGAAATCTCGACGGCAATCAGGTCCGGGTCCGGGAAGTAACGGTAATCCTGTGCATCTTCCTTGGTACGCATAACCGTGTTCTTGAGCTTAACGTCGTCCCAACGACGGGTCTCCTGCTGGATTTCGCCGCCGTTCTCTACAACCTCGATCTGACGAGCGATTTCGTAATCAATCGCACGAACCGCACCGGAGAAGGTGTTGATGTTCTTCATCTCGACACGGGTGCCAAGCTCGGTGGAGCCTTCCGGACGGATGGAGACGTTTACGTCACAGCGGATGGAGCCTTCCTCCATCTTGCAGTCGCAGATGTCGAGGTAAGACAGCGTGGTCTTGATCATTTCGAGGAATTCCTTCGCCTCGGCAGAGGAATGCAGGTCCGGACGGGTAACCATCTCGATCAGCGGTACGCCGCAGCGGTTGAAGTCAACGATGGTACCGTCGATCTCGTCATGCAGCAGCTTGCCCGCATCTTCCTCGAAATGGATGCGCTCGAGACGGCAGGAGTGCTTTACGCCGTCCACATAGAAGAATACCTCGCCGTTCTCGCAGATCGGCACATCAAACTGAGAGATCTGATATGCCTTCGGCAGATCGGGGTAAAAATAGTTCTTACGGTCAGCCTTGCACAGCTGATTTACCGTACAGCCGGTCGCCTTGCCCATCTTGGCAGCATAGTGAACGACCTTTTTATTCAGAACCGGCAGTGCGCCCGGCATACCGGTGCAGACCGGACAGGTGTGCGTGTTGATCGGTGCGCCGAAGCCCGTGGAGCACGAGCAGTAGATCTTGCTCTTGGTGGACAGCTCCGCATGCACTTCCAGACCGATGACAGCTTCGTATTTCATGTTTGTCTTCCTCCCTTACAGTGCAGCGATGATGTTCTTGAGACCGGATGCCTGCTCGAAAGCCAGACCGGCGTTCAGCAGGGTCTGCTCACCGAAGCGCGGACCGATCAGCTGCATGCCGACCGGCATGTGGTTCTCATCAAAACCGCACGGCTGAACCAGACCCGGCAGACCAGCGATGTTGACCGAAACCGTGCAGATATCGCCTGCGTACATCTCGAGCGGATTGGTGGTCTTGGAACCGATCTCGTAAGCGGTGGTCGGCGCAACCGGCGTCAGGATGACGTCGCACTTCTCGAATGCGTTCGCGAACTCCTCACGGATCTTGCGCTGTGCCGCACGAGCCTTCTTGTAGTACGCATCGTAGTAGCCGGAGGACAGAACGTAGGTGCCCAGCATGATGCGGCGCTGTACCTCGGCGCCAAAGCCCTCGGAACGGCTCTTGGTGTACAGCTCGGTGATGTCGTCGCCTGCGTTCGGGGTACGGTAGCCGTACTTTACGCCGTCGAAACGAGCCAGGTTAGAGGAAGCCTCTGCAGAAGAGAGGATGTAGTAGATCGGCAGTGCGTACTCAACGAGCGGCAGAGAAATCTCGAATACCTCAGCGCCCATAGCCTTGTATGTCTCAGCAGCTGCCATTACATTCTTGCGAACCGCGTCGGAGATGCCCTCACCGAAGTACTCCTTCGGCAGACCGATCTTGAGACCCTTGACGTCAGCGTTCAGGTTAGCACGCAGCGAACCCTCAAACGGGGTCTTAACCGAGGTGGAGTCGTGCAGCGGATCGTGACCGGTAACGGCATCGAGCAGCATTGCAGCGTCCTCGATGGAGCGGCCGAACGGACCGATCTGGTCGAGCGAAGACGCGAATGCGATCAGGCCGTAACGGGAAACCGCACCGTAGGTCGGCTTCATGCCGACAACGCCGCAGAAGGATGCCGGCTGACGGATAGATCCGCCGGTATCGGAGCCGAGTGCCAGCGGCGCTTCACCTGCTGCAACAACAGCAGCAGAGCCGCCGGAGGAGCCGCCCGGTACACGGTCGAGGTTATGCGGGTTGTGGGTCGGGTGCATAGCGGAGTTCTCGCAGGAGGAGCCCATTGCGAACTCGTCCATGTTAGCCTTGCCGGTGATGACCGCGTCAGACGCGATCAGCTTTTCCATAACGGTCGCGTTGTACGGCGGCTTGAAATTGCCGAGCATCTTGGATGCACAGGTGGTCAGCGTGCCCTTGGTGCAGATGTTGTCCTTGATTGCGATCGGGATACCGGCCAGTGCAGACAGTTCTTCGCCTGCAGCGCGCTTCTTGTCCACAGCCTCTGCCTGAGCCAGTGCTGCTTCCTCGGCTACGGTAACATAACCCTGAACCTTATCCTCTACCGCCTTGGTGCGGGCAAAAACGTCCTTTGCCAGCTCTACCGCGGAGATTTCCTTTTTGCCGAGCAGCTCGGACAGCTCGGACGCAGTTTTTTCGTAAAGTGCCATTATTCTGTCCCCTCCTTACTCGACAACACGCGGAACTGCTACGCCGCCGCACTGGAAGTCCGGTGCATTCGGCTCGATCAGCTGATCCGGGGTGTACTCCTGGATCACTTCGTCCTCGTGGAACGCATTCTTGCGCTCAGTGTTGATAACATCGGTGATGTCGCCCAGATCAAGCTCAGCCAGCTTGTCCACCATTGCGACGATGCCCTGCATGTCATCGGCCAGACGGTCGAAAATGCCGCCGGTCGAATCCAGACGTGCCAGGGACGCGATGTGCTCAATTTCTTTTCTGGAAATTGCCATTTACTGTTCCTCCCATTTATATAATCTTATTTTATGCAATAGAGTTGAGAGTGTAGAGTTGAGAGTGTAGAGAGATAGGAGGTAGGAGTGAGGCGGTAGGAGTGGCGGAAGCGTGCTGCGCACGCCATTTAATCATCGCGCACTGCGCGATACCGCATCTTCACTCTCCACTCTTCACTCTCAAAACTCCTAACTCCTACCTCCTCACTCCTCACTTGCTTCAATCATAGTCTTAAACTCTTCTTCAGTTAATACCGGTATGCCGAGTTCTGCCGCCTTCTGCAGCTTACTGCCGGCGTTCTCGCCTGCGACGACGTAGCTGGTCTTTTTCGAGACCGAACCGGCCGCTTTACCGCCGAGAGACTCGATCAGGTCGTTGATCTCCTTGCGGGTATAGAGCGTCAGACTGCCGGTCGCAACGATGGTCTTTCCGGCCAGCAGGTCGCTCTTGGCGGTCTTTTCGCCGATGAAGTTGACACCGTGCGCGCGCAACTTCTCGATGAGCGTATGCGACTGCGGCAGCTCCCGCCATGCGGCGATACTCTCCGCCGTGGTCTGGCCGATGTCGCGGATCTCGGTCATTTCTTCGACCGGTGCGGTCAGCAGTGCGTCAAGCGAGCCGAAGTGGTCGCTCAGGATGCGGCCTGCCTTCTGGCCGACGTGCCGAATGCCGAACGCGAACAGCAACCGCGACAGGTCTCGGGTCTTGCTGGCCTCGATGGAATTGACAAGGTTGTTCGCCCAGGTGTCCACCTTTTTGCCGAGCGGCAGCAACTGCTCGACTGTCAGATCGTACAGGTCAGCCGCCGACTTTACCAGTCCGGCGTCGATCAGCTTTTGCAGGTTGCCCTCACCGCAGCCGTCGATGTCCATCGCGTCACGCGACGCGAAGTGCATCAGGTTGCGCAGCAGCTGCGCCGGACAGGATGCGCTCGTGCAGCGGATCGCTGCTTCGTCTTCATCGTCGTAAACCGGTGCACCGCAGACCGGACACACCTTCGGGAACTCGTACGGCACGGAATCCAGCGGCCGCTGGTCCTTTTCCACGCCGATGATTTCCGGGATAATTTCTCCGGCTTTTCGCACGGAAACGATATCGCCCACGCGGGCGTCCAGCTGACGGATAAAATCGCGGTTGTGCAGCGTAGCACGCGAAACCGTCGTACCGGCAAGCCGGACAGGCTCCAAAACCGCATTCGGCGTCAGCACGCCGGTGCGGCCGACCGTGATGACGATATCCTTGAGAAGCGTCTGCTTGACCTCGGGCGGGTACTTGTACGCCGCCGCCCATCGAGGGAATTTCGCGGTCGAGCCGAGCGCTTCGCGCTGCGCGAACGAGTTTACCTTGACAACGGCGCCGTCGATATCGAAATCCAGTTCACCGCGGGTCTCACCCATGTTCTCGATCTCGCGCTGCACGTCCTGCGGGTCAGTGTAAACCGGATAGCGCGGACTTGTCGGGAAACCAAGGCTCTTGAGGTAATCAAGCGCCTGCACATGGCTTTCCATCGGCAGTTCGTCGCTGTTCTGGATGTTAAAGCAGAAAATCGAGAGTTTGCGTTCTCTCGTGATCTTGCTGTCCTTCTGCCGCAGCGAGCCTGCCGCCGCGTTGCGCGGATTGGCCAGGAGCGGCTTGTCGTGCAGTTCGAGTTCCGCGTTGAGAGCGTCGAACACGGACTTCTTCATGTAGACCTCACCGCGGACAATGAGATGCGGCGGTGCATTCTCCAGCTTTTTCGGGATATCCTTGATGGTCTTGAGGTTCTTGGTCACGTCCTCGCCCACCTGACCGTCACCGCGTGTCGCACCGCGGACGAACTCGCCGTCCACATACTCGAGTGCGACCGACAGGCCGTCGATCTTGTACTCCACGACGTACTCCGCCTGTCCGACAGCGTTCCCCACACGGGTGTAGAACTCGCCAAGCTCGTCAAACGAGAAAACGTCTTGCAGGCTTTCGAGCGGATAGGCGTGCGTCACCTTGGCAAACCGGCCGCTCGCCGTGCCGCCGACCCGCTGCGTCGGAGAGTTCGCGTCCGCCATCTCGGGATGCTCGGCCTCAAGGGCCCGCAGCTGACGCTGCAGCATGTCGTACTCGTAGTCGGTGATCTCGGGCGCGTCCTCATTATAATATTTTTCGTTGTGATACCGCAGCTGCTCCCGCAGAGCGGTAATCTGCTCACGCGCGTCCATAATAAAACTCCTTTGGTGTGAGCAAACACTCACACAGATTAAGTATACCAAATAATCTGATATTTTTGAAGTATTATTTTCCGGTTTCGTGAGAAATATCCGAATTTCCCTCGTAATCGCGGATTTCACCGAGCAGATCACCGCCGGAGCCACCGATATAGGCGTACCGTTCGGGCACCGTGCCGACGATGACCGTGTCCGTAACCGGATACGTCGAGACGATTTCCCGATCTTCCCCGCCGAACGGCGTGAGAATGCGGAAGCCCGCGTGTACCTCGATGAGGATCTGGTGGCGCGTCTGGTTGATGCCTGCCGAGGTGAACGCGCTGACGAACTGCGCCTCCATCTGGGTCAGACCCGCCAGACCGACCTTCACCTTGGGTCCCATGCCGGTAAAGAACCGCGGCGCAAATACCGTGCCGAGCGGCACCTCGGTCCGAGTTTCCTCGAGGTAGTCCAGCCGGTCGAACAGCCCGTTGACGATACGCGCCTTGATCTTCCCGACCGCGATAATGTCCGTGCGCAAGGCCGTGATATGGTTGTCGCTGTCGCGCTCGAGCACCACAAGGTCGGCAAATTCGTCCGGATGGGCGAAAACCTCGTCCTCCATCAGCGTGTTGATCTCCTTGATGGCACTGTCCTCGCAGACGTTAATGGCGTACTCCATAAAAATGCGCTGAAAGCGCATGGTCAGCAGACAAAGGCACACTGCCAACGCCAAAATCAGTATGACAAATGCTATCCTTCTGCCGTGTTTTCGTCTGCGCCGCATAATACCACCCCAGACAGTATATGCCAGTCAGGTAGGAGATAAGAGTGAGGAGGTAGGAGTTTTCGTAAGAGTGGAGAGTGGAGATTGGAGAGTGAAGAGAAATTGAGGATTGAAGATGGAGAATGGAAAATGATGTGCCGTCAGATTGAATCGTTCGTGGGCGGCCGATGACCGCCCCTACGACAATGCGCGTGCAACCAATTTACGCTCTCTTCACTCTCAACTCTCCACTTCCCACTCTAATGCAACTCCTCACTCCTACCTCCTAACTCCTACCTTGCGAAAAGCAAAAAAGAAGCACCAGCTTACAGCAGGTGCTTCTTTGCGCTTAACTCAGCTTAGTGAGGAATTAGTCCTCGTAATCCTCGCCGTCCTCGAGCAGAGCACGGATGGACAGAGATACCTTCTTCTTCTCGTCGTTGATGTCGATGATCTTAGCCTCGACAACCTGGCCAACTTCCAGCTCGTCCTCCGGCTTTGCGATGCGGTGATCAGCGATCTGAGAAATGTGGATCAGGCCGTCAACGCCCGGTACGATCTCAGCGAATGCGCCGAACGGCATGAACTTGAGGATCTTAACCTCAGCAACAGAGCCGATGTCGTACTTGGACTTGAATACGTTCCACGGATTGTCCTCCTCGCGCTTGTAGCCGAGGGAGATCTTCTTGTTTTCCTTGTCCAGACCGATAACGAATACCTTTACCTTGTCGCCAACAGAAACGACCTCGGACGGGTGCTTGATGCGGCCCCAGGACAGCTCGGAGATGTGAACCATGCCGTCCACGCCGCCGATGTCTACGAATGCGCCGTAGGAAGTCAGGGACTTAACGGTGCCGTCGTACTCGTTGCCGATCTCGATGGTGTTCCAGATCTGCTCAGCAGCAGCCTTGCGAGCCTCCTGCTGGATCTGACGGATAGAACCAACAACGCGCTTGCGCTGACGGTTGATCTCGGTGATATAGAAGGACTGCTTGGTCTTAACCAGCTGGCTCATCGGCTGATCCTTCGGAACGCCGGTCTGAGAAGCCGGGATAAATACGCGAACGCCGTGTGCAGTTGCAACAACACCGCCGCGGTTCTCCTCAACGATAACACCCTCAACAACGGTGTGCTCGTCGTGTGCAGCCTCGATGGTCTCCCAGCCCTTCAGCTGGTCAACGCGCTTCTTGGACAGAGTGATGGTGCCCTCGCCGTCGTTTACGCGAACAACAACAGCCTCGATCTCGTCGCCAACGTGAATGTTAGCAGCTACATCGTAGTTCGGGTCGTCAGACAGCTCACCCAGCGGGATATACGCAGTGTGCTTAACGCCCAGATCGACCTGTACGTCGTTATTGGAAATACCTACAACGGTGCCGGTTACCTTTTCTCCATTATTTAAAGTCTTGAAGGACTCCTCCAGCATTGCTGCAAAGTCCTCACCAGTTTCAATCTTGGTTTCTTCGCTCATCATGTTACTGACCTCCTTAATTATCCATGCCGGTGTGGACGCTCCCGCCGTGATCCCGATGTGCTGGTGCTGCCCGAGCTCCTGCGTAGTAAGCTCTGCCGCGTCTTCGATGTAGAGCACATCCGAGCACAGCGACCGGCTGATCTCATACAGCCGTTTGGTGTTGGAGCTTTTCTTATCTCCGATCACGATCATTTGATCCGATACACCGGCAAGCAGACGAGCCTCCGACTGGCGCTCATCCGTCGCTTTACATATTGTATCAAAAATTTTGAGGTTTGTACACCTTTTTTTTATAAGTCCTACGGAAATATTCCAAATTGACCGGTTGACGGTGGTCTGCGCGGCCAGAGAAATGGGTTTATCTGCCATTCCAAGCCGTTCCGCGAACGCTCTCGCCTGCTCTTCGCCTTCGAGCACGACCGACGCTCCGCACCAGCCCTGGATGCCTACGACCTCCGGGTGTCCGGCGCTGCCGAGAATGACGACCAGCCGTCCGTCCTTGCTCTCTTTATCCGCTATTTTGTGGATTTTCCGCACAAAAGGACAGGTTGCATCGAAAATTTCGCAGTTTTTTGCTTGAAGAAGCGTGTATACCTCACGCGGCACACCATGTGCCCGGATGAGCACGCCGGCGCCGTCCGGAATGTCCTCGAGTGTATAGGCGGTGTGTACGCCGAGCTTCTCGAGCCGCTCGATTTCGTGCATATTGTGAATAATTTCACCATAGGCATAAATTTTTCCGCTTTTTTTCGCCTGCTGCTCGGCGAGGTCCACCGCACGGCGGACACCGAAGCAGAATCCGGCGGTTTTCGCTACCGTGACGCTCATACCTGCTCCTTCAGCGCGTAGATGCGGTGCAGGATATCATCCGCAATGACGCCGTAGTCCTTCTGCTTGGGGTCCGGCAGGAACGGCTTGCCAATCACGACCGTGGCCTTGCAGCGGAAACGCTTGCCCTCGGTGATGTACATCGGCAGGATCGGTGCACGGGTCTTGACTGCCAGCATGGCAGCACCCTTTTTGGTCTCGCCTTCGGCGGCATGGCGGCTGCCCTGCGGGAAGATAATCAGCTTCTGACCGGCACGGACCGAGCCGAGTGCGGTCTTGATAGCGGTAATGTCTGCGCCTTCACGGTCGATCGGGAAGGCACCGAGAGCCGCGATCAGCCACGCGAATATCTTCTTTTGGAATAGCTCTTTTTTCGCCATCAGGCGTATCGGTGTCTTGCCGCCGAGCGCGACCGCCGCAAACGGCGGATCGGACAGCTGAATATGGTTCGGGCAGACAACGCATCCGCCTTCCGGGATGTTTTCGCGTCCGATGACGCGGTAGCCAAAGAAAATATGGAACGCCAGCGCTACCAGCGGCACAACGAGCCACTGGAACCAGCGATGGTACTTGAGTTTCATGCTTTTTCCTCCGTTTTTTCACGAATAATGCGCAGAACGGACTCGATGCTCTCCTCGAGCGTCAGGTCGCTGGTGTCGAGCAGCACGGCGTCGTCCGCCTGCTTGAGCGGTGCAACGGCACGTGTCATGTCCTGTCTGTCGCGCTCGTTGATATCGTGCAGGATGCCGTCCATCGTCACCTGCTGACCCTTCTCAACCAGTTCCTTGTAACGGCGTTCTGCACGGGACTGCGCAGAGGCGGTCAGGAAAATCTTGACCGGAGCGTCCGGCAGGATAACTGTGCCGATATCACGGCCATCCATCAGGATGTTGCCGTTCTTCGCCATGTTGCGCTGGGTCTCCAGCAGGAACTGACGCACCTCGGGTACAGCGGACACCTTGGACGCATAGTAGGAAATCTCCGGTGTGCGAATGGCTTCCGAAACGTCCTCGCCGTTCAGGAGAACGCGCTGTGCGCCGTTCTGATAGGTCAGCTGAATGGTGATCTCCGGAATGGTCGCGATGATGCCTGCTGTGTCCTCGCCGGCGATGCCCTTGCGGCACACTGCCAGACCGATAGAACGGTACATCGCACCCGTATCCACATATACATAGCCGAGTTTTGCCGCAGCCGCGCGTGCCACGGTGGATTTTCCGGCACCGGACGGGCCGTCAATGGCAACCGAAATGTACTTCATCGTTATTCCTCCTCCGCAGCCGACAGACCCGCTAACCGGCCTGTGGACCACGCAATCTGCAAGTTAAAGCCGCCCGTGTAGGCGTCCACGTCGAGCACCTCGCCTGCGAAATACAGGTGCGGCAGCTTTTTGGACTCCATGGTTTTCGGGCTGACCTCGCGGACGGACACGCCGCCCGTGGTGATAATGGCCTCGGCGATCGGGCGCTTGCCGGAAAGCGCGACCGGAAACGCCTTGAGCACGCGCAGCAGCGCGGCACGCTGTGCCTTGGTGATCGAGTTGACCTTCTCCCGCGGGTCAATGCCGCTCTTTTCGATCACCACCGGGATCATCTTCTTGGGCAGCAGTTCGCCGAGTGCGTTGATAAAATCGCTGTTCTTGTGCTTGTCAAAGTCCGCCAGCAGACGCTTGTCGAGCGTCTTTTCGTCCAGTGCGGGCTTGAGATCGATCTCCACACGGTACTTTTTGCTGCCGAAATGGCGCATATGCGCACTCGCGGACAGCACCAGCGGACCGGACAGGCCGAAGTGTGTGAACAGCATCTCGCCGAAGTCCGAGTAGAGTTTCTTGTCGTTTTCAAATACGGTCAGCTGCACGTTGCGCAGGCTGAGACCCATCAGCTGCTGGCAGGTGTCGCCGTCCTCGACGAGCGGCACGAGCGACGGATTTGCGGGCACGACCGTGTGTCCCGCCTGCTTGGCAAAGCGGTAGCCGTCGCCGGTCGAGCCGGTCTGCGGATAGGACGCACCGCCGGTCGCGACGATGACGCGGTCCGCCTTGTAGGTCTTGTGTCCGGCACGAACGCCGGTGAGCGCACCGTCCTCGATGACAAGCTCGTCCGCGGTCGTGTGCACAATGGTCACACCCGCCTTTTTCACCCACAGGAACAGGGCGTCGATGATATCCGCCGCCTTGTCCGACTGCGGGAACACGCGGTTGCCGCGTTCGGTCTTGAGGGCCACGCCATGGCTCTCAAAAAAGTCCATCACGTCCGCCGGACCGAATCCGCCGAGCGCGGAATATAGGAACCGCGGGTTGACCGGCACGTTGCGCAGCACCTCTTGCACATCGCAGTTATTGCACACGTTGCAGCGGCCTTTGCCCGTGATAAACAGCTTGCGGCCAACTTTTTCGTTGGTTTCCAGCAGCGTCACCTGCGCACCCTGCTCCGCGGCAGTACCTGCCGCCATCAGTCCGGCTGCGCCGCCGCCGACTACGATAATGTTCAATTTATGTCGTCCTCCGGTTTTTCATATACGTCGTATTCTTCCCAGATGCGCTCCAGCTTGTTGAACGTCTGCTCGATCTCGTCCCGGCGGCTCATGCCGACAGCCACGATCAGCGCATTGACGACCGACAAGGGCGCCACGAGCGAATCGACAAAGCTGGCCATGTCGCTCCGTGCGAGCAGCACATGATCAGCCACACGCGCCAGCGGCGACAGCTGCGAGTCGGTCAGCGCGATAACGCGGGCACCGCGGTCGCGGGCATACTTCATGGCACTCAGCGTGCGCTTGGAGTAGCGCGGGAAGCTGATGCCGAACAGCACGTCACCCGGTCCGACACGGAGCACCTGCTCGAAGATCTCGCTGACGCTGTTCGTATGTACGAGCGTCACATTCTCGAACAAAAGGTTGAAGTAAAAGCCTAAAAAGCTGGCTAACGCACTCGAAGAGCGCACACCAAGGATATAAATCCGCTTGGCACCCATGAGCGCGTCCACCGCACCCTGAAAGGCATCTCGATCAATCTCGTCGAGCGTGACGCGGATCATGTCCATGTCCGCGTGCAGCACGGTCTGCAGCACATCACGGCCGCCCATGCGGTCGCCTGCGACCTCCATGCGCTGCACCGAGGTCAGCTTGTTGCGGATCATCTCCTGCAAGGCACGCTGCAGGTGCGGATAGCCGTCGTAGCCGAGTTCGGTCGCAAAGCGCACGACCGTAGATTCGCTCACGCCGACGGTCACACCCAGACGGCTTGCCGTCATGAACGCGGCCTTGTCGTAGTGCTCTAAAATAAAACGTGCGATCTGCTTCTGGCCCTTGGAGAAGCCGGGCAGTTCGCTTTGAATTTTTGTGATCAGGTCATTCATTGATAAATCTCTCCTGCATACATTCCTGCATTTACGCACTACTATTGTAAGTGAACCTGCAAAAAAATGCAAGAGCATATGGGTGCAAATTGCAAAAAGACAGGGATTTCCGGAAATTTTTACAGGTGGGCAATACCGCATAATTGAACAAGAGCGGTTTGCGAGTAAATTTTGCGTCCTGACGCGGCGCAGTTTTGCGGTAATACTTGATGTATTACCGTGAAATTGCAACAAAGTCAGGGCACAAAATTTCCGCAAAACGCCGCAGCTTTAATTGTGCGGTATTGCCCTGTCCTGCACATCGGCAGCAATGTCCTGCAGATAGGCGATCTCCTCGTCGGTCAGCTCACGCCATGCACCGCTCTTGAGATGCGGGTCGAGCGGCATCGTGCCCATGGCGACACGCTTGAGCCGGCGGACCTCCAGGCCGCACTTTTCGCACATTTTGCGGATCTGGCGGTTGCGTCCCTCGTGAATGGTCAGGCGCAGCTTGGCGCTGATCTCGTCACGGTCGATGACGACAACGGTCGCCGGACGGATGCGGTATCCGTCGATCTCCATCGGCTCCGCCAGCTTCGGGATATTGTCCAGATTGCCGCGCACACGCACCTCGTAGTGCTTTTCCACCTCGTGGCGCGGATGCGTCAGGGCGTTGAGCAGATCGCCGTCATTGGTCAGCAGCAGCAGACCCTCGGAGTTGTAGTCCAGACGGCCTACCGGTACGACACGCGCACCGCAGCCGCGTACCAGGTCCGCAACCGTCTTGCGGCCGTGCTCGTCCTTCATCGTCGTGACGTAGCCGCGCGGCTTGTACAGCATTAAGTACACCTTCTCCTCGGCACCGCCGATCGGCTTGCCATCCACGAAGATCTTGTCGCGTCTCGGGTCGGCCTTGTCGCCGACCGAGGCCTTTTTGCCGTTTACCGTTACGCGGCCGTCGTCGATCCAGCGTTCCGCCTCACGGCGAGAGCACAGGCCGGCCTGGGCGAGTAATTTTTGCAGTCTTTCTTCCATGTATATTCTCCTTTATCGTTTCATGTTCATTTATAATCTCTATTGTAATCTATCTTCACCGATTTCCGTAGGGGCGGACCAGCGTGTCCGCCCTTTTAGGGTCGGCGCTCAGGTTTACAGGGCGGACACATTGGTCCGCCCCTACGATAGCCTGATGTTATTTCCCGAACCGTTCGGCAATTCGTTCAATCAGGGATTTTTCTTCCGCCGGAAGCAGAGATTCCCCGCCATAGACCAAGTTATCGCGTGCCAGCACGCAATCGCCAAGCCGATACTCGACCGAACCCGCCTGTGCCGTTCTGACGACCGGTGCATAGCAGATCTTCTCGCCGTAGCGCACCCGCTCGAGTTTGTCCTTTTCGCCCGGCAACAGATACGCCGTCACGGTATTCTTGGCCTCAAGCGGCACGGACGCGGTATCGCCGCCGAACACGCGCACGTCTGCAACCGTCTCCCCTGCCTTATGCAGCGTAACCTCGCTGTACTGCGAGAATCCGGCGTCGAGCATCTCCATATGGTCGTTCCAGTCGTTCGGGTCATTGAGCGTCACCGCGATGATGGTGCGTCCGTTGCGCTCGGCTGCCGAGACCAGACACCGCCCTGCCGCCCGCGTAAAGCCTGTTTTCACACCGATAGCGCCATCGTACATGCTCAGCAGCCGGTTATGGTTGCTCAGCACGTGCCCGCTGACCGTGCAGCTTTTTGTCGAGACAATCTGCCGGAAAACCGGGTCCTTGAGGGCAGCCGCCGTAATTTTCGCCAGCTCATGCGCGGTCGTGTAGTGCGTATCGGACGGCAGGCCGTTCGGATTATCGAAATGCGTGTCCGTCAGCCCAAGTTCGGCCGCTTTGGCGTTCATTTTGCCCACGAAAGCGGTCATGCCGCCGCATTCTCCCGCGATGGCGACTGCCGCGTCGTTGCCGGACGCGAGCATGAGTCCGTACAGTGTATCCCGCAGCGAGAGCGTCTCACCCGCTTTCAGGTACATGGACGAGCCTTCCACGGCGGCGTACTCCGGCTTGACGGTGTACACGCGGTCGAGGTCGCCCTCGCCGAGCGCGACAAGCGCGGTCATGATCTTAGTCGTGGACGCCATCGGCAGACGGCTGTCCGCGTTCTGCTCGAACAGCGTCTCTCCTGTGTCCGCATCGATCACGACCGCACCTTGTGCGCTCACTGCGCCTGCCCTCGGCAGAACGCACAGCAGCGCGAGCACGCAAAACAGCTTTTTCACATCGCACCTCTCCCCGCATAACAAAACCTACTCAGCATTCACGCGAGTAGGTTTTGCGGGAAAACGCGGTTTTATTCGTCGCCGGACAGCGTTTCCATCACTTCGGCGGCATCTTCGGTCTTGCCCTTGAAGCCGCTGACGAAGTTCGACACCTTGTTGATGGCCCCCGGGATCATCTCGACCAGACGATCGACCGTGTCGGACGCCTGTGCGTTGATGCCGAGAATGTTGGCGCTGCCGTCCTTGCCGATGACAAGGAAGCACACCGGCGAAACCGTCACACCGGCGCCGCTGCCGCCGCCGAACGCCAGCGGAGACCCGCTGGCCGCGTGCTTGGACGCGAACTCGCTGCCGCCTGCGCCGAAGCCGAACGACACCTTGGACACCGGAATAACGGTCGTGCCGTCAGCCGCTACGATCGGGTTGCCGATAATGGTATTAACGTCCACCATTTCCTTGATTTTGGACATGGTTTCGGTCATCAAATCGCTGATAGGATGATGTTCACTCATTTTTCACGCCTCTTTCTTCTTTTTTCTGCAATTATTTGAAGTATTTTTTGTACAGTTTATACATCGGCTTGCCATGCCGCAGCAGCACGCGGATAAGAGAGACCGGCCGTATCGAACAGTTCACGGTAAACGCCCACTCGGTATGGTCGGCGTTGAAGTCCGCATCCGCGCTGACATGGTAATCGCGCATATCAAAAGTATTCTCTAAAAACGGAACAATGATTCCGCAGAGTGCCGCGGTCTGCCCGAGCAAAATGCCGGTCTGCGCCGCATCATCCGTACCGACGAGCACGCGCACCCGCAGTTTGCTGATACGCAGCCGGTCGGTCAGGTCGCTGAGAAAATCGCGTACCGTGCCTGCGATCTCGCCGACGTCCAGTCCGTCCTTCGGCAGCGAGAGACCGGACTTGCCGCTCTTTTTCTTCTCGCCTTCCGCAGATTTCTTCTCCTCGGATTCCGTTTTCTTCTTTTCTTTTTTCAGGTGCTGCGGTCTCGGGTACAGCGGAATGCGGATTGGCCCGTACCGTGCTTCCACGCTCACCTCGCCGGTCACGCCGACGGCTTCAATGCCCGCCCGAATGTTGAGCAGCACCAGCAAAATCACCAATGCCAGCAGTACAATTCCAAGCAGAATGCCTAAAATCCAGAGCAAAACCGTTCCCATAGGCGGTCACTCCGTTTCCGGCGGCACAGGCTCGCCGTTCAGAAAGCGCAGCTGCTCTCCGGGCGGTGTCTCGTGCAGTGTGCCGTCCATGTTCAGCTCCATCTGCTCGTTTTCCTCGAGGGCCGGCAGCGCCGGAAGGTCCTCGATGCTTGCAAGCGAAAAGCTGCGCAGGAACTGGTCGGTCGTGCGGAACAGCATGGGCTTGCCGGGTACGTCCAGCCGTCCGGCTTCCTCGATGAGACCTTTTTCCGCCAGACTGCTCACCGTGTTGGACGAATCGACACCTCTCAGCTGGTCGATGAACGCGCGCGTCACCGGCTGCCGGTAGGCGATGATGGTCAGCACCTCAAGGGCCGCAGGCGACAGTGCAGGCGGTCTGCGCGATTCGGTCACGCGGCGCACATACTGCCCGTACATCGGGCGGGACGCCAGCTGCAGCTTGTCCTCGATGCGCAGCAGCATGATGCCGCGGTTCTCGAAGTCGTAGCGATTCTCGAGTGCGGCGGCCGCGTCCAGCAGTTCCGCCGGTGTGACCTCGAGCGCTGCAGACAGCCGTTCGATCGTTACCGCGTCTCCTGCCGCGAACAGCACGGCCTCCAATTCGGCCTCGCATGCCGTCATGCCGCCGTTATTCTGTGTTGTCATTTGTCAGCATCAGCTCCATCTCCTCACCGTCACCCTCCAGACGGATTCGGCGGGTCTTGGATAATTCCAGTACCGCCAGAAAGGTCGCCACGATCTCTGAGCGGTTTCTCGCGTCATCGAACAGCCGCATAAACGGTACGCGCATACGGTGCAGAAAGCGTTTGAGGATCGCGGTGACGCGTCCCTCGACCGGTGCCGGTTCTCGCCCGACAATGCCCTGAAACGAGGTCACCGGTGGCGGAAGTCTCCGCTTGGTGCGGCGCAGCATCTTGTTCGCTGCACGGATGAGGTCGTTTACCGTGTGGTGGTACTCGACCGGTCCGTCATCGTGCCGCTCGGGCGGCTTGACGTAGATATCGCGGCCGCTTTCGTTCTTTTCCGCGAAAAACGCGGTCGCGCTCTTGAGTCTCTGGTACTCGAGCAGCATCTCGACCAGACCCGCTCTCGGGTCTTCCTCGGCCTCGTCCTCCTCGTGCTTGGGCAGCAGCATCTTGGACTTGATGTACACCAGCTGTGCTGCCATCGCGATGAAGTCGCCAGCCACGTCGAGGTCCATGCGCTCAGCTTCGTGCAGGACCGCCATGTACTGCTCGAGTATCTCCGCGATCGGGATATCGTAAATGCTCACCTTGTTTTTGGAAATCAGGTGCAGCAGCAGGTCGAGCGGCCCGTCAAAGTTGTCTAAGTGAAAATCCATAGCTTACAGAAACAGGCTGACGAAGTTCACCGCCAGCATGAGTACGCCGTTGCCGACCCAGTCCATAATGCCGTCCAGCCAGCCGAACCAGAGTGCCACGATGAACACGAAAAAGATGATATTCTGGTACTTCTGCAGCTTGAGCGACCACGAAAACGGCAGAAAAGCGTCAACGACGCGCGAGCCGTCCAGCGGGTGTACCGGAATGAGGTTGAACACGCCCAGACCGACCGACATGCTCGCAACGATGAGCAGGAACTGCGACAGCGACCACAGAAACGTGCTGGTCATGTTCATGCGCACGACAAAATACAGGCAGTACGCCACAAACGCGGTGATAAAGTTGGAAACCGGACCGGCGATAGCGGTCAGCGCCATACCCCAGCGTCTGTTCTTAAAATTGGCGATGTTGATCGGCACCGGACGCGCCCAGCCAAAGCCGAACAGCAGCAGGCACAGGAAACCAACCGGGTCGATGTGCGCCAGCGGCGACAGCGTAACGCGGCCGGAATCATGTGCCGTGCGGTCGCCGAGCAGATAGGCAACGCCGCCGTGCGCGGTCTCGTGAATGGACAGGCACAGCACGATCGCGGGCAGCGAAAGCGCCAGTGTGATAAACGCCGAGCGGATGTTGCCGCTCATCAAAGCTCTCCAAAGCAAGCTGTTTCCTCCATTAAATGATCGTTCTTGTTCTATATTACCCTATAATGGATTATTATAACACGGATAACGGTGGTTGTCACTTTATTCTTTCGGTTGGGCAACATCAGATATGGATATGTTGATTATTTGTGATTACCAACCAAATGACACGCAGTGCATATCGTTAAAAATGGACGGCCAATGGCCGCCCCTACAATGGTTTGCCGTTTGCAGCATGGTAAATCCGCAGATTCCATCAAACGATTGTAGGGGCGCGCATTGCGCGTCCAAATCCAAACTATACGCCAATCCCTCAAAATGGGCGGACACATTGGTCCGCCCCTACGGAAACCTGTGCCGTTGTTGATAAATGGTGCAAACCGCCTTCCACTCCTCACTCCTACCTCCTACCTCCTACCTCCTACCTTGCAGAACTCTCCACTCTAATTCCTAACTACTAATTCCTAATTACTAATTTTATTTATGCCATATTAACAAATTATCTGCTATAATTAAGTTGTACATTTATGCGCTTGGAGGATTCGACATGAAACGACAGGACGGCACACCTCGTGTATTTTCCTTTACCCTGCGGGATTTCCTTATCTCGGCGGTGATATTTATCTGCGCCCTATCGCTGTGCATCCTGCTGCGCCGGTCGGACATCAGCGACGGCTTCGCCTCTCCGGTATTCGTACTCGCGGTGCTGCTCATCTCGCGTTTCACAAACGGCTACGTTTTCGGCACGCTCGCCGCTATCCTGAGCGTTGTCGGCATCAACTACATCTTCACCTTCCCCTACTGGGAGTTTAACTTCACGATGACCGGCTACCCGCTGACGTTTTTCGTCATGCTGTGCGTGTCGCTCGTCACCTGCACGATGACCACCAAGATCAAGCAGCAAGAGCAGTTCCGCATGGAGAGCGAACGCGAGAAAATGCGCGCTAACCTGCTCCGTTCGGTGTCGCACGACATTCGTACGCCGCTGACCTCGATCGTGGGCTCGACCTCGGCCATCCTGGAAACGCCCGACCTGTCGCGCGAACAGCAGCGGCAGCTGCTCGAGGACGTGCGCGACGATGCACAGTGGCTGGTCCGCGTGGTCGAAAACCTGCTGTCCATCACCCGCATAGGCGAGGACACCAAGATCTCCAAGCAGCCGGAAGCCGCCGAGGAAGTGCTCGGCGAGGTCGCCCGCAAATTCCGCAAGCACAATGCTGGTATCAAGGTATCGGTGTCCGTGCCGGAAGAGCTGCTCATCGTGCCGATGGACGCCATCCTCATTGAGCAGGTGATGACCAATCTGCTCGAAAACGCCGTTCGCCACGGCCAAAATACCACCCACATTGCCCTTTCTGTCCGGCAGGAAGGCGAAAACGCCGTCTTTGCCGTACAGGACAACGGCGGCGGCATTCCGAAAAAGCTGCTGCCCGTGCTGTTCAGCGGCACGCTGCGCCACAGCGACACGCCCACCGGCGACGGCAAGCGCAACATGGGACTGGGACTTTCTGTATGCAACGCCATCGTCCGCGCACACGGCGGCACGATGCACGCGAAAAATAAAGACGGCGGTGCGGAATTCACCTTCTGCCTGCCGATGCTGGAAAAGGAGCCGAAACTGCAATGAACATTCGGGAAAAAATACTCATCGTGGAGGACGAAAAGAGCATTGCTCACTTTATCTCCACCATTTTGAACTCCAACGACTACGAAACACTGCTCGCCCGCACGGGCAGCGAAGCCAAGACCATGATTTCCTCGCACTGCCCGGATCTGGTCATCCTCGACCTCGGTCTGCCGGATATGGACGGCATTGACGTGCTGCGGGAGCTGCGCTCGTGGTCGAGCCTGCCGGTCGTCGTCGTTTCCGCTCGCTCGCATGAGCACGACAAGGTGCAGGCGCTTGACCTCGGTGCGGACGATTACCTCACGAAACCGTTCGGCACCGCCGAGCTGCTCGCGCGCGTGCGCACGGCCATCCGCCACACGAGAACGACTTCTGCGAACAGCGAAATTGCCCGGGAGGGAACGTATACGGTCGGCGAAATGACCATCGACTATAACAAGCATCAAGTGACCGTCCGCGGCGAGAACGTCCACTTAACGCTCAGCGAGTTCCGCATCGTTGCGCTGCTCGGCAAGTTTGCCGGCAAGGTGCTTACTTACGATTATATCATCAAGGAACTCTGGGGCCCGAGAGCCGGCGGTGATAACCAGATTTTGCGTGTCAATATGGCGAATATCCGCCGCAAGATCGAGAAAAATCCCGCTGAACCGGAGTATTTGTTTACTGAGGTTGGTGTGGGATATCGCATGGCAGAAAACAACGAACAGTAATGTAATTTGGGGCTCCCCTTTCAGGGGAGCTGTCACGAATGTGACTGAGGGGTTTTCTGTCGGAAGCAACCCCTCCACCGGCTTCGCCGGTCCCCCTCCCCTGAAAGGGGAGGCCGAAACACAACAAAAAATCCCGAACCAAATGGTTCGGGATTTTTGTTTAGGTAAACTCCGTCGGCGAATAACTGCCGTCCGCGATCTGCTGTGCGACTTCGTCGCTCAGGCCGTTGTAGACAACGCCCGGCTCCAGCGTAATGCCGTGAATTGCGGCCAGCTGGGAGACGGTTACGAACGCGTACGTCTTATCCGTGCGGCTCTGCAGCTCGTCGATGGCGGCCAGTGCGCCCTCGACCGAACTCTCGTACAGGTCGTGCATGAGGACAACGTCACCGTCGCCTGCCTGCTCCACGATGACCTGCTTGACGTGCTCGGCATCGCGGTACTTCCAGTCCTCGGTGTCCACGCTCCAGTTGATGATCGGATAACCAAGATCCGCGGCTACCGCCTTAACATCCGAGTTGACGCCGCCGCCTACCGGACGCAGTACCTGCGGCGGCTGTCCTGCGATGGCCTTGATGGCCTGCGTTGCGTCGTCGATCTGCGTGCGGATATCCGCCGCGCCCAGACCGGTCAGGTGGCTCATCGGGTGGTTCATGGTATGGTTGCCCAGCTCATGGCCTTCGTTTACCATGCGCGGCAGCACGTCCGACACCTCGGAGACACGCTCGCCGACCATCATAAACGTAGCGACTGCGCCGCGCTGC
This sequence comes from Bulleidia sp., assembly GCA_963661675.1. Lineage (GTDB taxonomy): Bacteria > Bacillota > Clostridia > Oscillospirales > Butyricicoccaceae > Agathobaculum. Next base: position 31,721 of record CAVLCS010000010.1, read on the forward strand.
TTGAGGCCGTCGAGCAGATAGTTGGTCAGACCGTCCGGATAGCCGTCCTTTTTGCCGGTCGGGCCGTCGTCAAACGTCAGTGCGATGTAGACATCGGCCTCCGGGATATCGCCGTCCACGGCGTCGCCCAGCTTATCCTTCATGTTCTTGAGGTACGCCTTCTGGCTGTCAAAGCCGTCGAGCGTTACGCCCGTGAACGAGAATACGCCGTCGCCGAGGTCGGTGTACGTCTTGCCGAGAATGGCCGCAAATACTTGCGGAGAAACGTAAAAGCGGTTCTTTTCCTCATCCGTGTAGGTGGAGAAGCCATTGCCGGAGGCACGCTTGCCGTCTACCTTGGTCTTGCCGTCATCCGCAGCTACGGTCGCGGTGGATTCGCCGTAGGTGACGTTCCAGGTGCCCTTGCCGTCGTCCTCGGCCTTGCCGCCGAGTGCGGTCATAGCGGCCTTGAGCGGGATATACGCCGTGCCGTCCTGATCGAGCACACCGCTGCCCAGCTTTTTGCCGGTCTCGACCATGTGCTTGGTGCTGCCCTCGTAGAGCATCTGATCCGAGCCGGTGCGCATAACAATGCTGCCGCTCATCACCTGACCCTCAGCCGGGCCGAGCACGTTGAGCGCCTTTGCCGTAATGTCGCTGATCTTCTTATCGGTCAGCGCCTTTTTCGCCTGGCTGACGATGATAAGGTCGCCGTTTTCGGCGGCAACCTCGCCGGTCTGCCACGAAAGCGCCTGACAGATATCCTTGACCGGTGCGTAAACAATGCCGTCCTTCTCCACCGGAGCGGAAGCAAAGGTTTCGCTTGCATCGCCGACCTGCAGGTTCGTGCTGCTCAGCTGAATGGTCAGCACGGTCTTTTTGAGCGTTATCGTGCCGGATTTGGCATTCTCGTCCCAGTTCAGCTCCAGGCCAAGGTTGTCGCACAGCGAGGTGATGGACGCCATGCCGTTGCCCTGGCTGTCGCGGTACGGTGCACCGTCTATCTCGATCGCCTTACCGTTTTTATACGCATTCGTGTTGCCCACCTGATACACCAGCACATTGTTGCTGCTGACCACATTGCCGACGATCGCACGGATCGCACGAACGCCGAAGAAAATGATCGCGATCAGTACGATGATCAGGGCAAACAGCACACCGTAGTGACTGTTGCGCCGTCTCCGCCGACGTCTGCGCCTTCTTCTCTGCGGGCTGCGCGGCGCCGGCCGCGCCGATTCATATGCCATTTTTGTCATCCTTCCTATCCTCTTTTATAAACATATTTATAGATATGCTGCTAAGATATAAGTATAGCACCTTTCGACATAAAACGAGGTTACAGTTCTGTTACTTTTTATATCCGCAGACGGTTTTCCCCCTTGTTTTCGGGTGACAGGCTTTACAAATCTTCGCCCGCACTCCAGTTGACAAGGTGCGGCGACTTTTTCGGCTTCACACTCGCCGGGTCAGGCACCTTTACGCCGAAGAAGTCGTACCACTGGCCGCATTTGTCGCACTGCCATGCGGTCGCACCGGTCTCGTCCATAATGTAGATCTCGTATCCGCAGTCACAAGTCAAAATCGTCATACCGTTCGCTCTCCTGTTGTTTGATAGGTTCAGTATAGCACATTTGACGCATAAAGTCGAACATTGGTGCAAAGAAAGAGGGAGTGTTTTCCACTCCCTCTCTGCACCGGTTACGGCAGCTCGAGCAGTCCTGCTTCGCGCATGCTGTTGAGCAGCTCGTTGAACCGTGCGACAATGTCGTCCGTGCTCGTGGCGTCCGCTACCGCAGCCGCAGGCTCGGGTGCAGGACCTGTGGGGCCGGTCGGGCCGGTGGCACCAACGGCTCCTGCTTCACCGGTTGGGCCGGTTGGGCCGGTGGCACCGACGGCTCCTGCTTCACCCGTGGGACCGGTTGGGCCGGTTGCACCGGTTGCACCGACGGCACCCGCTTCTCCGGTCGGGCCAGTTGCACCATCAGCACCAGTTACGCCAGTTGCACCGGTCGGGCCTGTCGGCCCGATCATGCCCGGGAAACCCGGCGGTCCCGGAGGACCCGGAATGCCTCTCGGGCCCATTGGGCCGCGTTCTCCTCTTGGGCCGCGCGGACCCGGAGGACCGGGAGGTCCCATTGGACCCGGTCGGCCGTTACCAAGCACTTCATCGCACACACGATCCTGCCAGCGGTCGTTCGGGCGTTCCCAGTTGCCGCAGCGGTCTTGTCGATCGTTCATGTCGTTCTTCCTTTCCTGCCGATTTGCCGGAAAACTCCGGCAGTTCAGTCTATGCCGAAGGCGGCTCCGCGGTGATGCCTTGAGACGCGAAATAGCGTCGGTTGTGTGCCACCGCTGCCGACGCAGGCCGCACGAGCGCTGCCCGCTCGTTCCATGCACAGGCTTGCTTCCGGTCGCCTAATTTATCCCAACAAGCACATAATCCGAGGGTAGGCGTGAAAGCACAGGCGTTCACGTCAACAAAGCCGTGCTGCCGCACCTCTGCGGCTCGGATAGCGGTTTCGTACCAGAATATGGCCTGTTTTACGCGGTTATCCGTGTATTCGAGTGCTGCCAGTGCACAGCATATGCTGCTGCGCGGCACATCCAGTGCAAACGAGAGGGTCAGCGCCTGTTTGGCTTGCTCGCGCTCTCCGAGGGCAGACAAAGCCTGCGACAGACCGAGACATGCGTCAATTTTGTTCTCCGCCCAGCCGTCTGTTCTATTAAAGAAGGCTTCAAATGCTTCGACCGCCTGTGCGTACTGCCTGTGTGCTAACAGCTCCCGCGCGTAGTAATAACTGCCGCGTGCGTCCAGTTTTTCGCCTTTGGCGAGCAGATTTTGATAGATTTTCAGGTTGCGGTCGGAGTACTCGCCCGACGGCTTACGGTGCGTCACGGCCGCGTCTCCGTACCGGATGCAGCCGTGCGGCACGATGCACTCGTGCACCGCTCCTGTCCATCGGAAGTGCGCTGCCGTTTTGAGCAGCCGCTCGCGGTAACAGAAGAAGGTCGGTCTGCCCTGTTCATCAAAACCGGTGTGGTACGGCAGCATGACAACATCGGCGGTGCCGTCCAGTTCGGCTTTGAGCGCAAGGAATTTCTGCCGGTCGGACGGCAGGATCACATCATCCGCATCCAGCCACAGGGTGTAGTCCATGTGCGCCTGTGCGAACGAAAAGTTGCGTGCAGCCGCGAAATCATCGCACCACGGAAAGTCCAGCACTCTACCATATTTTGCGGCAATTTCCCTCGTTTTGTCGGTCGAACCGGTGTCCGTGATGATGATTTCATCCGCAATGCCGCGCACGCTGTCCAGACACCGCGCAAGCACGTTCTCCTCGTTCCGCACGATCATGCAAAGGCTGATAGTCGCCATAGCATCCCCTCCCAGACAGTCTATGCAAGGCGAATGAATGTTGCGAATCTGCGTGATTTTTGGTACAATAAGAGCAGCAAATCACGGAAACGGAGAGATTTTTCGATGGAGACCGAAGTAAAGCTGACCAAACTTGCAAGCTGCGCCGGCTGCGGCGCGAAAGTCGGCGCCGGCACGCTCGTGCACCTGCTCGAGGGCTTCCGCACGCACACCGACCCGCGGCTGATCGTCGGCTACGACAAGAGCGACGACGCGAGCGTGTACGTGCTCGACGAGAGCACCGCCCTCGTGCAGACGACCGACTTTTTCCCGCCCATCGTGGACGATCCGTTCCTGTACGGGCAGATCGCTGCGGCCAACGCGCTCAGCGACGTGTACGCCATGGGCGGTGAGCCGAAGCTGGCGCTCAACATCATGTGTCTGGCGCAGAGCATGGACGATCACGCCGTTCAGGAAGTGCTGCGCGGCGGCTACGACAAGGCCTATGAGGCCGGTGCGATCATCACCGGCGGGCATACGATTCAAGGTGCCGAGCCGATCTACGGACTGGCGGTTTCGGGTTTCGTGCACCCGAAAAAGGTGCTCACCAACAGCGGTGCGAAACCGGGTGATGTGCTCATTCTGACCAAGCCACTCGGTGTTGGCGTGCTGACGACCGCGGCAAAGGCCGATCTGGTCGAAACGTCCGTGCTCGACCGCATTTACCGCCAAATGGCCACGCTGAACAAGGCCGCACGTGACGTGATGGTGAAATATCCGGTGCACAGCTGCACCGATGTGACCGGTTTCGCGCTGCTCGGCCACAGCTTTGAGATGGCACAGGGCAGCGACGTTTCCGTGCATATTCGGGCCAAGGACGTGCCCTATCACGCAGAGGCGTACCCGCTGGCTGAGATGGGTTTCATTCCGGCAGGCGCGTACCGGAATCGGCAGTACGCGGAAGCCGGCGTGTGCGTCAAGGAGAATATTTCGCGCACGCTGCAGGATTTGTTTTACGACCCGCAGACCAGCGGCGGACTGCTGTTTGCCCTGCCGGAGCAGGACGCGCAAGGCTGTCTCTATGAGCTGCAGCAGAGCGTGCCGGAGGCGAAAATCGTTGGGTATGTTACCGAGAAGATGGAGTTTTCGATTTATTTGAAGTAAATTGAGGGTTGATTGCATAATGAAGTTGGACACCTAAAAAATCCATAGTGATTTTCCAAACATGGTAGAATGAAGTTTGCACACAACATCTGCCAAGGGAGGGCAATCACTATGG
>CAVLCS010000011.1:0-36057 GCA_963661675.1 Bulleidia sp.
CTCTGATTAACTAATTTCTACCGTGCAGGTGTCCAACTTGCACTTGCAATTTGCGAAATAACTTTTTTGAAGTTTTTTCAGAAAATGTGTTGACAGATCGGAGCTTCTGTTATATACTAAAAAAGTCGTCAGGGATGATACAAAAATAAAGACGACAGCGGCCCGATGGAAGTTTAGCTCAGCTGGGAGAGCATCTGCCTTACAAGCAGAGGGTCACAGGTTCGAGCCCTGTAACTTCCACCAACAGAAAAGCTCCTAAACCGTATGGTTTGGGAGCTTTTTTCTTATAAAATTTAACTTTTTATGCACTCTACGCGGTCGATGCGTAGAGTGTTATTTTTTGTAAAAATGCGCTATATTGGGCTGTATTAGGCTGTTTGATGTGTCACCTGGTGTGTCACCTGCCAGAGGCCGGTTTGCGCTGCTTTTTCTTCTTCTGTTTCAGATCCTGAAAGTTCAGCACCTTGAGAGAAGCATTTGCGAATGCGTGGGGTGACAGGTGGGTGTAAACACGCGAGGTTGTTTGGATCGTCTTGTGCCCGAGCAGGTCTTTGGCGACGTTGATCGCGACATCAGCACTCTGCAGGTCGGTCGCGTAAGTATGGCGCATACAGTAGGGCACGAGATCGTCGGCCAGGATAGAAGTTTCCGGGTCAATCTTACCGTCCTTGATGAGTGCGCCCATATCCAAAGCAAGTGCTTTCTTGAACGAGCGCCACATCTGCTTCATGGACGATTCGGTGTGCGGCTTGCCGGTGGTCGGCTGCGTGAAGAGATAACCGCTGTCCTTACGTTCCCATTTCAGGCGTTTGTATAGCCGCGCAGGGATAGGAACACGGCGGTCGCCGTAGCCGTTTTTCGAGCTGTGCAGTGTGACGATGTGCTCATCGAAATCAACATCTTCCCAGCGGGCCTTGCGCGATTCGTCGGGTCTTGCGCCAGTGTACAACATGAACAGCACCCACAGTCCACCGCGGTGGGTACGTGCGACGTTGTGAATGTGCTTGTATTCATACTCGGTGAGCTCTCGGTGCGTGCCACTCGTGGTCTTTGGCATAACAATACCCTCGGACGGGTCGAACACCAGGACGCGGGAGATGCGGGCCTGTTTGAATGCCTGCTGGATCAGACCGCGCAGCTTGCTCACCTGCGACAGCGACATGCCGGCGCAGGAGTTGATAATGAGCTGCAGGTCGATCGTCTGAATGTCTTTCAGCCGCCGGTTGCCAATGGCGGGGGAGATGTAGTTCTTGACGTAGGCCTCAAGCTGATGGTACGTCTTTTTCGTAACATTGTTCAGCTTGTATGCGGTCAGATAGTCAGCAAACCAGCGATCAACCGTCGTGTTTTCGTTGGTGGCGTCTACACCTTCCTCAAGTCGGCGCTTCTTCTCCTCGACCTTGCGCCAGAGATCACGCTCGGTCTTGGCACGGACAGAGTACCGTTTACCCTTGTAGGTAAAGGTTTCGCGGAAATATCCGTCTGATGTGTTTGCTTTTTTCATTTGCAAAACCTCCTATTTAGTTGTAAAATAAGAGGGTAGAATGCACTCGCTAAAGTATTTCTACCCTCGATAACGCTCATCGGTTGCCGCCGGTGGGCGTTATTTTTGAAATTTATTTTGGTGATTATTTGCGACAGTAGCGATTTTAGCTAATTGGGACTAATTTGGGCTTTTTTAGGCTATTCGGGTATTTTGAAAATTGGTCTCGCTCTAAAAAGTTCCGAAAATGCGAATGTGAAGTATCTTCACCGTCATCTTGTCAATTTACAGAATTGCGGTCTTGCGGTAAGATACCACCTGTAATTACGACTGAGCGCGCTCACCCCGAAATGGGGAAAGGCATTGGAGTAACGCATGGCGGGGTATGTTCCCGCCGCTCCTTTCCACCTATGGACGAAAGGACAATGCAATGAGCAAAGAAATTCAGATTTTCGCAAATGACCAGTTTGGCGAGGTCCGCACGCTGACCAGAGACGGTGAGCCGTGGTTTGTCGGTAAGGACGTAGCAGAGATTTTGGGCTACACCAATCCGCGAAAAGCCATCATTGACCATGTGGACGATGAGGACAAGGGGGTAACGAAATGTGACACCCTTGGCGGAGCACAGGACTTGACCATCATCAACGAGTCCGGCCTGTACAGCCTTATCCTGTCGAGCAAGCTGCCGACGGCGAGAGCGTTCAAGCGCTGGGTAACGTCCGAAGTGCTGCCGGCAATCCGCAAGCACGGCGAGTACACGACACCGAAGGTATTGCAGAAACGGCTCGGCGAGGTCAACAGCGCGGCGCGTATTATCCGCCAGACACTCAAAGAGGCCGGTATGGCACCGCAGTTCGTCGCTGTTGCCATGAAAAGCCTGTATGCGCCGGTTGGTGTGGAGATCCCGCTCGAGGGCGTGACGCTGAACAAGCAGCTGTTCGACGCGACTGCGATTGCGAAACAGGTCGGCGTGCTGTCCCGATCGGGCAAGCCGCACGCGCACGCAATCTCCGCGATTATCGCACAGGTGGACGTGCTGCCGGAAGAAAAGGAGCTTGCGCCGTTCCAGAGCGCAGTCAGCGGCCACGCAGGAACGAATGTGCAGTACACGAAGTCGGTCGTTGCCAAGGTCAGCCTGTGGCTGGAACGCCACGATTACCCGGAAAGTTTTGAGTACCGGGGCAAGAAGTACACGCTGCGGTACAGCAATGCAGCATAAATATTCTATCCCTGTTCACGGTTCTACCAGTGAATGGGGATTTTTTTACGCCCAGTGCGCGGCGAGCTTTTGCAGCTCGGGCAGGTAGGACTTCTGGATTTTGGCTGCGATAATGGCGGCAGTGTGGTCGTCGTAAATGTGCGACGTCTGATTACGGGCATTCAACATATCGAGCCAGACGCCTTCGTCGTCAATCAGCTCGGCGGCGTAGGCCTCGCGCAGCACCTGTTTTGGGAACTGCAGGGTATTCTGCATGCCGGCGTCGAGCATATACTCCTTGAGCGCTTTCCAGCCGAGTTCAAAGGTGAACTCAAACCGCTGGATCATGCCGTCGCGCACGGTATCGTTCGGAATGTTGTGGTAGTCGGTCACGGCCTCGGCGAGGCGCTGTACGGCATTTACAAAGTTATCACGCTTGGTCTTCATATAGTATCACTCCATCTCGGTCAATTTCGGTGAGCAGGTCGGGAGAGGTGTACGGGTCGATAAACACGATGTCGAATTTGAGCAGCGTCGGCAGGTCGTCAACGCCGGACAGAAAGTTGATCTGCTGCTTTTCCGGCATACCGTACACGGCAAGGTCAATGTCGCTGCGCTCGTGGTTGTCACCGCGTGCACGGGAGCCGAACAGGGTCAGTTTTTGTGCGCCGCAGTCATGGGCGAGCTGCGCCAGGGCGGAGAATAAGTTATCCATGGTCAGAACTCCCTTATCAGTACGCGCGGTATGCCGATGATGTGGCAGCTTTCCAGGTCAACGCCTTCAATGCGCTTGGGCGGATACAGGTTGTTAAGCGGAACAAGCTCGATCCAGTCCTCGCCGTCAACATAGTTGATACGTTTAATGGTCATTTCGTCCTCGCCGTAGCTGATAACACCGATTTCACCGGAATGGTTCATCGTGGTTTGTTTGAGCACCAGTACAATATCGCCGTTGCGAAAATCGGGATACATGCTGTCGCCGCGAACACGCATGGCGCAGAAATCCTCCGGCTTGCGGCCCTTGAGGTAGGCCGATGGCACTTCGATATGCTCGCCGGTGGCGCTTTCGTCGGTCGATACGCTGTCGTAGTGCGCGGCCACGCTGGTCACGATCGGGAAGGTTACGGTGTCCTCGGTGATGGTGGGGGAGGGGAGCGACGGCGCAGACGGTTCATCTGTCATTGGCACATCGGCGCCCATCAGCCACGGTATGCTGACATTCAGCGCACGAGCAAGTTTATCTAGGCTGCGCTGAGAGGCCTTATATTTGCCGGCGCGGTATTGGCTGATTGCACCCTCATTTACTTTTGATATACGGGATAATTCCGCAGCAGATATATCTCTAATGCGCATTGCTTCATCTAATCGTTCTTTGAACTCGGGCATTTGTGCATCACTTCCTTTGTTAAGGATACTGTATCACAAAACTTTAGAATCTGCAAGAAAAACTTTAGAAAACTGTTGACATTAGAAATCTAAAGTGTTATCATAAAGACAAGTCAAGGGAGGTGAGAACAATGGAACAGTACGATTACAACAAGTTGCTGGGCAGAATGCGCGAAAAGCGGTTCACACAAGACGCATTAGCGGAGAAAATCGGTATCAGTGCGACCTCTATGAACCTGTCACTGAACAACAAGCGCGATTTCCGGCAGGAGGAAATTCTGTCGGTCTGTGAACAGTTGAATATTCCGCTGTCGAAGATCCCGGACTATTTTTTTTGCAGACTATCTTTAGAAAACTAAAGATACACAGGAAAGCGAGGTGAGAAGCGATGGAAGTAATCATCAAAGGCGACGCAAAAGAAATTGCCGCCCTTGTATTAGCGGTACAAGAACGGCAAAATGCTTCGGCTGTTGAAGCTGTGTCGGAAGAAATGCTTACTCGTCTGCAGAAAGCTGTCGATGATATTCGATAAGCATTTCTTTTGTGATGATTGAAGCAAGTTCGGCTTGCAGAACAACGGTTTTGCTCAGCTTGTCATCGTCAAACTGTTTCGTGCACTTCTCAAAGACAGCTTGACGAATTGCTTCAAAATCAATTTCCTTCATAAGTCTATTCCTCCTTTCGACTTTCAGTATACCACATAGGTCGAGGAGGAGCAACGAGGATACACAGGAAAGCGAGGTGAGAACCAATGGTATACAGAAAACTTTACATAGAAGACGGTGAATTGCTGTCTTTCCCGAAGGCATTATTATTTTCGGAGGAAGAAAGCAATAGAGCCGAAACGATACTTGCTGCGTTGGAAGGCATGAGTATCATCTCGGCTCGTTTGCTGCTTGATAAATGTAAGCAAGCAGTGGAGCAGTCGGAATTCAGACGTTAGAAAACGCTGGTACCGCCGGCTTTTCCGGCGTCACGACAGTATTGCATAATTTCCTGGTATGCGTTTTCGTACAGTTGTGCAATTTCAGTCGGACTTTTGTCGTTCAAATTCTGCGAACGAACATACGTCATAGCTAATTCGCTAATGACATTCTGAGAAAAACAGTGCATCATGATCCTCCTTTCGGTTTCCAGTATATCACACCGGCTGAGGAGGGGCAACGAGTACACACAGGAAAGCGAGGTGAGAACATGCTGAAAGTATCCAGCACGGAATGTGCTCGGCAACAGGTAATAAAAAATCTGCTGACCGCGCATAAACGGGCAGCAGAAAACGGGGACGCTGGTTCGGTAATCCGGCTGTCAAGGTACTTACTTCACCTGCTGAAGCAGGAAGAGAAGCTGCTGATACAGTTCGGAGCGGAAAGCGATGAGTAGGGGCACAGCAATCCAGTAGATAAGCTGAAACAGTTTACTGATCAGTTTATCAGGCTCGCAACCCAGATACTTGAGTGCGCGTGAAGGCAGGAAAAGTAGAGTTTCAATCCAGTATGAGGGCGAGATACTTTCCAGCATACGCATTCGATATGTTCCTACAGCTTCATCAAATAAGCTCAAAATGGTGCCGACAATATCAGAGCGTCTGCTATCGAGGTTTTTAATTATCTCTACGGTTGTGTTAGCTACTTGGTTATAACCAAGCGGCTGTGCGACAGGGATTGAAGTATTGCCTGCACCAATGTCAATGAACATTTTTCTGGTTTGGGGAATGTATTCTTCAAAAGGCTTACCGTCACTCTTAAAAGAATCTGTATACCTTTCACGAAGTCGCTTAGCTGAAAAGAATTTCGATGCGTTGATGTAGAGTTTCACTGCTACGACACATAGAAAAATGATAACATATTTCACTCGTAATTCCTCCTTTATTTCAGTATACCACATGGGCTGAGGAGGGGCAACGAGGATACACAGGAAAGCGAGGTGAGAACCGATGACCGAAACCGAAAAGTTAAAACAGGAAAACGAAACCCTGCTGCTATGCCTCGAACTTACGTTTGCAGTCGTGGAGCTTTGGGCAAAGCAGCAGGGGTTCATCCAGTCAACGCTTGAAAAAGACCTCGAACAGGAACTTGCTGATCGGAAGAACGAGATCAGAACTCTTTTTGACAAGCTCGTAAAAACGAGCGAGCCGGGATTTCTCGACGGGCTTCTCGGAGCTTTGAATGTCCCGGAGGATGTCAAGCATCTCGTTAAGTTCCGCTTGATCGGCTGATGGCTGGCGAGAGATAGCCTCTTGAATCTCATCAAGAGCAACCGAGCTGTTGTAATTCATCGAGCCTACAGTATTGTTGTTGCCGATCGTCGCATTGTTGATCATCGCGCCGCTGAAATTAAAGTTGGCCGACTGCTGTTCTGTGGCAGCAACAAAACCATTGCGTACATATGCTTCGCCTTTTTCGGTAAGAGCAAGGCAATAACTGCGGAGTATTGCTCGGACCTGTGTAACATATCCGCGTGAGGTCAGCGTTTGTACAGCATTTCTAAGGGCTGCCGGATCGGATAGCTGTTCACAGTCGTTGTAGCCGATTTGAAAAGGATCGGAGTTTGTTTGCTCATGGTCATAAATGAGCTGCAGCAAAGTGTTACAAGCGATGTTCATAATGATTTCCTCCTTTTCTTCCAGTATAGCACGCTGGACGAGGAGGAGCAACGAGGATACATGGGAAAGCGAGGTGAAAGTCGATGGACGATCTGAAAGAGGTCAAAGAAAAACTGGCAGCCATCGAATCGTTACTTCAACGGTTGCCAGAAATTCAGGCGGCTGTATTTTTGCTGATGCGAGATGAGTACGAAACCGCCAAAGCGCAGGGACGAGATGCGCGGCAGTTATGGTCGGTACCTAATCCCGATCAGAGGTAAATCCGATACGGCGCGGCGGCGCAGACGGGTTGGGTTTCGGTACAGCCAGCAGAAGAAAATTCAACTGTGACATATGCTGAATGAGCTGTGCTTCCTGATCGTTGACCTTGCCGTAAAAATACAGCATGTCCGGGTTTTGGAAGCCGATGTCGTGGACCGCCATTTTTATAGCTGTACCAAATGATGCCAGACAGATAGCGATTTCGTGATCGTTGTCTAATCCATCTTCAAACTGTTTGATTTGCTCCTTGATCTTTTTGTATTTCCAATCTGCCATGTGAGGGTCAGAGAGATCCGCGGTTAAATCATCACCAAACGGATGGGCTATATGCTCATAGACGCGATTGTGCAAATCAATACTTGACTGAAAATCCATTTATATTCCTCCTTTCGCCATCCAGTATATCACACCGGCTGAGGAGGGGCAACGAGGATACACAGGAAAGGAGAGAGCAATATGAACGACCGAACCTATCAGGAACTTCGTCAGGAGGTCAAGAACGACCTGATGAAGATGTACCCGAACACGGTACTGCTGACGTTGGAGCAGGCTGCGAAGATTTACGGCTTTACCGACCGGTACAAGGCCAAGCGCATAATTGGAGCGCCACGAGTGCCAGGCGAACACAGGGTGATGTATTACCTCGGTGACATCGCCACCGACATCGCCAAGCGGCGTATCGGCAACGTACCGATGAAGAAAGGAAGGTGAACACCATGAACCGAATCAATGGAATTGTTGCCGGACTATCGTTTCTCGGACTGCTGTCTGCCAGCGGCTACGCCGAGATGGACAAGCTACCAATGGGAGGCTACACGATTCTGGCAACACTGCTGATCGGTGTTTTAACCATTAGTGTACGCAGCGTCGTTAAGCATTACTACGAGGGCGACTAATGTGGGTGAAGAAGAAAAAATCCGATATTTTGTCGCAGATGGCATCGGACGCTCGCGTGTCAGATGCAGCCAAGCGCGAAATCAAGCCGGTTTTGCAGCCGCAAGCACGCAAAATCGGTGTCAAAACAGAAAAACGCCGCTGAGGAACGGCAATTCCAACAGCGGCAAAGTAAAACATTACACTTACATAATACCCGCAAGGAGGCGGGAAGTCAATGAAAATTGAACTGAAATCTTTGGACTTGGTGCACTTTAAGTGCTTTCCCAAGCTGCACCTCGACTTTCGCGAGGGCGTGAACAGCCTGTTCGGCGCCAACGCAGCAGGCAAAACCAGCGTTTACGACGCTCTGACGTGGCTGCTGTTCAACAAAGACAGCGCCGGAAATGCTCGTCCGGACATCAAGCCGCACCATGCACCGGCGGGCACCATGCCGGAAGTCACCGCCATTCTGGAAGTGGACGGTGAGCCGCTCAAGCTGCGCAAGGTGCTCCGCGAGAAATGGGAGAAGCCGCGCGGCTCGTCCATCGAGCGCTACGCCGGTGATACCCGCGACTATTTTATCGACGATGTGCCGATTGCGGAAAATGCCTACAAGCGCCGTATTTCCGAGATCATCGACGAGAACCAGTTCAAGCTGCTCACCGACGTCTGGGCAGTGACGAGCAAGATGCACTGGAAAGATCGCCGCACGCTGCTTGCCGAGATTTGCGGCCTGCCGGAGGACAAACAGCTGCTTGCGACTGCACCGCAGTTTGCCGAGCTGGCCGAGAAAGTCGGCCGTCGGACGGTGGACGAGTACAAGTCCGTGCTGGTGGGGCAGCGCAAGGACATGAACGCCAACCTCAACACCTTGCCGGTCCGCGTGGACGAGTGCAGCCGTATGGTGGCGGAGCTGGAAAGCCTCGACTTTGCGGCTGCTCACAGTGAAAGCGACCGCCTGCAGGCCGAGCGCGAGCGGGTACAGGGCGAACTCGTTAAGCTGACCAACAACACGTTGGCCGCGCAGACCCGCAACGAGCTGGGCGGATTACAAAATCAGCTCCGCGAGTTGGAAATGGAAAACAACGCCCATCTTGCCAGCCAGCGTATGCCGGTGGAGGACAAAACCGCCGAGCTGAACCGTGTGCTCTCTGACCGCAAGCAGGCTGTTGAACGCTTGCAGAGCACGATTGCTCACGAAAAGCAATACATCGCAGACGGCGAAACCCGCCTGAACGACTATCGCGCACGCTGGCGTGCAATCGACGCCGAGGAGTTCACCGACACAGTTTGCCCGACCTGTCACCAGCCGCTGCCGGCAGAACAGGTAGCCGAGGCACGTGAAGCCTTTACCGCCAGTCAGCAGCAGCGCAAGGACGCACTCCTCGAGGACAGCAAGCTCGTCAAACAGGGCATCGCGGCTGCGCAGGAACGCCTTGCAAATGCGGAAATCTCTCTGAAATCCGCACAGGACGAGATGCAGAAAGCGCAGACTGCGCTGGACACTTATGTTCCGCCGGTCATGGTTGAGCCGGAGAACCTGCCGGACTACGACCGCCGCAAGAACGCCATTCTGACGCTCATCGCGGACGCAGAAAAGCGGCTTGACCGCCTGACGGGTGACACCGCAGCAGAAAAGACCCGTCTGGAAGCCGAGCACGCCGAACTGACACGCCGCAAGCTGGAAAGTGATGCCATTCTCGCCAAGGAGCAGACGCTCGTGGACACAAAAAAGCGCATTGCTGAATTGCAGGCAGAGCAGCGTACGGCAGCTGCCGAGGTCGAGCAGATGGACCGCATGATCGCCATGTGCGAGGAATTTGCACGCTACCGTGTGCAGGCCATCACCGAGAGCGTCAACAGCAAGTTCCGCCTGACGCGCTGGCGCCTATTCACCGAGCAGGTCAACGGCGGACTGGCCGACTGCTGTGAGCCGATGGACGTCAATGGCTCGACGTTCGAGGGTACGAACAATGCCATGAAAATCAACATCGGCATGGACATTATCGACACGCTTTCCGCACATTTTGACCGCCGTGTGCCGCTTTTCGTGGATAATGCGGAATCGGTTACGCATTTGCAGCCGATCGGCTCGCAGGTCGTACGGTTGGTGGTCAGCGAAGCAGATAAGGAGTTGAGAATCGAATGAGCCTGAAAGCAAAACGCAAGGTCGTGAGCAGCATTCCGCCGATGGACGGCGGCACTTATATGGGCGTGTGCGTCGCGGTCGTTGACCTTGGTCAGCAGTACAAGCAGTTCGAGAAGCAGAAGCAGGGAAAGTACGCCGAGGAGTGTATGTTCATCTTCGAGATTCCGGACGAGCGCGTTGAGGTGGACGGCGAGGACAAGCCGCGCTGGCTGTCGTCCCGCCGGTTTACGGTTTCGCTGCATGAGCGTGCGGCGCTGTTCCAGATGCTCACCGCCTGGCGCGGCAAGGCGCTGACTGATTCAGAGCTGGATCCGGCCGGTGACGGCTTCGACCTCATGCAGATGGCAGGCGTACCGGCCATGCTCAGCGTGACCGTGGTCGAAAAGGACGACGGCAGCAAGTACAACCGCATCGAGGCGGTCACCGGGTTCCCGAAGGGACTTCCTGCACCGCAGCCGGAGAGTGAAATTCTCGTATTCGACGCGGACGAGCCGGACATGGAAGTGTTCGGGAAGCTGCCCGAGTGGGTGCAGGACATTATCCGCAAGTCCACGCAGTTCGCGGACAACGCACCCGAGGAAAAGGTCGATATTCCGTCCGAAGAAACGGAAACGCCGCCCGCGAGCAAAGGAGCGTGCCCGATTTGACGTTTACATCACTGGCGAGCAGCTCTCGCGGTAACGCTTACGTTGTGTCGGACGGTGAAACGACCTTACTGCTGGAGTGCGGCCTGTCGTTCAAGGAGCTGCAAAAGCGGCTGGGCTATGGCATGGCGGATATTACCGCCTGCCTTGTCAGCCATGAGCACCAAGACCACGCCAAAGCGGCCGCGCAGATGCTCAAAGCAGGCGTGCCGGTGTACATGAGTTACGGCACAGCAGCCGCGCACAAGGACGCGATGGACGCGGCAAACATCATCAAGGCAGGTGACACCCTGCGGTTCGGGCATCTGACCGTTGTTCCGTTCCGCACCTATCATAATGTCGAAGAACCGCTCGGGTTTCTCATCGAGGACGGTCGGACGAAAGAGCGGCTGCTCTGGGCAGTCGATACCTCGAATCTGGGTGTCACTGCTGACCGGCTGACCTACATCGCCGTCGAGTGCAACTACGAGGAGGGCTTACTCGACCGCAGCGACCGTATTCCCACGGTGCTCAAGGAGCGCATCCGGCACAGCCATTTCGAGGTAAGCGACGTGATCCGCTGGCTGCATAAACAGGACTTGTCCGGTGTGCTCACCATTTGGCTGCTGCACCTGTCCGCCGGCAACAGCAGGGCGGAGGCATGGCAGCGGAGATTCGAGAGGGAGTTTCCGGGTATCCGCATTCGAATTTGCCCGGAATGAAAATATTTTTCCCGGAGTTGACCATTTGTGGTCAATTTTCGGAGGATACAGAGCTATTTATGAGGAGGTACAACCATGAGCAATTTCAATAGCACCGGCGAAGTCAAGGAGATCAGCATTCTGGATATGATGAACGGCGCGATCGGTGAGCGTGTGGCCTACGAGCTGACGCGCATCATGAAAAACTGCCGCGATTTCAACACCGAGGCGAAAAAGGCCCGCACGCTGACCATCAAACTGTCTATCGTGCCGACGGAGAACCGCGACAGTGTGGCTGTCCGTGCAGAAGTGAGCAGCAAGCTGGTTCCGGTCAAGCCGATCGACGGCGCTCTGCTGCTCGGCGGCACGGATGCGGAACCCATCGTTATGGAGTATACGCCGCAGGTGCCCGGTCAGCAGTCGTTTGACCCGTCTGTTGACACCGAACCCAAGGTCGTCAAGCTGGCGTAAATCAATAGGAGGATATTCAAAATGATTAAAGAAGCACTGGAATATATCGTAAACCTTTCGGCTCCGCATCTGGAGTTCCGCAATGGCAGTCATTATGCGGACCGCGTGCTGCACCGCATTCCGAACGAGCTGACGGCATCGCCGCTGGCGGTACATACGCTTTCGGCAGTGCGCGACTACATCGAGAGCGGTGCGGACGAGTGTGCCGAGGACGAGGACAGCATCGGCCGCCGCTTCGTTGTCCATGTTGCGGATTACGACGAGGTGTATCTGTACCGCGAGCTGAACAGCGACAAGGTGCGTGAGTGCCTGCTGGAGGCCGAGCTGTCCGCGCCGACGTTCCCGTTTGGTCGCTGGCTGGGCGTGGAAGAGTTCATCATCAATATGCAGACGCATTTCGTGCCGACCGAAGTCCGGGACACGCTGGTGCAGCTCATCAGCACGGTAACGACCGAGAACGGCGTATCGTTGGCGGACGACGGCATGACGCAGCGCGTGACGGCCCGCAGCGGTATTTCGCTCGTCAAGCAGGTGAGCGTGCCGAACCCGGTCGTGCTGGCGCCGTACCGCACCTTTACCGAGGTCGAGCAGCCGAAAAGCCCGTTCGTGTTCCGTATTCGCCAGACTGGCGATGAGGTGCAGGCGGCGCTGTTCACGGCTGACGCGGACGCATGGAAACGCGAGGCCATCGCAAACATTCGCGGCTGGTTCGAGCAGCACATTCTGCAGAAGCTCCGCGAGGACGTTATCATTCTGGCGTAAGCAGGCAAGGCACAGGGCGATCAATCCGCCCTTCCTGCCCTCAAAACCGGAGGTGATACTACGGGCAGACCGACCAAGGACGGACTGGATTATTTCCGTCACGACATAGGGCTGATGAGCGATCCAAAGCTGATTACCGCACGACGCAAATACGGCGCGGCGGCAATCGTAGTGTACTTACAGCTGCTTGTGATGGCGTACCGTGACAAAGGGTACTATCTGCCGTACGGCGAGAACGACCGTGACGGCGTGATCTGGTCCATTAAGAGCGAAGTGTTATCCGGACGCTATGAACCGGACGCAGAAAAAATTGCAGAGATGATAGACTGTCTGGCGGCGCACGGGCTTTTCGACGGCGACCTGTTCCAGCAGGGCATTATCACCTCTCACAGAATTCAGGAGCACTACTACTTTGCGACTGCCGGACGAACCAATCCGGAGGTAAAGTGGGAACTGTGGCTGCTGACCGAGCAGGAAATGCGGGAGATCAGCTCTCGCAGTGTTTTGCTGCAAAAATTCGTTTCCCGCGAGGAAAACCCCAGTTTCGCAAACGAGAAACCCCAGTTTCCCTCGGGTGAAAGTACACATAGTAAAGTAAAAGAAAAAGATAGGAATATAGATAGTAATTCTACTCTACTACACAGCGATGTGGAGGGAATTTTAGGAGAACGGCTGAACAAGGCTAACCGCTCTGCTATCGCCAAGATGAGGTCATTAGGAATGACCGATGAGGTGATAACCGCCACTGCGCATTATGCAGTCGGCCGCGCCAAGAGCGACAGCCGCGGTTATGTGCCGTACTTTATGACTGTCCTGCGTGAGCGGCTGAAAAACGGCGTGCTGACGGCGGCGGACCTGTCCAAGCCGAAAGAGCAGAGCAGACCAAAGCAGGAGGACCCGAGCGGCTATCTCAGCCCGACGAACATCAGCGGTTCGGATTGGGAGCAGGGCTGGAAAGCCCAGAAAGATGCCATCCGTGAGCAGCGGCGGCAGGTTGAACAGCAGCAGGACGATTCACAGCTTTCGGACTGGGAGCGGGAATGGAAAAGCAGGGTTATGAATCACAGCAAGGAGAATAGCAATGACGATTAAAGAATATCAGCGCAAGGCCATGCGCACCGCGACGCACAAGTGCTATAACGCGGCCAACGCCGCTCTCGGCCTGACCGGCGAGGCTGGCGAGGTGGCCGATGAGGTCAAGAAGTGTATGTATCAAGGGCATCCGTGGCAGCCGTCCAAGATCATCGAGGAGCTGGGCGACGTGCTGTGGTATGTGGCACTCATGGCCGATTTGATGAACGTGCCGCTGGAGTACGTCATGCAGGCGAATATTGACAAGTTGGAGCGGAGGTACCCGGACGGGTTTTCGCCGGCGGCGAGTGTGAATCGGGAGGAGAACAATGGCTAAATGCAGATTCTGTGGACAGGGCGTTCGCTCTGGTCCGGTATTCCATACTGGCTGCTGGGAGCAGCGGGCAAACAAGGTCGCGGAGGCATTCTGTGACGAATACTGCCGCTGGCCGAACGAAGTCAAGGATCAGCGCGACCTCATCGAGCTGCACTGCTCGGAGTGCGTGGTCGCGGAACTGCTGCGGATGGGAGGGAACGAAGTATGATGCTGGAACTCACCAAGCAGGACATCTTGAACCTGACCAACGAGAGCAAGCGCAAAGCCGTACTTGCCGATTGGCAGAACTGGGGCATCTGGCACAAGGCGCCCGAGATTGGCCTTAGCGTGTACCGGCTCGATCTGCCGGACGGCAGCTTTTTCACCGCCAGCTGGTACGAGGGTGACGACTTTTTCCTGGGCGGCGGCACGCACAACGTCAACCGCCCGCGTTATAACTTTGGCGGTGAGGATGGCAAGTTGAAAGCCAGAAGTGTGGCCGAAAGCCTGCTGACAGACAAGCTCAAAGAACTGCGGAAGGAGCTGCTGGCACATGAAAACACCTGATCTTATCAAGGCTTTGCAGCAGATGAAAGTGCAGACCGGCTCTCTGGCCTGCCTCGGCTGCGGGCATGAGCATAACTGCGGCGTGCATGGCTGCACACTGCTTCGGGAGGCTGCAGCACAGCTTTACGGGCTGTATTCGGCTGTTGGTGATATGACCGAGCAGCGAGATAAGGCTGTGGAGCAGTTACGCCGTCAGGGTGACTGTGAGAGCTGTGAGCACGACCGACCGTGCGGTATGGATGGTGACCTGTGTGCGGCGTGTATAACTGGTCAGCACTGGGAATGGAACGGAGGCGCGCCATGTACATTCTGACCGGCGACAAAAAACAGATTATCAACTCGGACTTCGTGGAGCGCTTTTGCATCTCGGAGAAGTCGGACGCGGCGCTCATTGTCGCAAGCTATGACAAGAACACAAAGGCAGTAACTGTGGCGCGGTATCGTGATCTGCGGGAAGCGCAAAAGGTGCTGGGTGAATTGCTCTGCGCCATCGCAGGCGGACAGGCGTATTACACCATGCCGGAAAGCCTGCTGTACGCGGAACAGCACATTAGCAAAGATGCACGCATCAAGCGGAAAGGCGGCAGCTGATTATGACCGATAGAGAACTGATACTGCTGCAAGACCTACTTGAAGATTTGGAAACAGACGAGGGTGTGTGCTACAAGACCCGCAGCAGCGCTTGTGCTACGGCCTGCCCGCTGTGGTACGCTGGTGCCTTTGGCGATAATATCTGTCTGCCGTCTGTTCTGGGTCGCCGAGTAACGCGGATGATTCGGAACAAGCGGCTGCGTGAACGAGAAAAGGAGAACAGAAAATGAAAGAATACAACCCGGCCATTGGTTGGTGCGGCAAGTCCGTGCATACCGTCCGTGTGACGCTGATGCAGGAGGACTACGTTGGCCATGTGGCATATGAGGTGTATGGCAACTATACCGGCGCGGACGTGCTGGACGTTGACTATTTCCTCGAAACCGCCGAGAAGTTTACCGAGAACGACTGTGGACTCGAGTGGATTGAGGATTTCTTCTCGGCTACGCTGCGGAACGAGAGCGGTGACACGCTGCCAATCAGCGGCATGGGCAGCGACCTGCGGCGCCTGATCGTCGGTATGGAGATCACGGATGTGAGGAGAACAAGCGCATGACCAGAGAAGAAATACAGGCATTGGCCGACCGCTACCAGCGAATCGCTGACCGAGCGTACCGGAATTATCAGGAAACCGGCATCGGGCGCTATGACACCAAGTACCGCGATAATGAGCGGCTTGCAGATGCGCTGCGTATTGCGGCCAACGAGGCAGCGGATCACAACAAAATGGTCCTGTGCAAGTTGACTCTTTCTCAACTGGCGTCCAAGGCCAGTCTTGCCAAAACGAGCGATACAGAAACCGCAGAAAGGTTGGTAGATGAGATCCTCAAGGACCTAATCGCCTATGGAAAGATGAATGGAGTGAAGCTGTATGAAAGTGATTCGGAAGAAACCATGCTGTGAAGCAGAGGTCATTGACATTGACAACACGCTGGAAGCCTTGCAGGCTGAGGTAGGCGGATACATCGAAACGGTAGCCATTGCGACTGATGCCGTCGTTATCTGCAATGAGGAGGGCCTGCTGCGAGGTCTGCCGTACAACTGTCGGTTTTTAGGTAGGTCGTTTGTTGGCCCGCTGCTTGTGGCCGGTCGCGACAAGGACGAGTTCTGCGATGTGCCGGCGGCCGATTTCTTGATGAAGGCGTTGCAGTATGACTGAGCACATCAACAGACAAGTCGCTCTGGGTGCAATCTTACAGGAACCGCCGGATGCACATTATCCGAGCTGGTACGCGGAGAAAATTAAGGCGCTGCCTGCTGCTGACGTTGCTCCAGTGGTGCATAGCAAGTGGGAAATCAGCTGTGATGGCTATTATCCATACTGCAAGCATTGCAAGGCAGAGCCGCGCAGCGGCGTTATGACAAAATATTGTCCATGCTGCGGCGCGAAGATGGACGGAGGTACAGACAATGGATAAACTGAAACCCTGCCCGTTCTGCGGCGGCGACAGCGAAGTTACGCTGCACTACTTCAGACCGGACGGCGAGCACCTGATGGAGGAATACATTCCGTACTGCTTGAACGAGGAGTGTTTCATGCGCTGCAACATGACTGGCTTTGAAACCGAAAGGGCAGCAATCAAGGCATGGAACAGGAGAGCAACCCATGACGATTGAACAGGCAATCCGCATCCTCGACCCGGCCACCACGGCCGAGGCCCTCGGTGAAATCGACTACTACGGCGGTTTCCATGGCCGTGAAAAGATGGTCGCCGCCTGTGACGAAGCCTGCCGGGTGGCAGTCAGCATCATGCGCAAATATCAGGAGGAGCACAACAACATTGACTAAATACAGCGATAAGGTTCGGCGCTACGGCATCACGGACAGGGAGGGAAAACATTGAACAAGCGTGAGGACTGGTGGGAGTACACAAAGCGCATTATCCGGTCGTATCCGGCACTGTGCCGCAAGGCGGAAAGCGTAGGTTCCACACCCTGCACACCGGCCTACGGTGCCTCTGGCGGCCACAGCGGCGGCGGCAGTCCGGTCGAGCGTGCAGTCGTTGACCGTCTGACCGACAAGGAGCAGCGGCGGTATGATGCGGTTCGGCAGGCCATCACGGAAACTGAACGCATGAAGCATGGCCGCCAGCGCATGGAGCTGATTGACCGCGTGTACTGGAAGCGCAGCCATACACTGTACGGCGCGGCGATGTGCGTGCCGGTGAGTGAAAGGACGGCTCATACATGGAATGCAGAGTTTATCCGGCTGGTCGAAAAATATTTAGACCTTCCGTGAAAATTTGCCTAACGTGCACCTAAATCTGTGTTTTAATAATATCGTGAAGTTGGCAGGGTGAAACCCTGACCCTGCAGCCTCCTGCTTCATGTTATATTGATCCCTATGGAAAGGCACTCTCATTCGAGGGTGCTTTTTCATGTCCGAATTTCGTGAAAGGACGGTGAGCACGTGAGCAAACTGACCGCCAAGCAGCAGGCTTGGATCGACTACTACAAGCAGGGCAAGACGGCGGCAGAGGCGGCACGGCTTGCCGGATATAAGGCAAAGGATGACAACGGATTTCAGTCCATCGGCAGTGAAAACTTGCGGAAACTTGCGGTTTATATTGCAGAACGGGATAAAATTCTCGAAACGCCGCGGATTGCCGATATGGAGGAGATCAACGCATTCTGGACGGATGTCATGCGGGATGAGGGCGAGGCCACCAAGAACCGCCTGCGGGCGTCCGAACTGCGGGCAAAGGCTGCGGGTGCGTTCGTGGAGAAAATCGAGCACTCCGGCACTCTCGAGGTGGAGAGTCCCTTTACCGGCCTGACCACCGAGGAGCTGCGAAAGCTGGCGGACGATGGTTGACCCTCGTATCCGCAGGGCGGCTCGCATTGAACTTGCGCGGCGTGACTTCTGGTCATTCTGCAAGCTGATGGCACCGGACTTCTACCGCGAGGACCGGCCGTACCTCAAAACGCTGTGCCAGCGCTTACAGGCGTTCTGTGAGAGCGACAGAAAGGTGCTGGTGGTCAATATGCCGCCGCGACACGGCAAGAGCCGAACGGCGGTGCTGCTCAGTCAGTGGTTGTTTGGCCGCGATCCGTCCGAGCAGATCATGACCGGCAGCTACAACGAAACGCTGTCCACGACGTTCGCACGAGCGGTCCGCGACGGCATTGCCGAGGAACGGTTTGACCCGAACCGCATCGTGTTTGCAGACATTTTCCCGGCAACCCGCATCAAGTACGGCGAGGCCGCCGCAGGCAAGTGGGCGCTCGAGGGACAGTACGCGAGCTACCTTGCTACCTCTCCGGGTGGCACGGCGACCGGCTTCGGCGCAAGAAAGTTACTGATCGACGACCTCGTGAAGAAAGCCGAGGAGGCGTTCAACGAGGGAGCACTGGACAAGCAGTGGCAGTGGTTTACCGACACAATGTTATCCCGAACCGAAACCGGCTACAAGATCATTATCATCATGACGCGCTGGGCGACCGGTGACCTCGCAGGCCGTGCCCTGGAGCACTGGCCGGACGCCGAACTTATCACCATGAAAGCCCTGCAGGACGACGGCACGATGCTGTGCGATGCGGTCCTCACGCGCGAGGACTACGAGGACAAGGTGCGCACGATGAGCGAGGAGATCGCCAGTGCGAACTATCAGCAGCAGCCGATCGACCTCAAAGGCAGGTTGTACAGCAGTTTCAAGACCTACGAGGATATTCCAAGGGATGCGAACGGCAAGCCGCTGTTCACCCACATTCGCAGTTACACGGACACGGCAGACACCGGCGCGGACTTCCTGTGCAGCATCATCTACGGTGAGTACGCCCACGAGGCCTATGTGCTGGATGTGTACTACACCAAGGACCCGATGGAGATCACCGAGCCGGAAACCGCACGGCGCTTGCTGGCGCACGGCGTCAACCTCGCTAAGATCGAGAGCAACAACGGCGGCCGCGGCTTTGCTCGCAACGTGCAGGAGCAGCTAAAGCGGCTCGGTTCCAATCGCTGTCGCGTGGAGTGGTTCCATCAGTCTGAAAACAAGGTCGCGCGTATCCTCACCAATTCGACATGGGTGCAGGATCATATTTACTATCCGGTCAACTGGCGTGACCGCTGGCCGGAATACGCCAAAGCAATGTTACATTACCAGAAAGAGGGCAAAAATGCCCACGACGACGCACCGGACGCCACGACCGGCGTTGCGGAGCAGTTTAACAGGAAGGGAGGTGTCAGCGTATGGCAGTAAAAATCAACAGCCGCACCATTCAGCGGCTTTTACAGGGACACGGCAAGTTTATCCGCGATGCAGAGCAGGCTCGCGAGTATTACCGCGGCTACAACAGCATCAAGCGCGACAACAGCGTGCTCCAGCGGCAGGCCGAAACCGAGCAGGCGCTCGGCAGTCCGCTGCACTTTGCGGACAACCGCGTATCACACTCGTGGCATAACCTGCTCGTGACGCAAAAGGTGTCCTACGCACTGTCCTATCCGCCGGTGTTCGACGTTGGCAGCAAGGCCGCCAACGAGCGGATTGCCGAGATCCTAAGTGACCAGTACACCACGACAACGATGCAGCTTGGCATTGACGCGAGCAACACCTCGGTCGGGTGGCTGCACTATTGGCGCGGCGCTGATGGGCGCTTTCGTTACCACACGGTAGATCCCGAACAGATCGTGCCGGTGTTCTCTGGTACGCTGGAGAGCGATTTGGTCGGCGTGCTGCGCTGCTACACCATGCTCGACCCGACGAGCGGCCAGACCATGCAGGTGTGCGAGTATTGGGACGACACGACCTGTCGGTTCTACCGCCAGAACGGCGTGTCCGGCAGCTACACCTATTTCGACTACCCCGAGGTAGGGCAGGAGATGCAGCACGGCCTCGGTGCTGTGCCGTTTATCCCGTTCTACAACAATGCCGCCCACATGGGCGACCTGCTGTTGTACCGCGATCTCATCGACGCTTACGACAAGGTGGTTTCCGGTTTCGCCAACGATATGGAAGACGTGCAGGAGGTCATTTTCGTCATCAAGAACTACGGTGGCGAGGACAAGGGCGAGTTCCTAAGCGACCTGAAGAAGAAAAAGGTCATCAAGGTTGACGGGGACGGCGGTGTAGACACCATCCGCGCGGAAATTCCGTTTGAGGCGCGCAACGCCTTTCTGGAGCGCACACGCCGTCAGATTTTCGTTTCCGGCATGGGTGTTGACCCGAACCCGGAGAATTTCGGTAACTCGTCCGGCGTGGCGCTCAAGTACCTGTACAGCCTGCTGGAGCTCAAGGCCGGCATGATGGAAACGCAGTTCCGCAGCGGCTTTGCTGAATTGGTTCGCGCCATCTGTCGTCTGGAAGGTATCGCGCAGCCAAAGCGCATTTTGCAGACCTGGACGCGCAACATGGTCCAGAACGACCTTGAAACCGCGCAGATCGCGCAGCAGTCGGTCGGTATTATCTCGGACCGCACCATTCTCGCAAACCACCCGTGGGTGGATGACGCCGAGAGCGAGCAGAAGCAGATGGAAAAGGAGCAGCAGGCGGCAGCCGAAAAGCAGCCGCAGTTTCAGTTCCCGCCAAAGGACGGTGTAGGCGATGGCAGCAGCGGATAAGCTGAACGGCGCCTACTGGCGCAAGCGAGCCATCGAGCTGGCCGAAAAGCAGAAACGCGAGGATGAGGACTTGTGCCTGCGGTTCCATCGCGAGTATGAACGTATCCTGCACGAGCTGGACAAGGAAATCTCGATCTTCTATGCCAGATACGCTGCCAACGAGAGCGTCAGCATGGCCGATGCACGCAAGCTGCTGCGCGACGCCGAATTGGAGGACTTCCGGATGTCGCTGGATGAGTTCCGCGATAAGGCGCTTGCCGGCGGCTTTGATAAGGAACTGGAAGAGGTTTATCTCCGGTCGCGCATTTCGCGCTTGCAGGCTTTGCAGACGCAAGTCGAGCTGCGCATGATGGAGCTGTTCCAGTCGCAGCGTGACGTGCTGCGCGACCATTTGCAGGACCGCTATACCGATACCTACTACCGTACAGTGTATGCTGTCAGTCAGCAGGCCGATGTGGCAAGCACGTTTGCCCGCATTGACCCGCAGACCATCGAGAAAATCCTTGCAGTGCCGTGGGTCGGCAGCGAGTTTTCGTCCCGTATCTGGGCGGACAAGGACAAGCTGACCCGCGAGCTGATGCAGACGCTTTCGCGCGGCTTTGTCCGCGGTGATTCGCTCGACCGCATGACCAAAGAGTTCGCGCAGCGCATGGGCGTGTCCGAGAGCCGCGCCGCAACGCTCATTCACACCGAAAGCGCACATATGGCGGCCGAGGCCACCGAACGGGGATACCGGGAAACCGGCGTTTCCTCGTACCGGTTCGAGGCGGCGCTCGACCTCAAGACCTGTTCGGTGTGCGGCGCTCTGGATCAGCGGGAGTTTTCGCTGGCGGAGCACGAAACCGGCATCAACTATCCGCCGCTGCACCCGCGTTGCCGGTGTACCACAGTTCCGGTGACGGAGTTCCGGATCGGCAGTAAGCGCGCTGCCAGGAATCCGGCGACCGGCAAAACCGAGTATGTCGAGAAAGGTATGACATATGAGGAATGGCATAAGAAATATGTTGAAGACGATGCAGACAAAACCGAGTGGGAAGAATATCAGCGTGTGCTGGGCGAAAAAGCACCGAAAACGCTTGAAGAATTTCGCAATATCAAGTATACTGAAAGTAAGAAATGGGGGATGATGATGGAGAACAAACGCCTGTTTGAGAAAATCGACAGCACCGAAACCTATTCCCCGGAGTACCGCACCAAGCTGAAAGAAACCTATCAGTATTTCAGCGATGCCGGATTTGCGTTCCGTGAGCACGCGCTCAACCGTGTGCTCGGTCAGAAAACGGGCAAGGATAAATTCACGTTCACCAAGGAAGAATTACTGCGTATACTGAATAAGACCGCAAACTACCGGCAGCCGGACGGCAAATACGTTCGTTTTTACGATGGCATTTCCGTTATTTCGGCGGATGACACTGGCGAGATCGTCAGTGTGGTAGTCAAACGGACGCCAAGAAAGGACTGGACTGCGTTATGAAATACACCAATGAACTGATGCTGATGATTGCAAAGTTCCTGTACGGCGAGTACGATGCGGAGCGTTTTTCGTTCGATTTCCCTGCAACGCTCTCGGATGCGTATGACGCTTTTCAGCAGGAAAACCCTGACCTGTGCGACTATCTGGAAGAAGAAATGCCGGATGCGTGCGGCTACTTTGATCCACATAACACTGGTGACCCGGATACGCTGAACGAACAGCAGTTCCGCATGAAGGTCATGGGAATTTATCAGAACGCGCTGCCGATGTCCATGCGGCCGGCATCGTAAACAAACCAATAGACTAAACCACCAAGACAAACGTCAAGGTGGTTTTTTCATACCCATTTTCGATGAAAGGAGCAAAAAACAATGGAATTTCTCAAGAGCCTGTTTGAAAAGGGCGCACTGACGTGGGAGCAGTTCCAGCAGGCAGCCAAGGACGCAGGCTACGAGGTCGTCAATGCGGCCGGCGGCGCCTACGTTCCCAAGGCAGACCTTGACACCAAGGCACAGGAGCTGACTACGGCGAACAACACCATCAAGAACCTGCGCGATGCGGCCAAGGCCTGGGACGGCAAGGACCCGAAAAAGCTGGAGGACGACCTCAAGAGCCTTCAGACCAAGTACGACACCGACACCGCGAATATCCGCCGTGACGCTGCCATCGACCTAGCGCTGACCAAGGCTCACGCACGCGATCCGCAGCTGACTCGTGCGGCCCTCTCGATGGACGACATCAAGATCGGCTCGGACGGCAAGATCACCGGCCTTGACGCACAGGTCGAATCCCTCAAGAAGGATAAGGCATGGCTGTTCGAGGAGGACGGTGCAGGCCAGTCCGGCAAGGAAGGCAACCAGAACGGCAACAAGGGCGGTAACCCGAACGGTGGCTACAATCCGCAGTCCGGCGGCAGTCCGAACACGATAAACGACCTCGGCGCCGCTCTCGCAGAAGTTTACAACACCACCAACGGCTAACAGAAAGGAAGATGAAAAATGCCTATCACTCTCGCACAGGCAAAGGTCGGCATGGCGAACCATGTGGACCAGCAGGTTATCGACCAGTTCCGCCGCGGCTCCATGCTGCTGGAGGCACTGACCTTTGACAACTCGGTATCTCCGGGTACCGGCGGCTCTACGCTGACCTATGGCTACACCCAGCTCAAGACCCCGGCAGGCGCGGATTTCCGTGACATCAACACCGATTACACCGAAACCGTAGCCGACCGCGAAACCAAGTCGGTTGACCTCAAGATCTTCGGCGGTGCGTTCAAGATTGACCGCGTTCTCGCCAATACCGCGAACGGCCAGATCAACGAGGTACAGTTCCAGCTTGAGGAGCACATCAAGGCCACCACCAACCTGTTCCATTACACCGCTATCAACGGCGACAAGGGCACCAAGGGCTTTGACGGTCTGGACACGCTGCTCGTCGGCACCTCTACCGAGATCAACGCAGACGCATCCAAGGCCATCGACCTGTCCACCTCGGCAGCCATTGACACCAACTATAAGACCGTGCTCGATATGCTGGACGAATTTCTCTCCGAGCTGGACGGCGTGCCGACCATGCTCATCGGCAATGCGGCGCTGCTGACCAAGATCCGCTCCTGCGCGCGCCGTGCCGGTTATCTGACCCACTCCGAGGACGCTTTCGGCCGTCAGATGAGCGGCTACAACGGCATTCCGTTCATGGATATGCAGTATTATTTCGACACCGCCGAAAAGAAGGAAAAGCCGGTTGTGCCGATCGTTTCGCGTGAGTACGGCTCCAGTTCCAAGACCACCGTTACCGGTCTGACCGACCTGTATGCAGTTCGTCTGGGTCTGGACGGTTTCCACGCCGTATCTCCGATGGGCGGCAAGGTGATTTCGACCACGCTGCCGGACTTCTCGACCGCAGGCCCGGTAAAGGCCGGTGACGTGGAGATGGTAGCGGCTACCGTCCTCAAGAAGTCCCGTGCGGCTGGCGTGCTGCGCAACTTCAAGGTAAAGTGAGGTAATCACCATGTATAAAATCAAGGCACCGAGCGAGGAGTACGACCGCAAGATCGGCGGCGTGCAGTTCGTAAACGGCGAGGCCCAGACGGATAACGAGTGGCTTGTAAGCTGGTTCTCCGGCCGTCCGGGCTTCACCGTGACCGCCGAGGAGCAGGTCGAAACCGAATCGACCGAGGACAAACCGAGGGGGAAACGCAAGAATGACAAAGGAAATGCTGATGCTGCGGGCGCAAAGCCTGCTGCCGAACCTGTCGGAGCAAACGCTTGATTTCGCCTGTGACCTGGTGCTCGAGCAGATCTGCAATTACTGCAATCTGACCGAGGTACCGGACGGCCTGCTGAACACCGCAGCGCTGATGGTGCGCGGTCTGGTGAACGGCGTACAGCTTGAAAGCGAGAATATGCAGCCTGCCGCAAAGGGCGTGTCCAGAGGGGATACGTCCTTTTCCTTTGCCACGGCAGCGGAGCAGTTGGCCGCACTGGCAAACTCGGGTGACTTCCTCACGGATTATCGCGCACAGCTCAACGCCTATCGAAAGATGAGGTGAGTACCGTGCTCGGAAATCCGGAGTTAGAACGTGCGTTGCTCGAGCAGACCTACGACGGCGTGATGACCGTCACCGGCACGCGTAAGCAGGAAGTCAATGGCGAAACCGTTGTTACGTCGGACGCGGTACTGCACGAGAATATCCCGTGTGCGCTGTCGTTTTCGGGTACGCCGGACAGCAAAACCGACGCAAACAGCGGCCAGATCAGCTATCAGGCGACCATTTACTGTGCGCCTGATCTGGTTATCCCGGCAGGCTGCCGCATTGCGGTGCAGCAGTACGGCGTGACCTATCACCTCAAATACAGCGGCGAAAGCGTAGTCTACCCGACCCATCAGCAGCTTTCTGCCGTCCGGGAGGAGCGAGCGTAATGGCAACCTGGGGAAGCTGCGATTTTCACGAACTCCGTGACCTGCACGAGCGCATCAAGGCCGCTGCCAGTGAGCAGGAGATGGACGCTTTCTACACCGGCCTGCTGGACGAGATGATGAACGGTCTGTTGACCGACGTCAAGGAGCTGACACCGGTTGACAGCGGTCACCTGCGGCGCAACTGGTTCATCACCAAGGCCAAACGCAGCGGCAAGGTGTACCATGCGGATATTTATAACAACATTCAGTACGCACCGTATGTGGAGAACGGCCACCGGCAGGAAGTTGGACGGTATGTTCCGGCCATCGGCAAGCGCCTGGTGAACGGCTTTGTCGAGGGCAAGCATATGCTGCGTGAGGGTCTGTTCGATCTCCAGCGTGACGCACCGGACTTTATCAAGACCAAGAGCGAGGAATTTCTCAGCCGCATGATGGGGGACACATGATCAACGTAGTACAGGAAATCGTAAATCGGCTGCGCACGGTCTATCCATCGGCGCAGTACGACATCTATACCGAGCGTATCGAGCAGGGGTTCTCCGTGCCGTGCTTTTCCATTCGGCAGCTTCGTGCGGACGTGACACCGTATCCGTCCGGTCTGCATGAGATCGTGCAGCACTTGGACGTGCGGTTCTTTCCGTCGGACAGCCGTCCGCAGGAGCAGTGCCGAGAGGTCGCACAGACGCTCACGCTGCTGCTGCGGTGCATAGAAAGCCTGCGCGGCTCGAATCTCTCGTGGGAAATTACAGATGAGGTGCTGCACTTCTTCATAGATTACCGACAGTTCGTAAGAGAACTGCCCGAGGATATTCCGATGGAGAATCTGCAGACAACCGTAGGAACGGAGGACTGACAATGGCAGTCAAACGCAAAACCGAGGCAGGAGCACCGGCGTTTACCGGCGCCCAGCTCCTGACCTTTGACAGATACCGCGAGCGGCGTGACCTGCTGGGCGTGCTGCTCGACAAGGACCAGCGCTACACCTTTTCCGAGGTTGACGCGCTCATTCAAGACTTTATGAAAGGCAAGGTGAACTAATTATGGCTTTAGGCGGCGGTATGTACACCGTGCAAAACAAGGTTTTGCCGGGCACGTACATCAACTTTGTGTCGGCCGCACGCGCGTCTGCGACCCTGGGCGACCGCGGCACGGCTGCTTTCCCGCTGTCCCTCGACTGGGGACCGGAGAACGAGGTCGTGACCATCGAGAACAGCGAGTTCCAGAAGCAGTCGCTTGCGCTGACCGGCTACGCCTACACGGCGGACGAGCTGCGTCCGCTGCGCGAAATCTTCGCGAACGCCAAGACGCTGCACCTGTTCCGGCTGAACAGCGGCGGTGCAAAGGCGGGCTGCAAGTATGCGGACGCAAAATATCCGGGCAAGATCGGCAACGAGCTGAAGATCGTCATTCAGAAGAACGAGGGCTTTGTGGCCTCGACGAACGAGGTCTACGACGTGTCTACTTATGCCGGCACGACCCTCGTGGACACGCAGAAGGCGGTTGCGGCAATTTCCGACCTGACCGACAACGATTATCTGCACTGGAAGGGCAGCGAGGCCCTGACCGAGAACGCAGGTCTGTCGCTCACCGGCGGCACGACCGGCGCGGTGCAGGACGCAGCCTACCAGACATTCCTCGACAAGATCGAGCCGTACAGCTTTAACGCGGTCGGCTGCGACACCAAGAGCGCAGTTATCAAGGGCCTGTTCGCCAACTGGACCCGCCGTCTGCGTGATGAGCAGGGCGTGAAGTTTCAGTGCGTGCTGCATAACTATCCCTCGGCTGACTACGAGGGTGTTATCAGCGTGAAAAACGGTCTGGTCGGTGCATCTGACGATCCGTCGGCGGTCTACTGGACGACCGGCGCGGAAAGCGCATGTGCGGTCAACCGCTCGCTGACCAACTCGACCTATACCGGCGAGTACGACATCGATACGAACTACACCCAGACCCAGCTTGAAAAGACCATCAAGGCCGGCGAGTTCACGTTCCATCGTGTGGGCGACCAGACGCGCGTGCTGACCGACATCAACACGTTTGTGTCCGTCACGGACGAGAAGAGCGCAGATTTCTCGAGCAATCAGGTCATGCGTGTGCTCGACCAGATCGCAAACGACATTGCGTCGCTGTTCAACTCGAAGTATCTCGGCAAGGTACAGAACGATGCGAGCGGCCGCGTGAGCCTGTGGAGCGATATTGTAGCGCATCACACGCAACTGCAGACCATCCGCGCTATCGAAAACTTCGACAGCAGCAGCGTCACCGTATCGCAGGGCGATATGAAGAAGTCGGTTGCCGTTGAAGACCATGTACAGCCGGTTTCCGCGATGGAACAGCTCTACATGAAGGTAATCGTTGAATAAAGGAGGGAAAAGTCATGCTGAACGCTCCTGTTATGGAAGCAAATGATGCGGTAGCCGGTTCGATGGCGGAATGCTACGTCACCATTGACGGCGACCGTTACAATATGATGCAGCTGTACAGCTTTGAATCGTCTGCAAAGATTGATATTCAAGATGTGAACATTCTCGGCAGGACCGGCAAGGGCAAGAAGCCGTCCGGGTGGTCCGGCACCTGGAAGGGCACGGCGCACTTTAACCAGAGCGTATTCCGCCGGTGGTTCCTGACCTATTGCAAGACCGGCAAGATGACGCCGTTTGAAATTCAGGTATCCAACGAGGATCCGTCCTCGTCTGCTGGCCGTCAGACGATCACGCACACCGGCTGCTTGATCGACAGCTCGATTTTAGCTAAGTTCGACGCGAGTGACACGCTGCTCGACGAGGATATTTCCGGCACGTTCGACGGCTGGGATATGCCCGAAGAGTTCAATCAGCTGTCCGGTATGTAATAAGGAGGAATTTGTACAATGGGCGATCTTATCGCATTTCTGGCGCCTAACGCCAAACAGGTTGAAAATGTAAAGCTGGTCGTATCTGACCGCTTCACCGACGAGGATGGCAAGCCGATCGAGTGGGAAGTGCGCTGCATTTCCTCTCGCGAGGACGAAACGCTGCGTCGTGCCTGCCAGTTCCATGTACCGGTACCGTGCAAGCGCGGCACTTTCCGCCAGGAATTTGACAGCGTCCTGTATCTTGCCAAGCTGGCCGCGGCCTGTACGGTTTACCCGAATCTCAACGATGCTGACCTGCAGGACAGCTACGGTGTGAAGTGTGCCGAGGAACTGATCTCGGCGATGCTGACACCGGGCGAGTACACGAACTACACGGATAAGCTGTTCGACCTCTGCGGTTTTGGTGATAAGGCCGATCTGGTAGAACAGGCAAAAAACTGATTCGGGACGGCGATGAGGAGGCTTCTGTCGCGCATTTCTGCCTGCAGGAGCTTCATATTCTGCCGTCCACGTTTTTGGGCCTGCCAACAGAAGAGCGAGCCTTTATCACGGCATCGTGCATTGTGCGCGGTGAAGAGGAGAAAAAGGCTCTGGATAAAGCAAAACGAGGGAGGTGAGTTCTATGGCACTGTCCAACACAGTCCAGTTGCGCGATGGCATGAGTAACGTGCTCAGCCGTATCGCGTCCAATCTAAGTGCGGTCAACGACCGGTTCGAGCGTATGCAAAACCTGGCCGGACAGGCGGCACCGAACGGTCTGTATTCACAATTTAACAGTGAATTGGCGGGTGTGCGTGAGGAACTCACCCGAACCACGAATGAGATCCAGGATATGCGCAATCAGCTGGAACAGACGCAGCCGCCGGCGGAAAACCTTGCCGCGTCGCTCAAGAAGATCGGCGCAGCGTTCCTCGGCTCCAAGCTGGTGAGCGGCATCGTGAGCATGTCGGACGAGATGACGCAGACCACGGCTCGTCTGAACCTGATGAACGACGGTCTGCAAAGCACCGCCGACCTGCAGGAGCTGATTTACCAGTCGGCTATGCGTTCCCGCGGTGCGTATAACGCCACGGCGGACGCGGTCGCAAAGATGGGTTTGCTGGCCGGTGACGCATTCAACAGCAATCAGGAAACGATCGCGTTCGTCGAGCAGCTCAACAAGCAGTTTAAGATTGCTGGTACCTCGGCCGAGGGACAGGCAGCCGCCATGCTGCAGATCACACAGGCAATGGGTTCCGGCGTACTGCGCGGTGAGGAGCTTAACTCGGTATTCGAGCAGGCACCGACCATCATTCAGTCGATTGCGGACTATCTCGGCGTATCGGTCGGTGAGATCCGCAACATGGCCCAGGAGGGCGAGCTGACAGCAAGTGTCGTTAAGTCCGCGCTGCTGGCCTCGGCGGAGGAAACCAACCAGAAGTTCAACGAGATTCCGCTTACCTGGTCGGACGTCTGGACACAGGCCAGCAACATGGCGATCATGGCGCTGCAGCCGTTGCTCGAAGCCATCAACTGGGTGGCAAACAACATTGAGATCATCGGTCCGCTGGTGCTGGCGGCTGCTGCGGCCTTTGGACTGTTTGCGATTGCCGCTAACTGGACGAATATCTGCGCGGCAGCGACACGAGCACTTGCTACAGCACAAAAGGTACTCAACGTCGTTATGTCGCTCAACCCGATCGTGCTAATTATCGGCTCGATCATCATTCTCATCGGCGTGATCGCGGCGTACATCAACTACACCAATAAGGCCCGCAACGAATCGGTCAGCGCCATCGGCGTTATCTGCGGCGCGTTTGCTGTTGCCGGTGCGTTTATCTTTAATACGGTCGTTGGTGTCATCAATGCGGTGATTCAGGCGGTCTGGACGATCTTTGTCGAGCCGTTCATCGGCATCATTGAATGGGTTCTGAACGTCGCAAACGGCGGCTTTAACAGCTTCGGTGACATGGTTAAAAACCTGCTGGGACAGATTATCTCGTGGTTCCTGTCACTCGGCAAGGTCGTTACGAAGATCATCGACGCAATCTGCGGCACTGACTGGACCTCTGGCCTGAACAGCCTGCAGGACAAGGTGCTCTCGTGGGGCAAGAACGACAAGGCTATCACGCTCAGCCGTGACGCGCCGACCATCGAGAAGCGCATCAGCTACAAGACGGCCTATGCCAACGGCTATAACTGGGGCGCAAACCTGCAGAACAATATCTCCGAGAAGCTGGGCCTTGACCTGCCGGACGATCCGGCAACCAATTTGTTGTCCAATATTGCGGACAATACGGCGCAGATCGCGGACGATGTAAGCGTGTCCTCGGACGACATCAAGCTGCTGCGCGATATTGCCGAGCGGCAGGTCATCAACAAGTACACCACCGCCGAAATCAAGGTGGAAATGGTCAACCACAACAACATCTCGAACGAGATGGATCTGGACGGCGTAGTAAACCTGCTGGAAGCCAAGGTCACCGAGGCCCTGGTCACCAGCGCGGAAGGAGTGCACATCTGATGTATGAATTTTATATGGATGGCGTGCTCCTGCCGGTTACGCCGTCGGCGCTGACTATCAAGATCAGCAATCAGAACAAGACCATTAACCTTATCAACGAGGGTCAGCGCAACATCATCAAGACGCCCGGTTTGTCGAAGTACAGCTTTAACGCCTTGCTGCCGAACAGGGAGTACCCCTTTGCGTGCTACCCGAACGGCTATCAGCCGGCGCAGTATTATATGTCGCTGCTCGAAAAGCTCAAACGCGAATGCAAGCCGTTTGAATTTTTGGTCATTCGCGTGGACGACGCCGGAGAGCTGCTGATGACCAACGACCCGGACAAGCCGCTCATGGTATCCCTCGAGAGCTACGAGCTGTCCGAGGACGCCGGTTCGTACGGCGTGGACGTGATGGCCAAGATCGAGCTGCTGACCTATGTGGACGTCAAGACCAAGCTGATTGAGTTCAAGCAGTCGGACGGCACCAAGAAAGCCACCGTCACGCAGCAGCGAGACACCACGACCGCACCGGCCGGCAAGACGTACACCGTCAAGTCCGGCGATACGCTGTGGGATATTGCCCGCGTGAAGCTGGGGAACGGTGCTAAGTGGCCGAGCATTTACAGCCTGAACAAGGCCACCATCGAGGCGGCCGCCAAGAAGTACGGCAGATCGAGCAGCTCTAACGGCTGGTGGATCTACCCAGGCACCGTGCTCAAGCTGCCAGGTTAAGGAGGGAACAGCATGGGTAAATATGTTTGGCCTTGTCCCTCTTTCTCGCGTATTTCGAGTGGCTACGGCAACCGTACCTGCCCGTTTCACGGCAAGGAATTTCACGATGGCATTGACCTTGCGGCGGCGTCCGGTGCGCCTATTCTTGCGTTTGGCCCGGGCACTGTAATCCAGTCTGGTTGGAATGGCGGTTACGGCAACTATATCAGCATCGACCACGGCGGCGGTCTGATGAGTTTCTACGGACACGCTTCGGCGCTTTACGTCAAGCAGGGCGCGAAGGTCACCGCCGGACAGAAGATTGCAGCTGTCGGCACAACCGGTAGCTCGACCGGCTGCCATCTGCATTTCGGTATGCACCTCAACGGCAGCAGCGTCAATCCACAGAATTATGTTTCTTCCGGCGATACGCTGGCGAAGTATTCCGGCGCGAAATCGTCCGGTACGGCCACTAACACCGTAAAAGCATTGTTTACAGCGTATTATCCTGCGAATAACGCCATGGAGGGCGGCTTTCTTGATGCTTTAGGTAATCGCCTTGACCCGTCAAAGCACACTTGTGCTGCACCGCCATCCGTGCCGTTCGGGACGAAAATCACTGTACAAGGAACCGGCACCGCTCTCGACGGCGTGACATACACGGTCAATGACCGTGGCGGTATGATCCAGATTGAAAACGGCGTGTACCATTTCGACCTCTTGATGTCCTCGAACGCGGAATGTAACCGTTGGGGCAGAAAGTACGGCACCGCCATCATCGGCGGCTCTGGCAGTTCGTCCGGTTCGACTTCTTCGAGCAGCGCAAGCACCGAGAAAGAGAAGAAGGACATCACGACCGTTGTTGTCAAGTCCGTCACCGGTGCGGCCGGCACGCGCAAGGAGATTCTGCGGGATGTGCCGTCCTACCAGATGCCAGGCGCAGAACTCATCATCCAGAACAAAAACGGTCAGCTGCAAAGCCCAATGATCGAGGGCGACATCGTGTGGGAAACCACCCGTAGCGGTGCGGCGTCTTCGTTGACGTTTACCGTTGTCAAGGACGATGTGCTCAACTTCCATGAGGGCAATCCGGTGTCGTTCCGGTTCAACGGCGCGAATGTGTTCTACGGGTATGTTTTCAAGAAGTCGCGGTCCGACAACCGGCTGATTAAGGTCACGGCCTATGACCAGTTGAGGTACTTCAAGAACAAGGACACCATCAGCTACACGAACAAGACCTACGCCGAGGTGCTGAAAATGCTTGCTGCGGACTACGGATTGAAAGTCGGAACTGTGGTAGATACCAAGTACAAAATCCCGCAGCGCATCGAGGAGGGAACCCTGTTCGACATGCTCGGCAATGCCAGCGACCTCACGATCATCAACGCAGGCAAGGTGTATGTGCTCTATGACGATTTTGGCAAGTTGAGCCTCAAACCGTATGAGGACTTGATCTTGCCGATCTACATCGACGAGGACACGGCCCAGGGCTACACCTACACGTCGTCCATCGACCAGGACGTGTATGACCGCATTAAACTCGCCTGGGACAACGACGAAACCGGTGTTCGTGAGGTGCACGTCATGAACAATGCCGCCAGTCAGGGAAAGTGGGGCGTGCTCCAGTATTACGAAAAGCTGGACAATGCCCTCAACACCGCTGACTTGCAGACCAAGGCGAAAGCGCTCATGAATTACTACAACGTAATCCACAGAGAGCTGACCATGCAGAAGGTATTCGGTGACGTCCGTGCTCGTGCCGGTACGTCCGTTTGCGTCGGTATGGGACTGGGCGACATCAACATCAAGAATTATATGTGCGTCGAGAAGGCCAAGCACACGTTCTCGAACGGCCTTTACACGATGGATTTGTACCTAAGCGGAATTCGAGGTGAGTTTAGTGCCTAATCTGATGGAATCTATGCGGCAGATTGCCGCAAATGAGCGGCAAGCCTCTTTGCCGACGACGATTTGCTTCGGTAAGGTAATCGCGCTCTCACCGTTCCGTGTGCAGGTTGACCAGAAACTTGTGCTCACCAAGGAGTTTTTCATCGTCAAGACCGGCGTGAGCGCGTCCTCGTTCAAGGTGGGCGATATACTCATCCTGCTTAGGAACGAGGGCGGACAAAAGTATCTGATATTTG
This sequence comes from Bulleidia sp., assembly GCA_963661675.1. Classification (GTDB taxonomy): domain Bacteria; phylum Bacillota; class Clostridia; order Oscillospirales; family Butyricicoccaceae; genus Agathobaculum. The sequence goes on from CAVLCS010000011.1 coordinate 33,204, forward strand.
ATAAAAAGGGGGCGCTGTAATGTTACCGACTGACTATAACGACGATCTTGTGCCGGATTTTACAATCGAAACACAGCCCTCACGAACCTATGCGCTACGGTTTGACGGCTATCCGTCCTCGGGCGGCAAGCTGGACGGCATCGAAGCCATGAAGCAGGCGATCTTCCTGATTCTCCAGACAGAACGGTTCCAGTACGCGATTTATAGCTGGAACTACGGCATCGAGCTGGACGCGCTGCTCGGTCAGACCATGACGCCGTACTTACAGGCCAAGGTCGCCAAGGCCATCGAGGACGCGCTCATGGCGGACGATCGGGTGCTGTCGGTTGAGCAGTTTTCGTTCACCAAGGGCAAGCGGAACTTGCTTGTAAAGTTTACAGTATCCACGACCGAGGGCGACGTGGAAAGCGAATTTGAGTTTGGAGGTGAAGCGGCATGATCGGACGATACTCCGACCAGATGACGTTTGACTATATTATGGGCCGTATGCTGGAATCCGTGCCGGACACGGTAGATAAACGTGAGGGCAGCATCATCTACGATGCACTGTCACCGGCGGCCGCAGAACTGGCCAAGTGCTACATGGAGCTTGATGTGGTCATGGACGAAACTTTTGTCGATACCGCGTCGCTTCAGTATTTGATGCTGCGCTGCAAAGAGCGCGGCGTAGCAATCCAGGGCGAAACGGCTGCTGTTATCGAGGGCGTGTTCACGCCGTCTTCGGTCGAATTGTCCGCCGGTCTGCGGTTCAACTGCGATGAAGTCAACTATGTAGTTACCGAGAAAATCTCGGCAGGTCACTACAAGCTGGAAGCCGAAACGCTCGGCACGGTCGGCAATAAGTACACCGGCCTGCTGCTGCCAATCCAGACGGTGAACGGACTGGAAACCGCGTCTATCGCGGCGGTACTTATCCCTGCGGAGGACGGCGACACAACCGACACGCTGCGCGACAAGTATTACGACAGCATTGACGGTGAAGCGTTTGGCGGCAATATCGCGGACTACAAGGAAAAGGTCAACGCGATTACCGGCGTTGGCGGTGTCAAAGTCTATCCGGTGTGGAACGGCGGTGGAACTGTTAAGCTGACCATTATTGCGTCGGACTATACCGCGCCGAGCAGCACGCTTATCGACAAGGTGCAGACCGCCATCGACCCCGAGGAAAATCAGGGTGAGGGTCTTGGCCTTGCGCCGATCGGCCACACGGTTACCGTCACCGGTGCGAAGTACGCCGACCTCACGATTACGGCGAACGTCACTTTTGCCGCCGGCTGGAACTGGGAGAACGGCAAATCGCAGCTTGTGAGCGCGGCCAATGCGTACCTCGACGAGCTGTGCAAGAACTGGGCGGACACCGAAACGACTGTAGTCCGTATATCGCAGATCGAAACGCACCTGCTGACCGCGGATTGCGTTGTCGATGTGGACGGTACGACGTTGGGCGGCGATACCAAAAATATTGAGCTGGCAGCAGATGAAATTCCGCGGCTGGCCGAGATTGGCGGTGTATCGTGAGGAAAAAGCTACAAGACTATCTGCCGCCGATTCTGCTGAAAACCTACGAATTTCCGCTGCTGTGCGATACCGAGCAGCCGGAGATTGACCGCCTGCGTGATGCAGCCGATGAGGTTTTGGATGCACAGTTCATTTCCACGGCCAGCGAAACGGCGATTGCACGGTACGAGAAGATTTTCAGCATTACGCCGATGGACACCGACACGCTCGATGAGCGACGTTTTAAGGTGCTCGCCAAGATCAATGCACAGCTGCCGTTTTCCGTTCGCCGCTTGCGGCAGCAGCTGTCTACCTTATGCGGTGAGGACGGCTACAAGCTGGAGATCGACGGCGGCAAGTATACGCTGACGGTCAAGGTGGCGCTGACAGCAAAGCGCAACCAGCAGGCGGTTGAGGAGCTGCTCGCGGACATCGTGCCCGCTAATATGGTCTGCACGACGTCGCTGCTGTACAACCAGCACGCAGACCTGACACGATTCACACACGCGCAGCTGGCAGCGCTCACACATTATGCAATCAGAGAGGAAGTGTTACCGGATGGCGAGTAAAACGACCAACTACGGACTGAATAAGCACAGTCCACAGGATTTTTATGATGTCAACGCCAGAAATGAAAACTGGGATAAGATTGACACCGAACTGAAGAATAACGCCGATGCGGTCAATGAGCGCGTCAAAACCGACGAACTGGCCGCCGAGATAACAAAGGTCGTTAAGGCCGGCGCTTTGACCGCCGCTGACCTCGGTGCCGAGGGCGCCGGGGAGGCATCTGCCGCAGTTACGGCGCACAACACGGCGGAGGACGCGCACGCGGCGCTGCTTGAGGGCAAGCAGGACAAAATCACAGGTCAAAAGGGCAAGTACCTCGGCTTTGCGGCTGACGATACCGTCGGCGAGGTAGACGCACCTGCATCCGGCGGCAGTCGGATTACACTGACGTTTGCAAGCGATTTTGTCGGGCAGGCGTGGACGCTGGCCGGTGGCGGTGAGACGTACTCCGGTACGGTGGACAGCAGCCTGACGGCCACGGTAAGCGTACTCGGCATCAATACGACCTACACGCTGGCGGCGGAGCTGGACGGGGTGACGTACACCACCGAGGTTACGACCAAGGACTACTACACGGCGCTTGCTGCGACGCTGGAAAAATTCCAGAGCACCATTACCGTTACCGTAGACAGTGGCTCGACGGTTACAGCGACGCTCGGCAGCACGGTGCTAACCAAGACGAGCACCGGCACGGCTGTGTTTACGGTCGGCAAGGCCGGAACGTGGGCGATTAAGGCGACACTGGGCGACCAGACCGCCGAGGGCACGGTGGAGGTCAGCGAGAGCG
>CAVLCS010000012.1:0-36024 GCA_963661675.1 Bulleidia sp.
GGTCCGGTTGGTCTTTCGACTGCTGAAGGACAACCGCCTGTATATTCCGCCAGAGAGTTAAGAAAACAGCTTAACCTTGCTGACGTCAGCAGCCCTGTTTTTTAATTTGCAGAGGCAGGGCTTGGGTAGGTGTTGCCTTTTTATGATCTATATGGTGTATTTGCACTGCTTTTCTTCAAAATTTTCTCACATCACCTACTTGACTTCATACCATTGGACTTTTCTTACAGCATAACACGGCATGTGCTGACCGTCAAGCACGGACGTTCTGCCGCTCCGCCGCATAGGCTGACACGAGGAGGTGAGAATTTGGCGATCAAGATTTTTGTCGATCAAGGGCACAACCCGACCGGCCCCAACACCGGTGCGGAAGGCAACGGTCTGCTCGAGCAGGACGTGAACTACGCGGTCGGCGTGTATCTGGCCGATCTTCTGCGGGCAGACCCGCGGTTTGAGGTGCGGCTGAGCCGCAACACGCCCGAGGAAATCCTCGGCACGAGCAACGCCACCAGTCTGGCCGAGCGCGTGCGTCTGGCGAACGAATGGCCTGCGGATTACTTCATCAGCATTCACTGCAACGCGAATACAAATCCGGCCATCAACGGCACCGAGGTGTATGTTTATCAGGAGAACACCCAAGCCTACTGGCTGGCGCAGCATGTTCTGAACGGCATTGTCGCGCGTGTCGGCACCCGCGATAACGGCGTGCGCGTCCGTCCGAGCCTGTACGTCCTACGGCGGACGCAGATGCCTGCGATTCTGGTCGAACTGGCGTATCTGAGCAATGTTTCCGATGCAATGAAGCTGGAAAACGATCCGTTCGGGTTTGCGCAGGGTATTTATAATGGTCTGCTCAGCTACTTCGATTTCGAGCCGTACTAAACGAAAAACGAGAGGTCAAAAGACCTCTCGTTTGCTGTTTGTTTGGCTCACAGGACTTAAAATCCGCCGGTGACACCCAAAACCTGTCCGGTGATAAACGACGACTTATCCGAGCACAGATACAAAATGCTGTCTGCAACTTCGGCTGCCGCGCCGACCCGTCCGAGCGGTGTCTGATCGGCAAGTTCCTGCATGGTGTCGGCACTGTGCATGGCGTTCATGTCGGTGTCGATCACGCCCGGTGCAATGCAGTTGACCCGGATATTGCTCGGGCCGAGTTCCTGCGCGAGCGACTTGCTCAAACCGATAATGGCGGCCTTGCTTGCGGAATAATGGCTCTCGCAGGACGCGCCGCACTCTCCCCACATGGACGACACCGTGACGATGCTTCCCCTGTGGTTGTGCAGCATTTCGGGCAGCACGGCACGAATCGTGCGTACCGCACCCATGAGATTCACGTCCAGCATGCGCATCCAGTCTGCGTCCGTAATGTTCTGGAACAGCTTTTGCTCGGCGATGCCTGCGTTGCAGACGACCGCGTCGATCGTGCCGAACCGCGCCTTCACTTCCGCTACGGCGAGTTCGACAGCCGCGGTATCCTGCTGATCGGCATGAAGTGCCAGTGCGCCGGTCTCCTCGGCGAGCTTGTCCGCCGCTTCCCGACTTTTGCTGTAAGTAAACGCCGTATTCCAGCCGTTTGCGGCAAACGTGCGCACACAGGCCGCACCGATGCCGCGTGAGCCGCCGGTGATGAGAACAGTCTGCGCCATGTTAGATGGCAACCGTCTGCTGTGCCTCGAACAGGCACTGGTTCAGGTCCTTGCTCTGTGCCAGACCTTCCTCGATGTCGATATCGGTAACGATGCTGTTGTCCGAAACAACGACACGGTTGGTCTTGCCTTCCATGAGCGCACGAACAGCCGCGTAGCCCATGCGGGTCGCCATAACACGGTCCATAGCGGACGGAGAGCCGCCGCGCTGGATATGGCCGAGAATGGTCACGCGGGTATCAATGCCGGTTGCCTCGTGGATCTGGTCTGCGACGTCCTGTGCAGAGCCGTAGCCTTCGGCCACGATGATGATATGGTGGTTGCGGCCCTTGATACGGCCGATACGCATTTTCTCTACGATCTCGGTGTCGAAATCCAGCTGACGCTCGGGCAGGCAGATGGCGGTCGCGCCGACAGCACAGCCAACCTGCAGGGCCAGATGGCCGGCACGGCGGCCCATAACCTCTACAACAGAGCAGCGCTCGTGCGACTGCATGGTGTCGCGCAGCTTATCGATGCACTCGATGGCGGTGTTGCAGGCGGTATCAAAGCCGATGGTGTAATCCGAGCAGCTGATATCGTTATCAATGGTACCCGGAACGCCGATGCACGGAACACCCTTGCGGGACAGCGCCTGTGCACCGCGGAACGTACCGTCACCGCCGCAGCAGATCAGGCCGTCAATGCCGAGGTAACGGCAGGTGTCAGCCGCCTTCTGCAGACCTTCGTCGGTCAGCATTTCTTTGCAGCGTGCGGTGTACAGCATGGTGCCGCCCTTGCGGATGATGCCGTCTACGCTGCGGGCACCCATCTCGATGATGTCTCCGTTGATGAGACCGCTGTAACCACGGCGAATGCCGAGCACGGAAATATCGTGTGCGCTTGCACTGCGGACTACCGAGCGGATCAGTGCGTTCATGCCGGGTGCGTCGCCGCCGCTGGTGAGTACGCCAATTCTGCGAATCTGCTTATCCATGATAAAGCCTCCCTGTTGTCGGTTCTGTTTTCTTTCTTTGCGGTGCGGTGCACCGCCTGTGCCCTGCTCTATGACAGAGTTCTATTTCCCTCTAAGAAACGCTCCACCGAAAACGGTGAACATAGTTTCCTATTGTATTATAACATCTTCCTCGCGCAAGAGAAAGCGTAATTTTGCTAAAAATGCAATATCCGGCGTGCACCAGTATTTCCGGGCCACAAGCGTCTTTTTCTTGGTGTCTGTCGGGTACAGATAGACCGGCGTATCGCCCGGCTGGGTTGCCAGCACCTCTTTGATCTGCGGCCATTCGTCTCCCTGCAGACTGGAAATGCGCAGGAACAGCTTCTGCGGCGCCAGTTTTGCCGCCTGAGCATCGGTGTAGACCGACTTCTGCGTGCCCTTCTTCGGCTGCTGCATGTTCTCGACAGCGCTCTCGGTGAGCGGCTGTGCTTCGTTGAGCAGCACCTTCGGTGCTTCGTCCTCGCGGGCATCGATGCGGCCGGTGAGCAGCACCGCACTGTCCTCAGTGAGGTATGCGCCGCACTGCTGCAGCGAACGCGGGAACACGACGAGTTCGATGGCCGCTGTGTCGTCCTCGGCGGTGACGTAGGCCATCATCGAGCCGTTCTTGGTGGATTTGAGCCGCACCGCCGTGATAACGCACGCGAGCCGAACGGTCATGCCGTCCTTGTAAACCGGCTGGCTGCTCTCGCCCGTCAGATCGTCGATGATCTGCTTGACCGACGCTGCCTGCGCCTTCTGCGCCAGTTCGCGGTACTCGTCCATCGGGTGGCCGGAGAGGTACAGACCCGTGGTCTCCTTCTCCATCGCCAACAGCTCCCGCTTGGGCACTTCCGGAATATTCGGCATCGCGATCTGCGTATCGCGCACCTCGTCATTGCCCATGCCGAACAGGTCCATCTGACCCTCGATGTTCTTCTTGCGGTTCTGCGCAATGGCATCGACTACCGGGTTGACGATCTTGAGCAGCTGACTGCGGTAGTAGTGCATGGAATCGAACGAACCCGCCTTGATGAGACTTTCGAGTGCTCTGCGGTTGAGTTCGCGGTCGTACATGCGCTCGCAGAAATCCTGGAACGAGGTAAACAGACCGTTCGCCTCTCGTTCCTCGACCAGCTGCCGCATGAACGAGCGTCCGACACCCTTGACAGCCGCCAGACCGAATCGGATATTCTCGCCTGCAACCGAAAACTCGTCGAAGGACTCGTTCACGTCCGGCGGGAGAACCGCGATACCCATGTCACGCGCAGCCTGAATGTACTCGGAGATCTTATCCGACACATCCAGAACGCTTGTCAGCAGCGCCGCCAGATATTCTCTCGGGTAGTGGCACTTGAGGTACGCCGTGCGGAACGACACGACCGCATAGCACACGGCATGTGCCTTGTTGAACGCGTAGTTTGCGAAATCCATAATTTCATCAAACAGGCTTGCCGCAACGGCTTCGGGTACGCCGCGCTTGATGGCACCGTCAATGCCCAGTTCCTCGTTGCCGTAGATGAAGTTGACGCGCTCCTTTTCCAGCTCCTTCATCTTCTTTTTGCTCATGGCACGGCGGACCATATCTGCCTTGCCGAGCGAGTAGCCCGCAAGGCTCTGGAACACCTGCATAACCTGTTCCTGGTAGATCATGCAGCCATAGGTGACGCTCAAAATCGGCTCGAGCAGCGGGTGCTTGTACGTCACCTTTTCCGGGTGGTGGCGGCACTCGATGTAGCGCGGAATGGACTGCATCGGTCCGGGTCGGTACAGCGCCACGACTGCGGTAATATCCTCGATGGACTGCGGCCGCAGACCGGTAACAACATTCGTGATACCCGCCGATTCAAGCTGGAACACGCCCATGGTCGAGCCTTTGCCGAGCATTTCGTAGGTGGCCGGATCGTTCATGTCCACCTTCTCGATGGAGAAGTCCGGCGTGTGTCGGCGGATGAGCTTTTCCGCGTCCGCAATAACGGTCAGGTTGCGCAGACCGAGGAAGTCCATCTTGAGCAGACCGAGTTCCTCGATCGTCACCATCGTGAACTGCGTTACCATCTGGTCGCCGTTGCGCGACAGCGGAACGTAGGTGTCCACCGGGTCCTTGGTGATAACCACGCCTGCCGCATGCGTCGATGCGTTGCGCGGCATGCCCTCGAGCGCCCGTGCGGTGTCGATCAGTTCGCGCACCTGCGGCTGCTCGTCATACATTTTCTTGAGTTCGGCGTTGATGGTCAGCGCCTTGTCGATCGTGATGTGCAGCTCGTTCGGCACCTGCTTGGCGACCACGTCAACATCGTTGTACGGAATGTTAAGCGCACGTCCGACGTCACGTATCGCACCGCGAGCAGCCATCGTGCCGAAGGTGACGATCTGCGCTACGCGGTCCTTGCCGTACTTGCGGGTAACGTACTCGATGACCTCCGGTCGGCGGACGTAGCAAAAGTCCACGTCGATATCCGGCATGGAGACACGCTCCGGATTGAGGAATCGCTCGAAGTACAGCGAGTAGTGGATCGGGTCAAGGTCGGTGATGTTCAGGCAGTACGACACGATCGAGCCTGCCGCCGAACCACGTCCGGGTCCGACCGGAATGCCCTGGCTTTTCGCGTAGCCGATGAAGTCGGACACGATGAGGAAGTAATCGACAAAGCCCATCTTGGAAATCATGTCGATCTCGTACTGCAGGCGCTTGCGCACGGTGCCGTCGTCGTTCGGGTAGCGTCTTGCGAAGCCTTCGTCGCACAGCTTCTGCAGGTATTCAAGCGAGGTATAGCCGTCCGGCACATCGAATTCGGGCAGGTGGTACTTGCCGAACTCAAACTCGACCTGACAGCGTTCCGCGATCTTGACCGTGTTGGCGAGTGCCTCCGGGTGCTCCGGGAACAGCGCCGCCATCTCGTCTGCGTCCTTGATGTAGAACTCCTGCGTCTCGAACTTCATACGGGTCGGGTCGTCCACGGTCTTGCCCATCTGAATGGACATCAGCACGTCCTGAATGCGTGCGTCCGCCTTGGTGAGATAGTGCGCGTCGTTCGTCGCCACCAGACCGATGTTCAGCTCCTTGGAAAGCTGGTACAGACCTTCATTTACCCTTTGCTGGAGCGGAATGCCGTGATCCTGAATCTCGAGGTAAAAATGCTCTCTGTCAAAAATATCGAGAAACTGCTCGCACAGGTCATACGCGCCGTCCATATCGCCGTCCGCCAGCGCACGCGGAATCGCGCCTGCCAGACACGCGGACAGACAAATCAGACCTTCACTGTGCTCGCGCAGCAGCTCCATATCGATACGCGGCTTCATGTAAAAGCCCTCGGAGAAACCGCACGACACCATGTGGATGAGGTTGCGGTAGCCGGTCATGTTCTCGCACAGCAGGATAAGGTGCGTGTGCCATTCGCCGTTGATGTAGCTGCGGTCGAATCGCGAATGCGGCGCCAGATACACCTCACAGCCGATGACCGGATGAATGCCTTTCGCCTTGCAGGCGCGGTAAAAGTCGATCACGCCGTACATGACGCCGTGGTCGGTCAGCGCGCACGAGGTCTGTCCCAGTTCTGCTACACGGTCCACCAGCTTTTCGATGCGGCAGGCGCCGTCCAACAGGCTGTATTCACTATGCACGTGCAAATGTGCGAATGGTACCAATTTAGTCCTCCTTCTCTGCAAGCTTGATGATCTTTTTCAGGCGGTGGCTCAGTCCCGGTTTGGAGATGGGCGGGTCGAATCGCTGCGCCAGCTCGGACAGACTGTCCGTCGGGTACTCGAGACGCAGGTGCACGGTCTCCCACAGGTTGCCGGGAAACGCGTCCTCGCCCTGCCGGTCAATCAGCGCCTGAATGGCCGCGATCTGCCGTGCGGACGCGTCCGCGGCCTTCATCAGATTGGCGGTCTCGCAGTTGACCTGCCGGTTGATCGTGTTGCGCAAGTTCTTCTCCACCTTGGCCTGCATCAGCTCCATCGCCGCGTGCGGCGCACCAATGCGCGTGAGGAAATCCTCCGCGCTTGCGCTGTCCTTGAAGTACAGCAGGTGTGCACTGCCGCGCCGCGCCTGCTTGGGCGAAAGACCGAGGTCAAGCATCAGGCTTGTCTCCTCGCCCGCCAGATTCTGGTGGGTGGTTTTGATCTCGAGATGGCTTTTTTTATCCGGTCCCGCGACCGTACCGCCCATCAGGAATGCGCCGCGCAGGAAGGATGCAATGCAGCAGTCCTCCTCGAGCAGATTGCGATTGATGTGGTAGGCAATGTGGCTCTTGCGGTCGTAGCCGAGCGCGTCAAACACGCGTCCGATCTGCGCCGGTTCAGTGAGCAAAAGCTGCTGCTTGCGGCCCACCTTTGTCGGCTCACACTCGACGAAAAACGCACGCTGCAGCAGTGCCTGCAGACGGCGCACGACCGTCGTATTTTCGGCCGACAGACGTATCTCCTTGTGCGAAAAAACCGAGGCATGGAGCAGTGCACCGTAGATCTCGGCACGCGTGCAGCATGCGCGCTGCATGGAGACACGGCACAGCTCGTTTTTTACCTCGGTTGAAAAAGACATATGTTCTCTCCGTTCTGTACAGCACCGCTTCGCCTGTCCGGAACGAAGCAGTGTTATCTCTGATAATCTCTATGCATGGTGACAACGCCATACTCCTGCTTGCGCAGGTGTTCACTCAGTGCCTCGGCGATCGCGACCGAACGGTGCTTGCCGCCGGTGCAGCCGACGCTGATGATCAGGTTGGCCTTGCCTTCCGCGATGTAGCGCGGCAGCAGGAAGTCGATCATGCCGGTCAGATAGCGCATCAGCATATCCGCCGTGCCGCCGCGGAACACATAATCGCGTACCTCGGGGTCGGTGCCGTTGCGCTCGCGCAGGCTCATCTCGTAGTACGGATTGGGCAGAAAGCGCACATCAAACACCAGGTCGCTCTCGGGCGGAATGCCGTACTTGAAGCCGAACGACTGCACGATGACCTCGAACACCTCACCGCTCTCGGTGCCGGAAAACAGCGTCAGCAGACGCTCGCGCAGACCGGCGGCAGACAGTCCGGTGGTGTCCACCACAAAGTCGGCACGGTCGCGCAGACCGGACAGCATTTCGCGTTCCTTCTCGATGGCAGCCGTCATGGACATGCCCTTTTCCATCAGCGGATGCTTGCGGCGCGTCTCCTTGTAGCGGCGGATGAGCGTCGGCGTGTCCGTGTTGAGGAACAGGATGCGATAATCGCAGCCCATGCTCTTGATCGAGTCCAGCGAGTCAAACAGCTGCTGGAAGTCGCCGCCTGCACGCACGTCGGTGACGAGTGCTACGCGCTCGTAGCGCTCAGTAGCCGCCAGACAGATCTCCGCAAAACGCGGTATGAGGGAGATCGGCAGATTATCGACGCAGTAATAGCCCAAGTCCTCAAGCGTGGCGACCGCACGGCTCTTACCTGCGCCCGACATACCGGAAACGATCAAAAAATACATGTTACCTTTCCCCCTGCCCTGTGGTTTTGCTGTGATAACGCCGCCTGGCGGCGCTGCTGATTATTTTACGATGCGCACCTCGCACTCCAGCTCAACGCCGAACTGCTCACGCACCTTGTTCTGCACCAGTTCGATCAGGCGCAGCATGTCGTCACACGTTGCACCGCCGCGGTTGATGAGAAAACCTGCGTGCTTCTCCGAAACCTGTGCCGCGCCGACGCTCGTGCCCTTGAGACCGGCCTGCTCGATCAGCTGACCGGCAAAGTGTCCCACCGGACGCTTGAACGTCGAGCCTGCCGACGGGAAGTTGAGCGGCTGCTTGTCTCGTCTGCGCTGCGCAAAGTCGTTCATCTTATCCAGAATAGCCGCCGAATCGCCGGTCTGCAGCTGCATGGTCGAGCGAAGCACGGTCCAGTCCGGATGCTGGCGGAACACGCTCGTGCGGTAGTCAAAGCCGTGCTCGTCGCCGTGCAGCGTGCGGATGTTGCCCTCGCCGTCCACAAATTCGGTCTCCTGCACAATGCCGACCATCGTGCCGTCATACGCGCCCGCGTTCATGTATACGGCGCCGCCCAGACTGCCCGGAATGCCGCCGGCAAACTCCGCACCGGTCAGACCGGAACGCTGTGCACGGCGTGCAATGCGGCTGAGCAGTGCACCGGCCTCAGCAACCACCGTGTTATCCTCGTTTACGCGGACTTCATCGAGCTCGGACGTGCAGACAACCGCACCGCGGATACCTGCGTCCGCTACCAGCATGTTCGAGCCGTTGCCGAGCAGCAGGAACGGAATATTGCGCTCGCGCAGTACGGCGAGTGCCGCAGTCAATTCCTTGCGGGTTTTCGGCTGCACGAACAGGTCGGCCGGTCCGCCGATGGCGAACGTCGTGTGACGGCGCATGAGTTCGTTTTCTGTGATCTCTATTTCAGGCGCGGCCGCCTTCAGCGCCGCGATACAATCCTTGATATGCTCCATAAGGCATGAATCCTCCAAAAAATCTATGTAAAAAAGTGAAAATGGTATACCCTCGGAATTCCGACCGTGACTGACGGCGGCGCATCGAAGGTCCGGCACCGGGAGCAGAGTCCTCATTTGCCCTGCCGTGCCGTTTTGGTTTTTGCTTTATTGATTATTATAACAAATATAGATGGGTTACGCAATCAGTCTGAGCGGGTTTTTTCGCAGAAAACCGATTCGAAATTGAAAATTGAGAATGGAGAATGGAAAATTACTCTCAGAGTGGAGAGAAAGCGACTGTATTATATTTGCCTGTTGCACCGATTTCATCTACCTGAACACGTTGCCGTAGGGGCGGACCAATGTGTCCGCCCAATCTCTCATCAACCGCCGTGGTATATGGGTTATGCTTGACAGGATATCCTTTGATCTGTGAAATGGTGCCTGCCAGAAACAAGGGCAGACACATTGGTCTGCCCCTACGGTGTCGGTGCAAAGGTCGTGAGCCGGTTCACACCATTGGGATTTGGACGCGCAATGCGCGCCCCTACATTCGTTGACATGTGCAGGTTAATCTATTGGCGCAACGTGAATTCCTACCTGCAGCAGTTCGCCCTTACGGTTATGCGTGTGCATACGGTTTACAAACGGTGCGCCGAGTCGGCGCACCCTACGGTATACATTTCCAACGTGATATAACCGCATGAAGAAGGGTAAATTCTTACGTTCTCTCCACTCTGAGGATAATTCTCCATTCTCCATTCTCAATTTTCCATTCTGCAAAAGCCAAAGAGAGACACCGCGCTCAATCGCAGTGTCCCTCTTTGCACACATTACTGTTTATTTTCCTGATCTTTCTGCTGTTGCGCAGCACTCGCCGCACGGCGGCGCTCTTTTGCGCTCACCGGAGGCGTAGTCTCCTGCACCTCGACGAACGCATGCGTCTCCGGGTCGATGCGCTTATGTCCGCGATAGTCGTTCGTATCCACGGACAGACCGCGTTTTTTCAGCAGCTGATTGATCTTCTCGGTCAGCACGCTGTACAGCACGGCGAACAGCGGCACGCCGATCACCATGCCCGCGAAACCCATCACGCCGCCAAACAGCAGGATGGCGAACATGACCCAGAAGCTCGACAGACCGGTAGCGTTGCCGAGGATCTTCGGACCGAGGATATTGCCGTCAAACTGCTGCAGCAGCAGCACGAAAATGACAAAATACAGCGCCTGCACCGGACTGATGACCATGATCAGAATCGTGCTCGGCACCGCACCGATGAACGGCCCGAAAAACGGGATGATATTCGTCACGCCGATGATAACCGCGATCAGCAGCGCGTACGACGACGGCATGGTCATCCAGCCGAAGCTAATCATCAATCTCAGGCCGATAAAGCACAGCACGCCGATGATCGACGAGTCCGTCAGCTTGCCGGTGATGAAGCCGCCGAACACGCGGTGGATATGCGCCACACGAGCCATGATGGCGTTTGCCTTTTCGACGGTGAAAAAGCTGTACGTCATCTTTTTCGCCTGTGCGCAGAAGGTGTCCTTGCTGTTGAGAATGTACAGCGCGATAATCACGCCGATCAGCAGGTTCATCAGCACGTTCACGGTCGTTACAACGCCGCTCATCATGTTGCCGAGCTGCGGCAGCAGGTCATTCTGCACCCAGTTCATCATCTGGGCCGAGAACTGATCGTACAGGCGCATGAAACTGTGCTCGATCTCCGGGTTGTTATGCAGCAGCGAGGCTACCCAGCCGGATATCTCGTTCATGTACAGGTCCATCGAGTCCACCAGTGAGGTAATACTCGTGACCAGCTGCGGCAGTACCATCCACAGCAGCACGCCCACGACCGCCAGACCGAACGCCAGCGTCAGTGCGCTGCACAAGCCTTTCGCGACACGCGTGCCGTTCTTGAACTTGCGCGACATCGGCGGCTGCAGATTGCGGTACAGCATGTTGAATACCGGCATGAGCAGGTACGCCATCACAAAGCCGTAGATGAACGGGCTGAGGATGCTGAAAAATTTCTTAACGATTCCCCAGATTGTCGTCATGCGGAATAGCACGAACACGACCAGCACGCAGGAGACGATAACGCCTAACGCGGTCAGTCCCCACTCGATATAGTGCGGCTGCAGGTCAAACCGGGACTTTTTTTCCTGATTGGGATCTTCCACCAATAAACTCCTTTCCTGTCAGCTATTAGAGGGTGAAAACGAGGGATTGAATGCCCTTACTCCTCGTCCTCGTCAAAGAACACGCGCCACAGCAGGTACAGCCAGGTTGCGGCAAATGCTGCGAAGATGATTGCGCGGAACTTCTTGAAGAACTTGGAGAAGCAGATGCCCAGCCACAGGCCGAACGACAGCAGGCAGGTCTCGTAGATGAAAAACTCGATCAGCGAGAAACCGCGGATCTTGTCGGTCGTGGTGTTCATGAAGCGGCCTGCCTGATCACAGGCGTCGCCTGCAGTGTGCAGCATCTGCTCGGCACGGCTGCGCAGAGCATCGCGGTCGATACTGTCCAGATAATTTTTCATAGCTTGTTCTCTCCTTTTCGTTTTACCGTAGCTCTCGGACGTGAAGTCCGCTTGTGCTCCTTGGGTTTGGATTCTCCGGCGATGCTGCACGGCGTTTTTCCCATCGAGGAAATGCGTCCGAGCCGCATACCGATTTTCTCTGCCAGTGCGTCGGCGTCCGCGCTGTTCGCCTTGCGCAGAGCCGCCTGCAGGATAAGTCCTGCCGCGCGTGCGTCCGAACCGGCTTCGTGGTGGTTCAGGTCGATGTGCAGTGCGGCGGATACCGTATCCAGTTTATGATTTTCCAGCTCGGGCCATACCCGCTTGGACACCTTTACTGTGCATAAGTACCGACATTCGGGCATTTTGAGTCCGTAATGCGCCAGACAGTTGCAGAGCACGTTCGTGTCGAACATGGCGTTGTGGCACACGATAACGCTGCCTTCTGCGAGGTCGGCGATCGGCTCCCACACCTCGGCGAACGACGGTGCGTCCACGACCATCTTCTCCTTGATATGGTTGACGCGGACATTGCCCCAATGGAACTTGCCCACGCATTCCGGCGGACGGATGAGCGAGATCTTCTCGTCCACCAACTGATTATCCTCGAAAATGCTGACGCCGAGTGCGCACGCGCTCAGCGGAGACGCATTGCCGGTCTCGAAATCCAGTGCAAGATATCTCATTGCAGCGCCTCCCGTCTGGCTGCGTCCGCGCGTTCCTTGGCCGCAAGGAGCAGTCGATACAGCGGTGCAAGCTGCTGCATGGTTTTGAGCATGAACGGGACGAACGAGCCGTCCAGCACCGGTGCGAAATCCTCACCGTTGATGTAGTCCACGCCGATCTCCTTGCGGTTCAGCCAGTCCTGATATTCCGGCTTGGCGTCCGGAAATTTCGGGCGCTTGTACATCTCGCCCGCAAGATGCACCTGCGAGCAGCTGTTTACGGCCTGGAAGGCATCGAGGAACAGCTTGTCTTCCGCGAGGATCATCTCGCGCAGCGCTTCCATTTCGCCTCTGCCCCAGGCTCCCCAGCAGCCGAAGCCCCAGTATTCCGGATGCAGTTCGAAGTAATAGCCGGGAACGGATTCGCGTTCCTTGCGTGCTCTGCGGAAGAACAGCCACATGTTCGCCCGATAGAGCGTTTTGTCCTTGGTATAACGGGTATCGCGCCGTACGCGGGATACCATGCGGGACGGCACCGTGACGAACTGCGGGTCGATCTTGACCATCTCCGGCGTCATTTCCGCGATCAGCTCGTGGAACGGCTGGATAGACAGACGCTTGATCTCGTCCTTGTGTGCGTCGTAAAATTCTTTGCTGTTTTGCAGGCGATTCAGTTGCAGAAGGTCCACGCCTTCTGCGGAAAAACCGTGAAATGCCATTTGTGTTGTTAGCCACCTTTTTGTATTTGACGATCTTTCATCGCCCTTCAGGCACTAAGTACCTGAGTATATTTTACCGCGTTTTTTCACTTTCTGCAACAGGAGTTTGCCGTTTTTCCGTTCATAACGTGTTAATTGCCCTGTGTATTTGTGCAATTTGTTGACTGTCACTTGATGGAAAGGGTTGTTCCCTGCCGAAAATTCTGGTATACTGAATATAAGTATACTGATAGAAAAAGGTGGAACGATCATGCTTACTGCTGCCAAAAAGGAATTTATCGAGTTTATGATGAGCGCCGACGTACTGCGTTTCGGCGATTTTACGACCAAATCCGGCCGAAAGACCCCGTACTTCGTCAACACCGGCAACTACAAGACCGGCCTGCAGAACTCCCGTCTGGGTGAGTTTTACGCGGCTCTGGTCAAGGAGACCGTCGGCGACCAGTTCGACGCGATGTTCGGTCCGGCGTACAAGGGTATTCCGCTGGCCACTTCGGTTTCCGGCGCACTCGCCCGCAATTACGGCATCGACAAGCCGTTCTTCTTCAACCGCAAGGAAGCCAAGGATCATGGTGAAGGCGGCAATATCGTCGGCTACAAGCCGCAGGACGGCGACCGCGTCATCATCATCGAAGATGTTATCACCGCCGGTACCGCCATCCGCGAGACCATGCCGGTGCTGCAGGCGTGCGCAGATGTTAAGGTGACCGATATGTTCATTTCGGTAAACCGCTGTGAGGTCGGTCAGAACCCGGGCAAGACCGCGGTTATGGAGGTCGGTGAGGAGTTCGGCATTAAGGTCCATGCGCTCGTTACCGTGCAGGATATCCGTGAGTATCTTGCGGATAAGGAGGAGTACGCACATCTCCTGCCGCTGATGGATGCTTATATGAAGCAGTATTGCGTATTCTAAGTCTGGACTTATAACCGCATAAACAAAAGCTATCCCTGACGATTTGTTAAGGGATAGCTTTTTATGTTTAACATCAGTCTTTGAAAAACTGTGTCAGTTCAATTTCTGAATCAACGAAAACACCGCCAATATAGCAATCATTTTTAACGATGATTCGTGCTCCAGATTTTTCATAAATACAGGTTTTGCTTGTATCAACATCCGTCAGTCCACTGACCTTTATAATATCAGGAATTTTCCTCTCCAATGCTTCGCATTGACGATGGAAAATATCTTCATCCGGCTGATTGCAGATTGTGTATTGATACATATCAGCACTCCTTCTGCTTTCAAATCTATTACATAAAACACGACAGCAGACACCCTCATTTCCCGAGAAAGTGTCTGCTGTCTTTTACTGTTTTATCTCACTTTTCCGCCTGCAAAGTCTGCAAAAACTTGCGAATCCGGCTGCAAGCCTCCCGCAGATGGTTCATCGAGTACGAATACGAGATACGCACATGACCCTCGCCGCTCTCGCCGAAGGCGCTGCCCGGAATGACGGCCACTTCCTGCTCGTGCAGGAGTCTCTCGCAGAATTCATCGCTCGACAGGCCGGTGGACTCGATCGACGGGAACATATAGAATGCGCCCTGCGGCTCAAAGCACTCGAGACCCATGGAACGCAGTTCGCCGAGCAGATACCGGCGGCGCAGATCGTACTGCTCGCGCATGCGCTCGATATCGTCCTCGCCGGTGCGAATGGCCTCGATGCCCGCAAACTGTGCGGTCGTCGGCGCGGACATAATGCCGAACTGGTGGATCTTGCAGATGTGGCGCATCAGCTCCTTCGGACCCATCGCCCAGCCGAGACGCCAGCCGGTCATCGCGTAGGACTTGGAAAAGCCGTCCACGACGATGGTGCGCTCCTTCATGCCGTCCAACTCCGCAAAGCAGACATGGCGGTCAGGACCATAGGTCAGGCTGTTGTAAATCTCGTCAGACAGCACGATAATGTTCGTGTCCTTGATGACGGACGCGATCGCCTGCAGCTCATCGCGGGTCATGATCGCACCGGTCGGGTTGTTCGGGTACGGCAGAATAAGCAGCTTGGTACGCGGCGTAATGGCAGCGCGCAGGCTGTCCGCCGTCAGCTTGAACTGGTCCTCTGCACGGGTCGGCAGCGGCACCGGAACACCGCCTGCCATCTGCGTCAGCGGCTTGTAGCACACAAAACTCGGCTCCGGAATGAGCACCTCATCGCCCACGTTGACGATCGCACGAATGGTGTTGTCGATCGCCTCGGAACCGCCGACCGTCACGAGGATTTCCTTGTCCGCATCGTAGCACAGGCGGTACTTGCGGCGCACGAGCGCGGCAATCTGATTGCGCAGCTCAGCAAGACCCCAGTTGGAGGTGTAGAAGGTCTGTCCTTTTTCCAGAGACTGAATGCCGGCACGGCGAATCTGCCACGGCGTTTCAAAATCCGGTTCGCCCACACCGAGCGAGATCGCGTGCGGCATTTTAGCCGCCAGTTCAAAAAAGCGGCGAATGCCGGAAGGCTGTACTTCTTTTACACGCGCAGAGAGAATCTGCTCGTAGTTCACCATGCCATGACCTCTCTCTTATCGTTGTCTGCCGGATCGAATTCCACGCCGTTATCCTTGTACTTTTTGAGGATGAAATGCGTACCGGTGGACAGCACGTTCTCCATCGGCGCCAGCTGCTCGGAAACAAAACGGGCAACCTCACGCATGGTGCGTCCCTTGATGATAACGGTCAGATCAAAGCCGCCGCTCATCAGATACACGCTCTCCACCTGGTGGTGCGAGTAGATCTGGCGGGCAATCTCGTCAAAGCCCATGCCCTTCTGCGGGGTGATCTTGACCTCAATGAGCGCGGTTACGCTCTCCTTGGATGTTTTATCCCAATCGACCACGGTCTTGTAGCCGAGGATCGTCGAATTCTTCTCATATGCGTTGATCGCGGCCACCACGTCCTCTTCGGTCTCGCCGAGCATCGCGGCCAGCTGGGCCGGAGTCAGACGCGCGTCCTGCGCCAGCAGATCAAGCAGCTTTTCAGGGTTTTTCATAATAAATGACCTCCCTTTTTTCGTTTTTTAAGAATTACTTTATTATAGCACTGCGGTGCAGTTCTGTCTATGGTTCGACGGGAAATTTTGATTGTGCAGAATTGAGAATTGAAAATGGAGGATGGAGAATGAACGTAATTTGAAATTGGTGCACCGATATTTCTCGATTGGCATAGTGTATCCCGTAGGGGCGAACATTGTTCGCCCACGCCCATTTAACGACGATGCGGGCGCACACTGTGCGCCCCTACGGGATAACTGGTGCATATGAATTTACAAACGGTGCGCCGAGGTCGTCGCACCCTACGGATACATTTCCATCAATGATACCGTTATCGTGTGCAGGATGATAAACCATGTTGCGATCGTTAAATTGTTGTAGGGGCGGCCATTGGCCGTCCAAATTCCAACGACATGCACCAATCGCAAAATTCATTCACACAAATAAACCCATCTCGTTCATTTTCCATTCTCCATTATTGCAAAAAAGAAGTCCGAAATAGCTTTCGGACTTCTTTCACATCACGCTAAATGAAATTTATCTCAGCACAGCGCCCTGATCCGCAGAGGTAACCAGACGCGAGTAGCGGTACAGCCAGCCGGACTTGACATTCGGCTCACGCGGAACGTACTTGGCACGGCGTGCCTCGAGTTCCTCGTCGGAAACATTGACGTTTACCTTGCTGTTCGGGATATCGATGGAGATGATATCGCCTTCCTGCACCAGGCCGATCTCACCGCCGGAAGCAGCCTCCGGCGAAACGTGGCCGATGGATGCACCGCGGGATGCACCGGAGAAACGGCCGTCGGTGATGAGCGCAACCGTGGTATCCAGCTTCATACCGGCCAGTGCAGAGGTCGGGTTGAGCATTTCACGCATGCCCGGACCGCCCTTCGGGCCTTCGTAACGGATGACAACAACGTCACCCGGCACGATCTTGCCGTTGTAGATGGCGGAAATTGCGTCTTCCTCGCAGTCGAACACACGTGCCGGACCCTCGTGCACCATCATCTCCGGTGCAACCGCCGAGCGCTTGACAACACAGCCGTTCTTGGCGATGTTGCCCCACAGAACTGCGATGCCGCCGGTCTGGGAGTACGGATTCTCGAGCGGACGAACGACCTCGGGATTGCGGTTGACAACGCCCTCGAGGTTCTCACCGACCGTCTTGCCAGTACAGGTGATGAGCGACAGGTCGAGGAAATCACGCTTGGTCAGCTCCTTCATAATAGCCGGAACGCCGCCTGCCATGTAAAGCTGCTCAATGTGGTGCGGGCCTGCCGGAGCCAGATGACAGATGTTCGGCACCTTGCCAGACAGCTCATTCAGGGTCTCGAGTTCGAGCGGAACGCCTGCTTCGTTGGCGATTGCCAGCAGGTGCAGAACCGAGTTGGTCGAGCAGCCGATGGCCATCTCGCAGCACAGTGCGTTGCGGAATGCCTTGGGCGTCAGAATGTCACGCGGCTTGATGTCCTTCTCGATCAGCTCCATGATCTTCATGCCGGCGTGCTTTGCCAGATGAATACGAGCAGCCGAAACCGCCGGGGTCGTGCCGTTGCCCGGCAGCGCCATACCGATCGCCTCGGACAGGCAGTTCATCGAGTTTGCGGTGTACATGCCTGCGCACGAGCCGCAGCCCGGGCAGGAATTGCACTCTGCTTCGTAGAAGGTCGCCTCGTCCATCATGCCAGCCTTGTAGGCACCAACGGCCTCGAAGGTCTTGGACAGGGATACCTCTTCACCGCCGAAATGGCCTGCCAGCATCGGACCGCCGGAAACCAGAATGGACGGGATGTTCAGACGAGCGGCAGCCATCAGCATGCCGGGAACGATCTTGTCGCAGTTCGGGATGAGTACCAGACCGTCCAGCTGATGCGCCTGTGCGAGCGTTTCCACGCTGTCCGCGATCAGCTCACGGCTTGCCAGCGAGTACTTCATGCCGATGTGGCCCATGGCGATGCCGTCGCATACGCCGATCGCCGGAACGAGCACCGGCGTGCCGCCTGCCATGCGAACGCCTGCCTTAACGGCGTCCGCGATCTTGTCGAGGTTGATATGACCCGGGATGATCTCGGAGTACGCCGAAACGACACCGATGATCGGCTGACGGATCTCCTCGTCGGTCATACCGCAGGCACGCAGCAGCGAACGGTTCGGCATACGCTCAGGACCTGCGGTGATGTTATCACTTCTTCTCACGGGGATTCCTCCTTTAACTAATTAGGAGTTAGTAATTAGGAATTAGTAATTGCCGTTATCGTATGCGATACGCTCCGAAATTACGTTTTCCGCTTCTTTTTAGCTCCTTTGAATAAAAAACGGGCGGACGGATAGTCCGTCCGCCCGTTCGGGGTAGCTTAGTGCTTTTGGTGAAGTAAAATTACTTCTTCAGCCAGCTCATCATGCCGCGCAGCTTCTTGCCGGTTGCTTCCAGCTCGGTGTCTGCTTCCAGAGCACGGGTAGCCAGGAACTTAGCACGGCCGCCTGCACGGTTCTCCTGGATCCACTCGGATGCGAAGGTACCGTCCTGAATCTCGCGCAGGATCTTCTTCATCTCCTTGCGGGTCTCCTCGGTAATGATGCGCTTGCCGGTGCGGTAATCGCCGTACTCAGCGGTGTCGGAGATGGAGTAACGCATCTTAGCGAAGCCGCCCTCGTTGATCAGGTCAACGATCAGCTTCATCTCGTGAACGCACTCGAAGTAAGCGTTCTCCGGAGCGTAGCCAGCCTCAACCAGGGTCTCAAAGCCAGCCTTCATCAGCTCGCAAACGCCGCCGCAGAGGACAGCCTGCTCGCCGAACAGGTCGGTCTCGGTCTCGGTCTTGAAGGTGGACTCCAGGATGCCGGCACGGCCGCCGCCGATGCCGCAAGCGTATGCCAGAGCGATGTCCATAGCCTTGCCGGAAGCGTCCTGCTCAACGCAAACCAGATCCGGAACGCCGTGACCCTCGAGGTACTGGGAACGAACGGTGTGGCCCGGGCCCTTCGGAGCGATCATGATAACGTCAACGTCAGCCGGCGGAACGATCTGCTTGAAGTGAATGTTAAAGCCGTGAGCGAAAGCCAGTACGTTGCCCGGCTTGAGGTTCGGAGCGATAACATCCTTGTAAATGTCAGCCTGCTTCTCGTCCGGGGTCAGCATCATGATGATGTCGCCTGCTGCAGCAGCCTCAGCCGGAGTCATAACTTCCAGACCGTAGTCCTTAGCCTTCTTCTCGTGCTTGGAGCCCGGGCGCAGACCAACTACAACATGTACACCGGAGTCCTTCAGGTTCATTGCGTGAGCATGACCCTGAGAACCAAAGCCGATGATAGCAACGGTCTTGCCGTCGAGCAGAGACAGGTTGCAGTCTGCGTCATAAAACATCTTTACCATTTTTATTTCCTCCTAAAAATTTATAAAGAGTCAAATCTATAAATTAGTAATTAGTAGTTAGTAATTAGTAATTATCGGAACGCCGCAACCCTTCTTCTCTGGTGCGGCAGCACCCTGAATTACTAATTTCTAATTCCTAATTCCTAATTAACCAAAATTATTTTTCGATTGCCGTAACGCCCGAACGGCTCATCTCGAGGATCTTGAAGTTCGAGATGACGTCGAGGAAGGCATCGATTCGGCTCGGCACCTCGGACAGCTCGATGATGATCTCGCTCTCCTGCGTGTCAACCACGCGTGCGCCGTACAGCTCGCACAGCTGGCGAATATCGGTGCGAACACTGATATCCGGCGTATGCAGCTTGACGAACACCAGCTCACTGCAGCAGGAGCTGTCCTCTTCGAGGTGCACAACGTGCATGACCTCTTCGAGTTTGGCCAGCTGCTTCATGATCTGCTCGAGCACCATATGGTCGCCCTGTACAATGATGGACATGCAGGAGACCTTGGGGTCGGTCGTGGCCGAAACGGTCAGGGAATCGATATTGTAGCCGCGGCGGCCGAACAGACTGGATACGCGAGCCAGAACACCGGCGTTGTTCTGTACGGTGACAGAAAGGATATATTTTTCCATGATTTCTCCTTCCTTATTCCGTTACAAGATCGTCTACCGTGCCGCCTGCCGGGATCATCGGGAGGACGCGCTCGTCCTTGTCGATCTGGGCATCGATCAGCACAGGGCCGGTACGCTTCATTGCTTCACGCAGTGCTTCGCGCAGCTCGGCAATATTGGTAACACGGAAGCCGCGGGCGCCGAAGGCGTCGGCCAGCTTGACGTAATCTGTCTTGCGGTGCGGGTCGGTCTGTGAGTAGCGGCTGCCGTAGAACATGGTCTGCCACTGGCGCACGTTGCCGAGCACACGGTTATTCATAATGATCGTGATCACCGGCAGGTTATAGGACACTGCGGTGCAGATCTCGTTGAGGTTCATGTGGAACGAGCCGTCACCCGTGATGTGGACGACCGTCTTTTCCGGGAAGGCCACCTGAGCACCGAGGGCAGCGCCGTAGCCAAAGCCCATCGTACCCAGACCGCCCGACGTCAGGAACTGACGAACGTGCTTGCGGCCGTTGTACTGGGCGCTCCACAGCTGGTGCTGACCAACGTCGGTCGCGATGATGGTGTCCTCCGGGGTCTCCTCCGCAACCGTGCGGAGCAGCTGATGCGGATGGATAACGCTCTCGTCATCCTTGGGAACGTAATCGAGCTTGACCTGCCATTCAGCAATCTGCTGACGCCATGCGTCATGCTTGGCCTCCTTGATGTACGGCATAACCTTCTCAAGGAAAGTCTCCGCATCGGAGACAACGGCATAGTCAACGCCGATATTCTTGTTGATCTCAGCGTCGTCGATATCGACGTGGATGACCTTGGCCGTCGGTGCAAAACGCTTGGTGTTGGTCGCAACACGGTCGGAGAAACGAGCACCGATGCAAATCAGCAGGTCGCAGCGCTCAACTGCCCATGCGGCGGAAACCGTACCGTGCATACCGATCATGCCGAGGCTGAGCGGCTCGGTATCCGGAATGCAGCCGATGGCCATCATGGTGTGTGCGGACGGGATATCGGCCTTGCGCTGCAGTTCGAGCAGCTTTGCACCTGCGTCAGCGGTCTCTACACCGCCGCCGTAGTAGATCATCGGACGCTCGGATGCGGCGATCATGTCAGCCACGGTCTGCAGTTCCTCGTCGGTGATCTCGTAGGTCTCGTTGATCTCGACCTTGCCCTTCGAGATAAACTCGCACTGTGCCGAGGTGATATCCTTCGGAATGTCGATCAGCACCGGACCCGGGCGGCCGGACGCTGCAATGCGGAACGCATCCCGCACGGTGTCTGCGAGTTCGTCAACATCGCGGACAACGAAGTTGTGCTTGGTGATCGGCATGGTGATACCGGCGATGTAGACCTCCTGGAAGGAGTCGCGGCCGATCAGGCTGGTGCCGACGTTGCCGGTAATGGCTACCATCGGAATGGAATCCATATACGCGGTAGCGATGCCGGTTACCAGGTTGGTCGCACCCGGTCCGCTCGTGGCCAGACAGACGCCTACCTTGCCGGTTGCACGGGCGTAGCCGTCCGCTGCGTGTGCCGCACCCTGTTCATGTGCGGTCAGAATATGTCGAATGCGGTCGCTGTTTTTGTAAAGTGCGTCATAGATGTTCAAAACCGCACCGCCGGGGTAGCCGAAAATGGTGTCAACTCCCTGTTCAACGAGTGCGTCGATCAAAATCTCTGCGCCGTTCTTTACCATTGCGAATCCGCCCCCTTTCTTGTCCCTCAAACATACATACTACAAAATTGCTATGGTACCATATAAACAAAAAAGCCCTTGTCTCACAAAGAGACAAAGACCAAAAAACTCTGCGGTACCACTCTTTTTGCCACGCTGCCCTGTATGGCGGCATGACCACTTACCTGACCTGTTAACGCGGTATCACACGGGATAGCTTACACTGGACCCTGTTTCATTCCATTTCAGCAATCCGGCTCCCGGAGGACTTTCGCACTTTCCGTTTCCCACTGTCTTACACCAGCCGACAGCTCTCTATCATGGGTCCGGGACGCTACTTTTCCGTTCACAGCCTGTATCTTTTTTGAATGTAGTTTATATTATAAAGGCGAAACTTCAGAATGTCAACGCCTTTTCTGTTACAAATATGCGAAAACTGTCACGCATATTTCGTTATTTTTTTGCCATACTACACAATGCCGAACATGCACAGTTTTCTTCTCATCAAACTGTGAAAATACCACAAACAAAGGAGGTGCGGGCGTATGGCAGTGCCGCTGCTGCGCACGCTGATTTTATATGCCGCGGTCATCTGTGCGGTGCGCCTGATGGGCAAACGGCAGATTGGCGAGCTGGACCCGTCCGAGCTGGTCGTGACGATACTGGTATCCGATCTGGCGGCTGTGCCCATGCAGGATCTCGGGATACCACTGCTCTCCGGTCTGGTGCCAATCGCCACGCTCGTGGTGCTCGAGATCTTCCTCAGCTTTGCGGCGCTCAAAAGCCGCAGATTCCGGCGGCTGCTGAACGGACAGCCGGCCATCATCATCCGCAAGGGTCAGCTGGATATCGACAAGCTGCGGCAGATGCGGCTGACGACCGACGAGGTGGTCGAGACCCTGCGCAAGCAGAATGTCGCGTCCGTGTCCGACGTGAAATACGGCGTCATCGAGCCGGACGGCACACTGACCGTTATCCTCCGGCAGCCGCAGCAGCCGGTCACGGCCGAAATGCTCGGCATTACGCCCAAGGATACCGGTCTGCCGCTCGTTGTCGTGTCGGACGGTAAAGTCGTGCCGCGGTCGCTCGAGCTGCTGCACCTCTCCCCTGCGGATATCGAACGGCGGCTCAAAAACCAGAGTGTCGCGGTCGAGGACGTGTTCCTGATGACGCTCGACGACTGCGGCAACACGTTCCTGCAGAAAAAGGAGGGCCGCGCATGAAGCGATTGCTGACGGCAGCCGTGCTGTGCGCCGTGCTCATCCTCGGCAGTGTGTGGAGCGTGAGATCCGTAGACAAAACAGCACAGGCGGTCGCCCTCGACGTGGAGAACGACCGCCTGACGGAAGCGCAGGAAACGTGGGACGCGGCGCAGACCATGCTCGGCTCTCTGCTGCTGCACGACGAGATCGAACAGGCCGACCGGCTGTTTTATCGGGTTTTAGCGGCACAGGAAAACGGTCTGACGGATGATCTGGCACTCGACCGCGCAGAATTGCTCGCGCAGCTAAGACATTTGCCGGAACTGCAGCGTCCGACGCTTAAAAATCTGTTTTAGCGGTACTCACGCACCTGCACGGACAGACCGTCCGGATCATAAACGTAAAAGTAGCGCGCGTCCGGCTCCGGCTGACGAATGTCGGACGGATTCATGCCGTGCAGGACGGCACGCTCGTGTGCGCTGGCGATATCCGCCGTACCGAAGCAGAGGAACATACCTGTTGCCTTGACAGTCTCGCCTTCCGGCATACCGATCAGCTCCAGCTGGGTTTCGCCGGAGGCGTTCTGCAGGTAGGCAACATTGCCGCCATTGGCGGAGAACTGGGTGTGGATTTTCAGCTCGGTGAGCGTCTGGTAAAAGTGCAGCGATTTCTCGAAATCGCGCACGCGGAGTGCTAAGTGGTGGATGTGCATATTGGGCACCTCGTTTCAGTATTTGCTCTTATTGTATAGAACCACATTACTGCGTGTCAAGTGGAAATTATAAGAGTGCAGAGCACTTCTGCAAGGTAGGAGGTAGGAGGTAGGAGTTAGGAGTGAGGAGATAGGAGTTTTGTAATGATTTGGCGTTGCGTGGGCGGCCATTGGCCGCCCCTACGGTTTCGCGTGTGCAGAGGGGTTACAACGGTACGCCGAGGTCGGCGTACCCTACGGTAAAGCCTGTTGATAAGTGTAACCCGCAGGTGCCCTCCATAACAACGCGTAAACGAGTTGCGCGACACTGTTATGTCGCGCCTGCGTAGATGAAACCGTATGTGTAGCAGTAGTTCATCTGACACTGCAAATAGGTTGCGAAAGATACGGAAGAAAAAATCCTCTGCCGTTCCCCTTTTCGGAGCGGTCTCCTCTCTCCGGATACCGCCGTGCTAACTAACAAGGGAAAGGTAGGAGTTCAAAGAGGAAGGGAAACCGTAGGTGTCCCTTCCTCTTTGCCCCAGCCGCGGGTGCGGCAGTCTCCCGCGCTCCGCAGAGCGCAACTCTCCGCTGAGGTTCAGCGAAAAACTCCCCGCCCGTTAGGGACGAACACGCTTACGCAGTTCGTGTACCCCGGCTTTCCGGTGCAGAAAAAGATGCCGCCCAGACAGGACGTAGCGCTTACGCGCCTCGTGCACCCCAGACAAACAGCCAAATTCCCTCTTGACATTCCGCAATCTCTCGCTACAATAATACTTAGGAACCGAAGTAATTAAGTGAGGTGATTTCATGGACGCCGGTCGGCTCATCAATAAGCTATCCAACTGCCTGCGCCGCCGGTCGGCGGAGATTCAAAAACGCATCCACATCAGCGGCACCAAAGGCCAGATCCTCAACTTTATCTTGATGGAAAGCGCCAAGCACCCGCTCGTGCAGCGCGATATCGAGCAGGAATTCGGCCTGCGGCCCTCGACTGCAACCGAAATGCTGCAGGCACTCCAGACCGCCGGTCTTATTCGGCGCGAACCCGATCCTGCCGACGCACGCCGCAAGTGCATCGTCTGCACCGAAAAGGCCGAGGCCTTCCGTCCTGCCTGCCTGCAGGAGATTACCGAGACCGAAGCCCTGCTGCTCAGCGGCATCTCCCCCGAGGAACGTGATGCGTTTATGCGGATTGGACTGAAAATGCTCAGCAACTTTGAAAAGTAATTGACCAGCCATTGTAGGGGCGAACCCATGTGTTCGCCCTGTCAACCGGCGGCTGCGGGTAACAAGGGCGGACACACTGGTCCGCCCCTACGAAGGCATGGTACCATTGCATTTAATTGTGTGAATATTTGTGAAAGGAACGTGAACAACTTGGACAACGATACTCTCCTCGGCAAAGCACCTATCCCGCGGGCGGTGGCCGCGATGGCGATCCCGAGCGTCATCAGCAGCCTTGTCACCGTGGTGTACAACATGGCGGACACCTTTTTCGTCGGGCAGACCGGCGACGCCCTGCAGGTGGCCGCCGTCAGCCTGACTAACCCGATCTTCATTCTGCTGATGGCGTTCGCCAACATGTTCGGCATGGGCGGCAGTGCGATGATCTCAGTGGCGCTCGGCGAGAACAACCACAAAAACGTTCGGAAGATCTCCTCGTTCATCTCGTGGGCAAGCTTGATCGTCGGCGTTGCATTTGCCGCCGTGCTGCTGTGCTTTACCACGCCCATTCTGCACCTGTTCGGCGCAGACGCGAGCACGTTTGATTTTGCCCGCGGCTACACGGTCTACATTGCGTTCGGCGCACCGTTCGTTATCTGGTCGGCGGCCGCCAGCTTTGTCGTGCGTGCGGAAGGCGCCAGCAAGGAGGCCATGATCGGCAGCATGATCGGCACGATCGCCAACATCGTGCTCGACCCGTTTTTCGTCACCGGTCTCGGACAGGGTGCAGCCGGTGCGGCCATTGCAACCACCATCGGCAACATTCTCGCGACCGTGTACTACCTGTGGTATTTTCTCAAAAAGTCGCAGCGGTTTTCGCTTGCGCCAAAGGATGCGCTCTGCGGCACGCATATTGCCGTGCGCGTGTGCTCGGCCGGTTTCCCGACCGCGATCTTCTCTGCACTGATGTGCGTTTCGACCATTGTGCTCAACCTGATTCTGGTCGCCTACGGAAATGCGCCGGTTGCCGCGATCGGCATCGTGTTCAAGGCGAATATGTTCATCACCTTCCTGCAGATGGGTCTTGCGAACGGTGTACAGCCGATTTTCGGTTACAGCTACGGCGCGGGTGACATCAAGCGGTTCGCCGATACCGAGCGGTTTACCAAGGTCTGCTGTCTGGTCGTCGGACTGGCGGCAACCGCACTCTATTTCTTCCTGCGCGAGCCGATCATCCGCCTGTTCGTGAACGACAGCGATGTTATTACATACGGCGTGCAGATGCTGATCGCGTACATGCTGTCCGGCCCGTTCATCGGCTTCCTGTTCGTCAATATGAACTGCATGCAGTCGGTCGGACGCGCCCTTCCGGCCACCGTGCTGTCCGTGCTCCGACAGGGCCTGCTGCTCATTCCCCTGCTGTATCTGCTGAATGCGGTTGCCGGGATGAACGGTGCGGTCCTTGGACAGTCCATTACGGATTATATTACCATTGTGCTGTCGTGTTTCATCTGGAGAAAGATTCGGCGTGGATTGGAACAGCGTGCATAACGGAGAATTTTCTATTCAACAAAAGAGGTCTGCTTCTGCAGACCTCTTTTTCTCAATCTTCAATTTTCACAATATCCATAGCCGCTTCGACCAGTATATTGATCAGCTCATTGCGGGATCGATTGGTTTTCACCGAAAGATCATCCAGTCGTTCGATCGTTTCCTCTTTCATGCGGACGGACACCACTTTATAGCCATCGTCACCCCTGCGAGGGACTTTTTTCTTGATTTTGATTTCCTCTGCCATAAAACCACCTCGTTATAGTTGTAGTTTACCTTGACAGCAATAGTTTTAGTATACTATAATTAAATAGTCATATTAACACTATATTTTTATAGTGTAAGGAGGTAATGATATGAAGAAAAGAGTACTATCCTGTTTGATGGCAGCAGCACTGGCTTTTTCTTCTGTGCCGACGGCATTTGCGGCTTCCACCGAGGCACAGACGGCAGCACAGGCTCTGTATGATCTGGGTCTGTTCAACGGCACCGGCACAGACGCATCCGGTAAGCCTAATTTTGCGCTCGACCGCAGCCTGACCCGCAGTGAAGCAACAGCTATGCTTGTGCGCCTGCTCGGCAAGGAAGCCTATGCGAAAGCCGGTCAATGGGACAAAACTTTTAACGATGTAGACCGAAACAGTTGGGCGAAGCCCTACATTGACTACGCCGTCACGACCGGGCTGGTAAGCGGTACTTCTTCACGCACGTTCAGCGGCAGTGCTTCTGTAACTGCTTCACAGTATCTCACGCTTGTGCTGCGCGCACTTGGCTACGAAAGCGGCACGGATTTCCAGTGGAATAAGGCATGGGAACTGTCTGACAAAATCGGACTGACCAGCGGACAGTACAACGAAAATACCAAAACTTTTACCCGCGGTGATGTTGCAGTAATTTCGTATAACGCACTAAGTATTCCCTTGAAAGACCAGAACGGAACGCTGAAAGACGGGTTAAAGAGCACCTCACCAACCGCCCTTACGCTGAAAGGCATTTGGCGAGCAAGCGACAATGACCATGATCACGAATGTGTATTTGAAGATACTACATTTACAAAAGCCACTATTTACAGAAAAGATATACACAACGGAACATGCACTGTTAGTCTATCCAGTGGAAAATATACGCTATCTGGCACTAATTTTTCATTTGATTGTTCTCATGGTTATACCAATTACAATTCTTCCTCAGGAAAATTTGAAAAATATTACAACACCGTAAAGAACACCTATCTACTAAATCAGCTTGATGAAAACAGCTTTCTCCTCGATGGTGCTATTTACCGCCGTGTATCCACTGCAGAAGTTACTCCGCAAGTACAAAGTCAGCTTGGCGACTTCTTTTCCGCTACCGAAATTACCGGTATTCGTCAAGATATTACCAACGCTTCCAATGCACTGTCCGACGGTCTGCAAGCCTCTTTGAAATCGAGTTCGTACAACGCAAAAGCAAAATCCACATTCGATACGACTACGCGGCTGCAATACCAGCAATACGAACAGCGGTATTTCACCCAGGCTCAAACCAAGTTTGTAACAGCAAAAAGCAACATCATAGACATCAAAGCCTATGCCAACCAGGGAAAATCCGATACCCGAACCGATATCGTTTCCCGTTGTGACCGCATGATCGAGCTTTGCGACGGAATGATCGATCTCGATTCCATGAGTCCTGCATCGCTTAGCACGATCAGCAAATCCATAACTGAGATTTACAATCAACTTACTGAAGTTGTTAAACTACTCAACAAATAACAAAAAAGAGGTCTGCTCCGCAGACCTCTTTTCTTTACTTTGCCAGCATAAAATACGCCAGAACGGCGATGCCGAGGATAATTCGATACCAGCCGAACACCTTGAAATCGTGCTTCTTAACGAAGCCCATCAGGAAACGGATGATGAGCAGCGAGGACACGAACGCGGTGATCGTACCGATGCCGAGGATCATCAGCTCGGTGGATGTAAACGCGAAACCGAACTTGACGATCTTGAGCAGGCTTGCGCCGAACATGACCGGAATGGCCAGGAAGAACGTAAACTCTGCAGCAACGGTACGCGACACGCCGAGCATGAGTGCGCCGACGATGGTCGAGCCGGAACGCGAGGTACCCGGGAAGATGGCTGCGATCAGCTGGAACATGCCGATCATGAACACGGTCGGGTACGTCAGTTCGTTGAGCGCGTTGATGCGCGCCTGCTTGCCCTTGTGCTGATTTTCCACCAGAATGAACGCTACGCCGAATACGATCAGCGCAATGGAAACCGTCTGGTAATTGTAGAACAGCTTCTCGAACAGGTCGTTCCACTTGAGACCGACGATGGCCGCCGGAATGCACGCTACCAAAATCTTGATCCACAGCTTGACAGTATCCACATTCAGCACGATGGATGCGCCGCCGTGACGGCCCTTTCGACGTTCAAACGGGAAAATCTGTCCCCAGAACAGGACAACGACCGCCAGTATCGCGCCAAGCTGGATAACCACCTCGAACATGCTGTAAAACGCGTCCGACACGTCCAGCTGGACAAATTCGTTGAGCAGAATCATATGTCCGGTACTGCTGATCGGCAGCCACTCGGTGATGCCCTCTACAATGCCGAACAGAAAGGCATAAAACGCATTGAGCCAATCTATCACACTATTTTCCTCCCACGTTATGTATTTAACTTCATATACCATACCACAACTTATGCGTACCCGCAAGCAAACAAACGGAAATGTTATAAAAATGTTATACTTTCCGATGGGCTGACTTGCCATTTACCGTACACCGTGGTATATTATAAATGTATAGTTATGATCGACAGAAAGGTGTTTTCATGGAATATATCACCCACTCTCCCGAGGAGACCGAAGCACTCGGTGCGGAATACGCAAAGAGCCTCCAGGCAGGCGATGTTGTTGCGTTTTCCGGCGACCTCGGTGCCGGCAAGACCGCGTTTACACGCGGCGTGCTGCACGGGCTCGGCTATGAGGGCCGCGTCACCAGCCCGACCTTTGCCATTGCAAACGAATACGAAACGCCGACGGTCAAGGTCGCACACTTCGACCTGTACCGCATTCTCGACAGTGAAGCGCTGTTCGAGATCGGCTTTGACGAATATTTAGACGGCAGCCGCATTGTGCTCATCGAATGGAGCGAAAACGCCGCTGACGTTCTGCCGGAAAGCTACAAAACCGTCCACATTGCCTACGGCGACAAGGACAACGATCGGCGGATTACCATCGAGGAGGTACACGCATGAAAATTCTTGCACTGGAATCCTCGGCGGTCAGCGCGTCTGTCGCGCTCACCGAGGACGACAAACTGGTGGCTCAGTCCTTCCAGAACTGCGGCCTGACGCACTCGCGCACGCTGCTGCCGATGGCGGAAAATCTACTCGCGAACTGCGGTGTATCGCTCGCCGACATTGATGCAATCGCGGTCGCGCACGGTCCCGGTTCGTTTACCGGTGTGCGCATCGGCGTAGCGACCGTAAAGGGTCTGGCCCTTGGTGCGGACAAACCGTGCATCGGCGTCTCCACGCTCGAAGCCATGGCCTGGGGTGCGCGTGCGCTCGGCGGCGACCTGTGCTGCGTGATGGACGCCCGTGCGGGTCAGGTCTACAACGCACTTTTCACCGTCGAGGACGGCAAGGTACGCCGCCTGTGCGACGACCGGGCCATCAAGCTGACCGAGCTTGGCGAAGAAATCGGAGAAGCACCGTATTTTCTGGTTGGAGATGGCGCGGATCTGTGTTATAATACTATCAAAGAACGCTGCACCGGTCTGCAGCTCGCACCGATCGAGCTGCGGTTTGCGACCGGATTTGGTGTTGCCGCCGCCGCACTTCCTCTGCTCCGCGAGGGCAAAACCTGCTCTCCGCAGGAGCTGGACGCCTTCTATCTGCGCCGACCGCAGGCAGAGCGCGAACGTATGGCGCGTCTGGCACAATCCAAGTAACACAGGCAACATCGCACAATTAAAGCTGCGGCGCTTTGCGGGAATTTTGCGCTCTGACTTCGTTCCGATTTCACGGTAATACACAAAGTATTACCGCAAAACCGCGCCTATTCAGTCCGCAAAATTCACTCGCAAATCGCTCTTGTTCAATTATGCGATATTGCCAGAATCAAAAAAGTTTTAGGATAAAGGAGATTTTTATTATGGCAACCGTACATGAAATGGACCACCCGCTTATCAAGCACAAGCTGGCGCTGATGCGCGACAAGACCACCGGCGTTAAGGAGTTCCGCGAGGCTGCTTCCGAGATCGCAATGCTGATGTGCTACGAGGCTACCCGCGATCTGCCGCTCAAGGAGATCACCATCGAGACCCCGGTAGCTGAGGCGCGTGTTCACGTTATTTCCGGCAAGAAGATCGCTCTCGTGCCGATCCTGCGTGCAGGTCTGGGCATGGTTGAGGGCATTCTGGAGATGATCCCGGCAGCTAAGGTCGGCCACATCGGTCTGTACCGCAACCCGGAGACCCTGCAGCCGATCGAGTACTACTGCAAGCTGCCGAACGACATCGAGGATCGTGACGTACTGCTGCTCGACCCGATGCTGGCTACCGGCGGTTCCGCAATCGCTGCCATCGACGGCCTCAAGCGCCGCGGCGTAAAGCACATCAAGCTGATGAACCTCATCGGTGCACCGGAAGGCGTTGCCGCTGTTCAGAAGGCACATCCGGACGTTGAGATCTTCGTTGCAGGCATCGACGAAAAGCTGAACGACCACGGCTATATCGTTCCGGGTCTGGGCGACGCCGGCGACCGTATCTTCGGCACCAAGTAAGCAATATACCGCTGAATTATCGGTATCTGCAGTACAATTTCACACCGACCGTCCCTGCAAAGGAGGGTGAACCGTATGACATTTGATGGTATCCGGCGTTTTTCTCCCTACTGGAGTTTTGCCCTTTGCTATGGCGTTGTGACGGCGGTCGGGCTGATCCCCGGCCTGCTGTATGGCAACGAAATGGGTTTCTGGCTGATTTTGCCGTTTTCGGCACTGCTGTGTACGTTTCGAGCGGCATACCGTGCCTTGCCTCGGTACGGCCTGATGCCGTTGTTCGTCGGCCTGTGGGCGATCGTTCTGCCGTTTGCCACCTTCGGCGCGGCAGGCGTGCAGAGCCTGTTCTACGGACTGGTTCCGTCGGTAATCGGCGTTGTGCTCGGCTTTTCGGTGCGCAAACTGGTACTCTGGTATCGAAATAGATAAGAACACCTATTGCGGTGCGGCTTTCGGGCCGCACCGTTTTGTTGGGGGAAATTTGAACCTATGCAATTTTATGAATTACGCTCCAGCCGCATGGATTACCGCGAGCTGAGCGCGGACGATCTCGACCTGCTGACACCGCTCCTGCGCAGTGAGGAGACCATGCAGACGCTCGGCGGCGCACTCTCCTACGAGCAGACGCTGGACTGGCTGGTGGATACGCTGCGCCGCTATCAGACAGAGGGCTGCGGCTGGCTGCTCGCACTCGATAAGCCGACCGGCGCACCCGCGGCTCTGTGCGGCCTGACCTACGAGCAGGTCGGCGACGAGCGCGTCCTGACCGCAAACTGTATCGTGCGGCATGAGCTGCGCGGCATCGGCGTCGGCCGTGAGTGTATCGCCGCATGCCTGCTGTACGCGTTCGAGTCCATGCACGCTGACGAGGTCAGCGCTTTCGTGCAGAAAGATGATCTCGCCGGGCTGCATACCGCGGTCGCCTGCCATATGCAGCCGACGGAAAAGGTCAGCTATACCGCCTTCGGCAAGACGGCACCGTGTGTGCGGTGTGTCGTTAAAAATCCGTATGCTGCCAAAAAGGCGGAAAATGAGCAGTCTGAGGATACAAAGAGCACCGAAACTTGAGTTTCGGTGCTCTTTTATTGCCGTTATTGTCACTATATATGGTGCGCGTTGTTTCGCAATAGTGCAGATTTTTAGAAGGGCGGACACATTGGTCCGCCCCTACGATAGATGTTGCAAGTTGATGCTATTTGCGAAGTAAGTTCGCAAGTTTCATATCCATAACACGTTATTGTAGGGCGGGGTGACCCCACCCCGCCGTTTGTAACGATGCGCAACCATTTAGATACGGCGGGATGAGGTCATCCCGCCCTACACGATAGATTCCACTTAAGAGATTTACCCGCAGGTACCGTCCATAGCAACGCGCAAACAAGTCGCGCAACACGGGTATGTTGCGCCTGCGGAGAGTAGCCGGTATGTGTAGCAGTAAGAATACAGCTTGAGCGGTGAAGGTATAGAAATGGGCGGACACATTGGTCCGCCCCTACGGAAGACGAGCAGTATGCCCGTTCCTTTATAGTCTCAGTTCTGCAAATTTCGCCGTGCTATCTCAAAGGGAAACGGGAGTCAAGAGGGTAGAAACCGTAGGTGTCTACCCTCTTGTTGCCGCGGCGCAACCGCCGCAATCCCACCTGCCGTGGGTACGGCACGTTTCTCCGTTTACAAACGACAATCAACGGTACTGCTCTGCCCAAACGGCCTCGTTCGCCTCCAGCGACTTCGGCACATCCAGCACTCGCTGGTTCGCACTGCCGCGAAACCGTAACTCGATGTTCTTCTCCGCCATGATAAACTGCCCGTCTACCAGCAGATCCAGCTGCCCGAGCAGCTTTTTCACAAACGGATCACTCAGCGCCAGCAGCTGCTCAAACGTGTACCCCGAGTACGCCATCAGGTGCTTGCCCTTCTTCTTCAGTTCCACCGCAAGGTAATACAGCGGCTCCGCCTTGCAGAACGGCTCACCGCCCGAGAACGTCACACCCTTGATGAAGGGATTGCGGCACATGTCCTTCAGCAGCGTGTCCAGCTCCATGTCCTGACCGCCGTCAAAGTCGTGCGTCTGCGGGTTGTGACAGCCTGGACAGCCGTGCGGGCAGCCCTGCACAAACAGCGTATAGCGGAAGCCGGGGCCGTCCACAATGGACTCCCCGACTGTACCTGCAATTCGAATCGTGCCTTCCATCAGGCGGTATGCTCCTCACGCATGGAGCAGCAGCTCGGAACACTGTGCTTTACGCGATCGTGCTCCTCAGCGCGCTTGCCGTTGTTGAAACGGTCGAGCGTGCCAACCAGATAGCCCGTAATGCGGCGGATACGCTCAAAGCCTACGCCTTCACCGATCATCGGCTCCTGTGCAGCAATATTCTTAGTTTCCATGATAGAATGCTCCCTTTCCTGTCACTTTTTGACGATTTTCAATGTATTCGGCTGACGGTCAGCTTCTTCGGCGGGGTCGCCGTGATAACCGATCGTGGTGCTGTTGTAATTTTTATACAGTCCCAGCTTTTGCAGCTTGGACAGCGGAACGCCTTCGCCTTCTCGACGGCCGCATCGCGGACATACCTCGCCGATGATGCCGGTGTAGCCGCAGACCGGATCGCGGTCGATCGGGTGGTTGATGGCACCGTAGCCGATGCCGGCCTCCTTCATCGCCCGAACGACAGCCTCGAATGCTTCCAGGTTCTGGGTCGGGTCGCCGTCCAGCTCGATGTAGCTGATATGGCCGCCGTTGGTCAGCTCGTGGTACGGAGCCTCTCGGCTGATCTTCTCAAATGCCGAAATCGGATAGTAAACCGGCACATGGAAGGAGTTGGTGTAGTAATCGCGGTCGGTAACGCCCGGAATGACGCCGTATTTCTCGCGGTCGATCTTGACGAATCGGCCGGACAGACCCTCTGCCGGAGTCGCGATCAGCGAGAAATTCAGGTGATACTTTTCGGTCGCCTCATCCATACGCTGACGCATATGACCGACGATCTCGAGACCGAGGTTCTGTGCTTCCTCGCTCTCGCCGTGGTGCACGCCGATAAGCGCCTTCAGGCACTCCGCCAGACCGATAAAGCCGAGCGTCAGGGTGCCGTGCTTGAGTACCTCGCCGACCTCATCGTCCGGACCGAGCTTTTCGGAATCCAGCCATACGCCTTCACCCATAAGGAACGGATAGTTGCGCACGCGCTTGCCGCACTGGATGCGAAAACGGTCGAGCAGCTGGTCGATAACCAGGTCGATCTTGCGGTCGAGGTCCTCGAAGAACCAGTCCAGATCGCCGTGGCTGCGGATCGCGATGCGCGGCAGGTTGACCGACGTGAACGACAGGTTGCCGCGGCCGTAGGTGATCTCACGGCTCGGATCGCATACATTGGACATGACGCGCGTACGGCAGCCCATGTAGCCGACCTCGGTCTCCGGGTGACCCGGCTTGTAATACTGCAGGTTGAACGGCGCATCCAGGAACGAGAAGTTCGGGAACATGCGCTTTGCGGAAACGCGGCACGCCAGCTTGAACAGGTCGTAGTTCGGGTCGCCCTCGTTGTAGTTGACGCCTTCCTTGACCTTGAAAATGTGAATCGGGAAAATCGGGGTCTCGCCGTTGCCCAGACCGGCCTCGGTCGCGAGCAGCAGCTGCTCCATGACCAGACGGCCCTCCAAAGAGGTATCCGTGCCGTAGTTGAGCGACGAGAACGGGATCTGTGCGCCTGCACGCGAGTGCATGGTGTTCAGGTTGTGCACGAGCGCTTCCATCGCCTGATAGGTGCCCTTGCGGGTCTCCTTGTCGGCGTACTTGCGTGCAAAGCGGATGCACTTTGCGACCGTCTTTTCGTCGAGCGTCTCACCGAGTGCCTTGGCCATCGCTTCATCGTAGCCGTTGTCGCCTGCCAGACACGCCCACTTGCCGGTCTCCTGCTCGACACGCTCGGTTAGCGCACGCGCATCGACCTCGTTGTTGTCGTCCTCGCCGAACACCTCGAGGGCCTTGGCGAGATTGTCGCGGAACCGCTTGCGGAAGGTCTTGCGTACACCGGGAGCCATCGAGTAATCGAAGTTCGGCACGCTCTGACCGCCGTGCTGGTCGTTCTGGTTGGACTGGATGGCAATGCACGCCAGTGCGGAGTACGAACGGATGTCGTTCGGCTCACGAAGGAAGCCGTGACCGGTGGAAAAGCCGTCGCGGAACAGTTTCAGCAGGTCGATCTGACAGCAGGTAGTCGTCAGCGTCAGAAAATCCAGATCGTGGATGTGGATATCGCCCTCACGGTGGGCCTTGGCATGCGCCGGATCGAGGATGAACATCTCGTAGAACTGCTTGGCGCCCTCGGAGCCGTACTTGAGCATGGTGCCCATGGCGGTATCGCCGTCGATGTTGGCGTTCTCGCGCTTGACGTCGTTCTCGAGCGAGGACTTGAACGTCAG
Source organism: Bulleidia sp. (assembly GCA_963661675.1). GTDB lineage: Bacteria > Bacillota > Clostridia > Oscillospirales > Butyricicoccaceae > Agathobaculum. The sequence goes on from CAVLCS010000012.1 coordinate 35,406, forward strand.
GTCCTCGTACACCTTCATCAGCTTGGTGTTCATCTCACGCACGCGCGTGCGCTCGTTGCGGTACAGGATGTACTTCTTGGCCGTGCGGGCATGTCCGCTTTCGATCAGCACCTTCTCTACCGTGTCCTGCACCTGCTCTACCGTAGGCGTATCGGTTCCAACAGTCTCCTCCAGCGTTTTTTCGACCTGCTCTGCCAGCTCCTGCGCCATATCGTGGTCCTGGCCGCCGGATGCCTGCGCGGCACCGAAAATTGCGTTTGTGATCTTGTCGATCTCAAAGGGAGCCGTACGGCCGTCCCGCTTGACGATCTGCTGAATCATAAAGAAAAATCCCTCTCTCATACAAGAAACCGCCTTGCGGCGATTTCTTGATTATTTACTAAATTATGTAGTGTTCAATTCGTGTTCGCACAATATCTTGTGCCTAACGTTATCTTGCTTATATATTCTACCGCCGAAACACCGCCCTGTCAAGGCGCTAAATTCTTTTTGGCACATTTGTAAGAAATACGCTATTTTTCTTGGAGCATTCTCTAAACTTTTCCTCTTGACTCGAAAAATTTCGGGTCAATCACAAAAGTTGTGGGATGAAGGATTTCTGATGTAGGGTTTCCGGCTG
>CAVLCS010000013.1:0-35611 GCA_963661675.1 Bulleidia sp.
CCCAGTCCCCCGAAGGGGATGTGCGACTATGCGTCGCACAGGAGACGCGCGGAGACGCTGGCGTTCGAGTACGACGAGGTGCCGTCCACATCGAAGTACAACAGGCCCGCATAGGTGCCGCTGCCCCAGTAGCCGCCGACACACAAAACGCGCCAGCCGGACGAGGAGCCCACGTAGTCCGGGATGTATGTTGTCTCCGAGCCGCCGGACGTTTTGGGGATGAGCAAGCCATCATCGGTGACAGTCAGGCCCTTGATCCAGCCAGATGCGGGCAGTGTGCCGATCTGGGTGTAGCCGGTCGAGGTGTCGTCGGCGTACTTGCTCGAGTCGGTGCAGTAATACGCGGTCGTGCCGTTTGCGTTAAAGCCGTCGACAAACTGCCACACGTTGCCCCAGAGGTTTTCAATCCAGCGGTATTGGACGGCATAGTTCTGATCGCTTTTGTTTGATCCAGCTGTACCCGTGTGATATGTCATAGAGTCACTATTACCGCTGGAAGCAGCCGCATTGTTACTGACTCGTCCATATCCTATTTTCTCTTGAGAATTCCAGTCTGCAAATTCCACGATATACAGAAAGATAATCGCGCAGTATGTGGCAAAATCGTATAAACGGAATTTGTTTCCAACGTTCTTTGCTGTGCTACGCGCTGTCGCACGTGTAATGCCATTGACCGGAGCGACACCAGTTTTTACATATGGGCCGTTACTCGTGTGATATTTGCCGATATACTTGCCGCTGCCCGGATGTTTCGTCATGCCAGTTTTCGGTTTGTCTGAAACATAAAAATATTGTTTGGTTCCGTTTCGTTTTGCGGCAACGTAAAACTCCGGGATAAACACCATAGTATAGTTGCCTGAGCGTGAAAAACTGCTGTCGCCCTTCCAAGCCGTCACTGCACCGGACGTATTAAGGTTGCATTCCTTCATGCCGCTCCATGGCATGAAGCTATCGAACGGTGAGCTTCCACCGCCAGTGCCAACCGCCGGAACCGGCTCAGTCGTCACGCTCTTAGTAACCAGTCCATAAGGGTCAGTACTCGGTGTAAGTCGCGTCAGCACCGTACTGCTGTTGGACGTACGGTGAGCAGCATACTGTTGCACAGCACGTTGTACTCGCCGCGGTCGAACGCCGCAAGGATTTCGGCTCGGTCGGGCGATTCGCCGTTCACTTCTGCCGCACGAAAGCCGCGCGAGCACAGAATGTCGCGGAATTTCTGGCTGGTCTTTACCAACGGCAGGAACACAACGGTCTTGCGGTCGGCACAGGTCTTTGCCATCTCGTCCGCGATTTGATAGAGGTACGGGTCGAGCGCACTGTCGAGGTCGCCCGGCTTAAAGTCGCCGGACTGCACGCCGACACCGGAGAGATCCATCTTGAGCGGCACGGTCAGCGCCTTGATCGGCACGAGATAGCCCTCGCGGATGGCCTTGGTGAGCGAATACTCATACGCCAACGACTGAAACACGCTGCCGAGGTTTCGCATATCACCGCGGTCAGGCGTTGCGGTCACGCCGAGCACCTTTGCGCTGTCAAAGTGGTTCAGAATGCGTCCGTAGCTGTCCGATACCGCGTGATGCGCTTCGTCGATGATGATAGTGCCGAAGTAATCCCGCGGGAACGCCGCTAAGCGCTTGGGACGCATGAGCGTCTGCACCGAGCCGACCGCCACACGCAGCCAGCTCCCTAAACAGCTTTGTTCGGCTTTCTCGGTCGCGCAGGACAGTCCGGTCGCCTTGTGCAGCTTGTCGGCGGCCTGATCGAGCAGCTCGCCGCGGTGCGCCAGAATGAGCACGCGGTCGCCCGCGCGAACCCTGTCCTCGGCAATTTTCGCAAAAATGACAGTCTTGCCGCAGCCGGTGGGAATAGAAAGCAGGGTGCTGTCGTCACCCTGCTCCCAGCGTTTTTCGACCGCTTCTCGCGCCGCCTGCTGATACGGTCGCAGTTCCATGATTAAAATGCTCCCGGCGTAAAGCCGCCCGCCCGCTGCATGGACGGTGCGCCCAGCGGATCGAGGAACTCGTCCAGATCGTTGGTTTCGCGGTCTGCGCCGGTCTTGTCCTTGTAAGTACGCTTGGTGATGCGGCAGCGGCCGGTCTTGCCGGTGACAGCCGCCCAGTTCATGCGCAGCTTTTCGCCGTGCTGACGCAGACCGATGGACGTGAAGAACTGGCACAGCTTCCACTCAAAACGCTTGAGAAGGAACAGGTTGACGTTCATCTCGCTCTCGCCGTCCGGTGCGTCTACACGCAGGTGCAGGATCGCCTGATTGCACGGCGCTACCTTCTCGCTGCCGGCATAGCGCGCCCGCTCGAAGCCCATGACGGTAAACGGGTACTCGCCCGGCTCAAGCACACGGCGCGGACTGCCCTCGTTTTCGATCTCGTCTTCCCAGCCGAGCTCCTGATCCAGAATGTTGTCGTTCATAGTTGCTTGTCCTCCTTAGTTAAAACGGAATGTCCTTGCGCTCTTTCAGAATGACCTGATAGAGCTGATCCCACGCACCGATCAGACAGCCGTTCACGAAATCCGCCGGATAGTCGGTGATTGCCATGCCGAGCGGGAAATAGCCCTTGGCGGAAACGGCGGTCTGAATGTCGGTCGCGGTGACGTTGTTCGCCTGCATCAGGTCGCGCAGCGCCTGCGGGATACCTGCCGGAATGTCCGGCACGGTGCCGTCCGGTTCTGCCGGTTCTTCGGCTGCCGCCTGTGCGGGTGCATCGGAAACGTCCTTACACCCTACCTCGGAATTGCCCGAAGAATTGACCACAAACGGTTCATTCGGTTCATTAATTGACCGAATATTTTTTTCGTCCCCGATGATCGGCGCGATTCCGGCATAGTCGAACGGCATTTCACCGGGCAGACCGAACCGATTCTTCGCGTCCCAGCACGGGTGATGGGTGGTGTACATACGGCGCTCACCGCCCTGTCCCTTGGTCTTGCCGTTCTCGGTCTTGACGGCGAACGTCTTGTAGTTGGCGAACAGCACCATGTCCGCCCACTCCTTGACGAGCGGCGCGGTCTTGGCGGACAGCTTCATCTCCCACCGGTCGTAGGCACCGAGTTCGTCCGGCTGCTCGAACTTGCGCATCTTGGCGTGCGCGGTAACGACCACGTTTACGCCGCGTTCGACCAGTTCATTCAGCGTATTCAGCAGGCTGCCGAACTCCTCCATCAGATAGGTGTAGCCCTTGCCGTAGCCGAACTCCTCGATGCTCTTCTTCTGGGCCTTGTCGCAGACGTAGCGGCTGCACAGCAGCTCCGCCCAGTCCATCGTGTCGATGATGAGCGTACCGCACAAACTCGGGTCGGCGATGCACTCCTTGACCAGACCGAGCAGCATCACCCAGCTTGTCGGCTTGGGCGTGCGGGCGACGTCCATGTGCTTGGTGCCGCCCTCGGTGTCGATGAACAGCGGATTCGGGAACTGTGCGGCGAACGTCGATTTGCCGATGCCCTCCGGACCGTAAACCACGACTTTGAGGGCGGTTTTCTGTTTTCCGCGGATGATCTGCATTAAAATGCACCTGCTTTCCATGTGTTTTTGGGCTCGTCCGGCAAAGGCTGTTCTTCGCCCTGCACATAGCCGTCCTCGATGATGATGGAGCACTCGTCGCCGGTCGATACGCGGGTCGCGATGGCCTGTAAGCCCTCGCTCTCCAGCCACAAGCCGAACTCGTGCAGCGTGCCGAGGTCCATCTGCTCCAGCTTGTCCAGCAGGACAAAGCCGCACTGCGGTTTCAGGCAGCGCACAATGGCGGTCGCCACCCGAAGCTGCTCACTGCCGGACATATTGTCCCATTTCTGGCCGTGATAGGTCAGTGCACCGTCCGCAACGCTAAGACCCTCCATCGGCAGCTTGGCACCGTCCAGCAGCGCACGTTTGTCCTCGCGGAGCTGCTCAATCTCGGCGGTCAGGCTGTCGTACTGCTGCTGATAGGCACGCGCGTCCTCCTCGGCCTTTTCGCGGTTGAGGTTGTCGCGCACCTTGGCGTTGATGGTTTCGATGTCGGCGATGCTGCGCTCCAGCTCCTCGGTGCTCTCGTCCACAAGCTGCTCGGCGGTCTTGCGTGCGGTTGCAAGGTCAGCCGTCTTGGCGGTGAGTTCCTGCTCTGCGGTCGCAAGCTGACGGTGCAGCTCGTCTACACGAGCGGTCAAGGTGCTCACCTGCTGCTCGAGCAGGTTTGCCATCGCCCGCTTGCTCTGGTTCTCGCCGTTGCGGGCAAGGATTGCCTGCTGCTGCCGGATAAGGTCGCCTGCCGAGATGAGTTCGTCCGGAGCATCCGGCCAGTACGGCTGCTCTTTCGCGTACTTTGCTTTCTGGTCGGCAACGCGGCCGATGGCTAAACGCTCGTTGTACTGCTCCTGCTCTTTGCGCTCGAGTGCGGCAAGCTGTTCGCCCACGCCGATGATGCGGAGCAGCGTGTCCGCTTTTTCACGGTCGCTCATCTGCATAAAGCGCGGCAGGTCGAGTGCAAGTTGCTCGATAAAGGCATTGAGTAATTGCTGTCCGGCCTTGCTGCCCGACGGGTCGGTGACCTTGAGGTCGCTGTTCTTGCCGCGGCGCTCCACCACAAGCCCGTTGGACAGCGTGACCTTGATGTGCGGCGGAATGGTGCTGCCCTCACGGGTGGCCTTGGACGGACGGAACCGATCACCGCCGAGCGCCCACGCGATCGTGTCCAGCAGCGAAGTCTTGCCCTGATTGTTGTTGCCGCCGATGATAGTCAGACCGTTTTCGCTCGGGTGAAGCTGCACCGCACGCACGCGCTTGACGTTCTCGGCTTCCAGAGCCGTGATCTTGATGGGGTCGGTCATGGTTACATCTCCTCCAAAAGCGACTTGATAACGTCCTTGGAAGCACCGCGGCGGATTACGTCGGCAATGTCCTCACTGGTCAGCTTGCCCTCACGGACGATGGCTGCATTGACCATAACACCCTCGCAGCTGCCCTCAAGCCACATCGGCGAATCCTCGCTCGTCACCAGCTTGGTGAACAGGCGGCGGAAAGCGTGTGCGGCTTTCTTATCCTGTGCACCAATCTGCATATAAACACCGCCGATCGCGTTTGCCAGTTCGGATGCGATCGTTGCCATGTTGCCCGCCATCTCTACGCTTGCCTCGGAGTAACCGTCCTTTACGTTGCTGATAATCTTTACCATTGAAAATCTCTCCTGTTCATGCTATTATGTGGTTGAATACATTTCTCTGCCGCTGACTGGAGTTCCCGCTCCGCAGCGGCTTTTTTCACGCCCGAACCTCGTCGTAGGCGATGATAGCCGCGATCTGGCAGACCGGATCTTCGGTGTTCGGGTGCTGCTCCACGATGGACTGCATCTCGCGTACCTGCTGTTCGATAGAGGTCAAAACCTTGCGCCAGCAGCCAGACATCGTGACGAAATCGTCCACTTTGCCGACTACGTTGTCGAACGCCGTGAAGATCATGCGGTCAATATCGACCGGCGCGACCTGCTCGACCGGCTCCGGTTCGGCCTCGGCGGACGGCTCGGCTTCGCTCGCCTTCTCCGGTTCGGCCTGCTCGACCGGCTCCGGTACCGGCTTCGGCTCGGTGTTGTCACGCTGCCGTGCTGCCATGGCGGCCAGCTTGGAGATGACCTTGTCGCGGCTCACGCCCAGCGTTTCTGCGATCTCGGCCGCGGACTTGCCCTCGCTGCGCAGCGTCGTCAGCTGCTCAAGCTGCTCGTCCGTCCAGCGGAAGTACGGGCGCTTGCTCGATTTAATGCCGCGGCACTGCTTCTCGTTGGGGTCTACTCCGAACTCGGACGCGACTGCGGCCAGATCGGCTGCGAATGATGTGTTGGTTGACATTGGGTTTCCTTCTTTCTAAATATTGTTGTTCTTGAACCCTGCCGACTGCGTTACCCAAAGGTAAAACGTCAGCGTGGGAATGTAGAACGCTCGGTTGTGGGCGTTTTTCTTGAGCCAGCCCAGTCCGAACGGACAGGAGCCGTGCTCCACACACGCTCTCAGGCTTTCACCTGCCATGCCGAGGAACGCTGCGCACTCCTCGATGGGGATTTTGCTGGGGTACTTCTCGCAAAGCTGTTCGAGCTCGGCCAGCTTTGTGGTGATGGTAGTGGGGACTGCCATAGATGTTCACCTCCCTTTTGTTATCGTATACGCAACATTCAGGGTAAAAAAATTTTGATGTCCGTATGGTATTCCCGCATAATCAGCTCTGCTTCGCTCACAGTGAAATCCGACTGACCGTTTACCTTCTGTGAAACAGTCGTCGGAGTGACACCGAGCAGTTCGGCAATATGCGAATAAATGATACCATTTTCCCGCATAAAGCCTTTGAGCTTGTTATACGGTTCGTGAATGAGTTTCTTCTTCTCGACCATCGGCTTCTCCTCCTTTCGTTGCGTTTTCGATAACAAGACTATACCACCGTACCGTTGCGTTGTCAACAACTATTTTTAATTTTGTTATCGGAAACGCAAATTTCTATATTGATTTTCTTAATTGTATGTGATACGATAAATTCAAAAGGAGGAAGCTATATGGCTGACTTTGGTAAGATATTAAAAAATTTGCGCACAGAAAACGGATATTCCCTTGATAGCCTTGCTAAAACGTACAACGATCGTTTTGGCGGCCGCTTGAACAAGAGCACGATCAGCAGATATGAAAACGGTCTGCAGGAACCGATCATCACCGTGGTTTCTAATTTCGCAAGACTGTTTGATGTCAGCAGTGACTACCTGCTCGGCAATGTATCGGAGCCGTTCTTTCATCTGGATAATGCCCGCATACTGCGTGAGGTCAATGCACGCGGACCGGAAGACGAATCAAACGACTACTCGCTCGTTACGGTTCACTACGCAGGCCCGGTGGCCGCACACTTTGACGCGACACCCGATGATGCCTACGAACTGCGAACCATTCCTGCTGAATGGATCGGCCGCCGACGACCGGAAGATTTCTTCTTGGCGACCATCAGCGGCGACAGTATGTACCCACAATTTCAGGACGGCGACGACATACTCTGCCTGCGATGCAGTGATATGGAAGTGCCCGGCCGGATCGGCATAATGCTGCTGGGCGACGGCGAGGCCACAGTAAAACGGATCAACTACAAGCCCGGCGAGGACTGGCTCGAGCTGGTCCCGATCAATCCCGAGTTCAAACCGAAACGGATCGAAGGCCCTGATTTAGAGCAATGCCGCGTTGTCGGCCGTGTAATCAAAGTCATTCGCACCGTAGATCAAATTTAAGGAGTACGAATATGAAAAAGAGAATGTTAGCGTTAGTGTTTGCGTGCTTCATGCTGACACTGCCGCTCACGGCCTGCGGCGGAAGCGCATCGAGCAGCGCCGACACCGATACGTCCACCCAGCAGGAAGCACCGCAGCCGCCTGATCTGACCGGTGAATGGGTGCAGGTGAACAACGACACCGAGGACAGCTACCAGACGGCCACCATCACAGCCGACACGATCACGGTCAACTGGGTCATGCCGGACACCACTGCTCTGTACTGGGCGGGCAGCTTTGAGGCCCCGACCACAGCAGATGAGCCGTACAGCTGGGATTCTGCCAACGACACCGAGCAGACCGCAAACGCGCTCCTTGCTTCTCCGGACGAAACAAAGACGTTCACCTACGAGGACGGACAGCTCAGTTACAGCGTGTCCGCTATGGGCGTCACTACGACCATAAAACTCGAGAAAAAGTAAAGGGGTCGAAATCGACCCGGTTAAACGCATAAAAAAATCCCGCTCCGGTGCTGGAACACCAGAGCGGGACGGGGTACTGATAAACATTGAGCCGTTACATCAGTACCCCTATTTTACCATACTTTTTTACGGTAAGAAAGGGGTTATTTTTATGCCAAGAAAAAAACCTACACGCAAAGACAACCGGTACGAGTACAAGATCACGATCGGCCGCGACATTCACGGCAAGCTGCTGCGCAAGTCCTTTTACAGCACCGTGAGCCTTGCCGATGCGAAGAAGAAAGCCGAGGAATACCGTGTGGCCTCCGAGGTGTCCGCGCGGACCGGCGAAGCGTTCGTCCGGAAGAACTACAACTTCTCCCAGTGGGCGCAGCGGTGGCTCAAGACCTACAAGCAGCCGTTCGTCCGCTACAACACTTACCAGACCTACGAGGAGATCGTGCGGCTGTATCTGGAGCCTTATTTCGGCAGCGTTGACCTGACCGACGTGCGGCCGGTCGATGTGCAGACCTTTGCCGCCATGCACAAGGGCCTGTCGTCGTCGCACCTCAAGAAGATCCGGCTGTGCCTGGTGGACATCTTTGAAACAGCCATCGAGAACGACCTGTGCTACAAGAACCCTGCCAAGCGTGTGCAGTTCAGCAGTTCCGCCCGCAAGCGCGTCAAGCGTGTGCTGACCGAAAAGCAGATCGCCATCGTACGCGAGGAAGCACTTGAGGAGTTTCCTGCCGCGGCCCTGCTGCTCGATACCGGTATGCGCCGCGGTGAGCTGCTGGGCACCATGTGGACGGATTTCGTGCTCGAACCGGGCAACGGCTCACTGCACATTCAGCGCACTGTGGTTTCCGAGGTCGGCGTGCTCAAGCTGGCTGCGCCGAAGAAGAACAGTTTCCGCACCATTCCGATCTCGGACGAGTGTATCGCCTTGGTGCAATCCCTGCCGCATGACGGCCTGTACCTGTTCCCCTCGCAGACCGGCGGCCTGCAGGATACCGACCACTTCTCGCAGCGGCTCAAGAAGTTCATGCGCGGCGTACATGAGCGCCACCCGGAGATCCCGCCGCTGACCTCGCACGAGATGCGCCACACCTACGGCACCAGCCTGCGCCGACACGGTGTAGACATCTACACGATCCAGAAGATCCTCGGCCACAAAGACATCAACGTCACTGCCGACACCTATGTGCACAACGAACTGGACGAACTCCGTGCGGCCGTATTCCCCGAGAAGAAGGACAGCGGCGACCGTGAGGAAACCTCGTCGTAATTGTACCCCGTGTCGTCAGATTGTCGTCAAGAAAACCTAAGTGCATAAAAAAATACCACCGAAACTACTGTTCGGTGGTATTTTGCTGTTTTAGCGCTTGGAGAACTGCGGTGCACGACGTGCAGCCTTCAGACCGTACTTCTTACGTTCCTTCATACGCGGATCGCGGGTCAGGAAGCCAGCAGCCTTCAGAGCTGCGCGGTACTGGTCGGAATCAGCCTGCAGCAGAGCACGAGCGATGCCGTGACGGATTGCGCCAGCCTGGCCGGTGAAGCCGCCGCCGGATACGGTGCACTCTACGTCGAACTTGCCCTCGGTGCCGGTTACTTCGAACGGCTGACGGCAAACCATCTTCAGGGTCTCGAGACCGAAGTAGTTGTCGATGGTGCGGTTGTTGATCTTGATCTCACCGGTGCCGCCCGGGAAAAGACGAACGCGGGCAACAGAGGACTTTCTTCTGCCGGTGCCATAGAAATATGCCTTCTTAGGTGTATACATCAGTTAATCCTCCCTTACTTTTCCCAGTTCTCGGGCTTCTGAGCCTGATGATTGTGGTTCTCGCCAGCAAATACCTTCAGACGGGTTGCGGACTGACGGCCGATGGAATTCTTCGGCAGCATACCCTTAACTGCGAGCTGCATAGCGAACTCCGGCTTCTCAGCCATCAGGGTCTTGTACTGAACTTCCTTCAGACCGCCGACCCAGCCGGTGTGATGACGATAGTACTTCTGGGTGAGCTTCTTGCCAGTCAGAACCGCCTTGTCAGCGTTGACGATGATTACGAAATCGCCGCAGTCAACATGGGGAGTGAACGTGGTCTTGTGCTTGCCGCGAAGCAGCATTGCAGCGGTTGCAGCAGTACGGCCCAGCGGCTTGCCAGCTGCGTCCAGTACATACCACTTACGCTCGACATTTTCTGCCTTAGCCATAAAAGTAGACATGGTTTTTTCCTCCGTTTATATATATCAAAAATACTTTGACAACTGATTGATCGCTTCAAACGAGCATATCTATTAAAACACATCATTTTCCGCAAGTCAAGCGAAATTTTGAAAAAATATCTGCAATCCAATATGTTCTCTTGTTTTCTCGTTCAATCTCTCGCATGCTCTCGAATACTCACTTTGCATTTCACTTTTTGCATTTGCGATTTTTGACGTTTTCTGATAAATTTTTATGTGTGCAATTCAAAAAGGAGACTGTTATGCAGAAAATGCTTTCCTACGTCCGCCGTGCGGTGGACCATTACCATATGATAGACGAGGGCGACAAGATCGCGGTCGGCGTGTCCGGCGGCAAGGATTCTCTTGCGCTGCTCGTGGCGCTCAGTCAGCTGAGCCGCTTTTATCCGCACCATTTTACGGTTGTGGCCATTACGCTCGAGATGGGCTATGATGAGATGGACTTCTCCCCGGTACAGGCGCTGTGCGACAAATTAGGTGTTGAGTACATCCGCGTGCCCACCCAGATCGGTCCCATCGTGTTCGATATCCGCCACGAGGAAAACCCGTGCTCGCTCTGTGCCAAGCTGCGCCGCGGTGCGCTGCACGATGCCGCCCACAAGGCAGGCTGCAACAAGGTTGCGCTCGGCCACCACTTCGACGATGTGGTCGAGACCTACATGCTGTCCTTATTCTATGAGGGCCGTATTTCGTGCTTCTCCCCCGTGACGTACCTCGACCGTGCCGACATTACGCTCATCCGACCGCTGCTGTACACGCCCGAGTATTTCGTGCGGTCGTTTGCCAAGCGGCATGAACTGCCGATCGTGCACAATCCGTGTCCGGCGGACGGCAACACCAAGCGGCAGGAGATCAAGGACCTGCTCAAAAACCTCGAAAAGACTATGCCCGGTGTGCGCGAGCGCATCTTCGGCGCCATGCAGCGCTACCCGCTTGACGGCTGGGCACCCGACAAGACCCGCCGGGACTACAAATAACCAATTTCTTACCTTATAAAGAAAGGAGATGAGAACCATGATCCAGATCGGCTTTTGCGACGACGATCCCAACGTGCTCGACGAGCTGCACGAACTGCTCGGCAGCTACCGTACGGAACGCAACGCTGATATTTCGCCGACCGCCTTCCAGAGTCCGTTTGAACTGATGGCAGCCATTGAAAAGGGTGCACGTTTTGACATTCTGCTGCTCGACGTCATCATGCCCGGCGAAAACGGCATTGATGCCGCCCGTGAGATCCGTCAGTACGATTCAAACGTCAAGATCATCTTTCTCACCTCGTCTGCGGAGTTTGCCGTGCAGTCGTACACGGTGGGCGCGTACTTTTATCAGCTGAAACCCATCTGGCCGGAGAGCTTTTTCCGGCTGATGGATTCGGTCATTGCCGCCTGTGCCCGCGAGAGCAGCCTGAGCCTGATCTTCCGCTGCAAGACCGGCATCACCCGCGTAGAACTCGACAAGTTAGAGTACTGCGAGGTCATCCGCCGTTCTCTGCTGCTGCATTTGACGGACGGAACCGTGCTCGAAGCGGTCGGCAGCATGGACAGCCTGTGCGAAAGCCTTGCCGACCACAAGAATTTCCTGCGCATCCACCGCTCCTACCTTGTGAATTTAGAGCACATCCAGACGATTACGCCAAAAACGCTCATCATGGCCAGCCGTGCTGAGCTGCCCATTCCACGCGGACGCTACAACGACATCAAGGACGCGTACCTCGAGCACGCTTTCCGGAAAGAGCAGGTGTTCCTGACATGATCGCATTCGCCGTTGACCTTTGCAACTCTATCGCCGTCACGCTGTTCGGCATTGTGCTGTCTGCGGCGTTCTGCAATATCCACTGGACGCCCAAGGCGAAAAAGCGCATGGTACTGTATACCGTGCTAATTTTCTGTCTGGCGGGCACGGCCTACCTTGGTGTGGACCCGAATTTCGGACGCTATCTGTATCCGCTGCACACGCATCTGCCGCTTGTGCTCGCGCTGTGCGCGCTCAGCCATGAACGCCTGTGGCCGGTGATTTCGGTGCTGACGGCGTACCTGTGCTGTCAGCTGCGGCGCTGGCTGGCGCTCATTGTAGTGGCCATCTTCTCCGGCGGCGACACCATGCAGTATGCCGTGGAAATGATCGTCACCGTGCCGCTGCTCATCCTGCTGCTCAAAGCCGCACCGGCTATCCGCTCGGTATCGCAGTATTCGCGGATGGTGCAGTGTCAGTTCGGCATTGTGCCCGCGCTGTACTACGCGTTTGACTATGCCACCCGCGTTTACACCAACCTGCTGTCCTCGGGTTCACCTGTGGTCGTGGAGTTCATGCCGTTCGTGTGCAGTGCGGCGTACCTGTTCTTCCTCATTCACATTTCCAAGGAGCAGCACGCGCGTCTGCGCCTCGAGGAGCTGAAAAGCAATCTGGACTTACAGGTGCATCAGGCCGTCCGTGAGATTGAAGCGCTGCGCGTTTCGCAGCAAAAGACCCGCGCCTACCGGCACGACTTACGCCATCACCTGCAATATATTGCCGTCTGCATGGAGAACGGCCAGTATGAGCAGGCGCAGCAGTATATCCACTCCATCAGCGAGGAGATCGAGTCCAGCCGCGTGACCGTTTACTGCGAAAACGAGGCCGCAAACCTCATTCTCTCGTCGTTCGCCGACCGGGCCAAGGCAAAGAACATCCCGCTTGCGGTGCATGCCGTGCTGCCGAATCAGCTGCCGCTTGCCGAGAGCGACCTGTGTGTGCTGCTCTCCAACGCGCTTGAGAATGCGATTCACGCATGCAGCGAGCGTGCGGACGGCATTCCCGGACATATTGAGGTGCAGGCGTACGAAAAGGCCGGAAAGTTCTTCCTGCAGGTCGTCAACGACTGCACGCAACTGGTGCAGTTCAGCCATGGCGTGCCGGTCTCTGACCGCGCCGGACACGGCATCGGCGTGCACAGCATCTGCAGTATCGTCGAGCGGTACGGCGGTGTGTACAGCTTTTCGGTCAAGAATAATCAATTTATCCTGCGTATCTCCCTTTAATCAGATAAGAAAAAACGCTCTGTTTTCACAGAGCGTTTTCTTATAAATCGCACCCAGGCAAACACCGTATCGTTCCGCGCGTTAGCGCGCATATAATAGCATTTGCCCTGCAAATGCAAAAAATCCGGGGACATGCGCCTCGGATTTTTTACTTATAGAGGGAGAAAGTTTCCGAACGGGAACTTTCGGACGACTTTGGAACGGCCTACGGTCCGTTCCTCTTGTCGGCGGAACTGTAGTTCCGCGACAGCAGTTTATCGTTTGTTGGAGCGCTTCCAGATACGCATCTTCTCTGCTTCCTGGATGAGCTGCTCGCGGAAGTCCGGGTGAGCAACCGAAATCAGAGCCTCTGCACGCTGCCATGCGGTCAGGCCCTTGAGGTTTACCTTGCCGTACTCGGTGACGAACCAGTGTGCGCACGGACGGGCATCGGTAACGACCGAGCCGTTTGCCAGCGTCGGACGAATGCGGCTCTCAAGCGTGCCGTCCTTCTTCTTGAAGGTGGACGAGCAGCAGATGAAGCTCTTGCCGCCCTTGGACAGATAAGCGCCCAGAACGAAGTCCAGCTGGCCGCCTGCACCGGAAATCTGCTTGATACCGGCACTTTCGGCGTTCATCTGGCCGAACAGGTCCACGTCAACGATGTTGTTGATCGAAATGAAATTGTCGATCTGTGCAATGGTGCGGGCATCGTTGGTGTAGGATACCGGTGCGGACATGCACTCCGGATTGTTATCGACAAAATCGTACAGCTTCTGGGTGCCTGCGCCGAACGCGAACACCTGACGGCCGCGGTCGATGGCCTTCTTCGAGCCGTTGATCTTGCCTGCACGAGAGATATCAACGAATGCGTCAACGTACATCTCGGTGTGAACGCCGAGGTCCTTCAGGTCGGACTCTGCGATCATCGAGCCTACGGTGTTCGGCATGCCGCCGATGCCCAGCTGCAGGCAGGCGCCGTTCGGAATTTCCTCCACGATCAGCTTTGCGACGGCCTTGTCTACCTCGGTCGGCTCGCCGCCTGCACCCATTTCCGGCATCTTGGTGTCGCTCTCGACGATCATATCCACCTGCGAAATGTGGATGGCGTCCTCAAAACCGCCCAGGCAGCGCGGCATATACTTATTGACCTCGACGATGATGACGTCGGACACATCGCAGATCGCCTTGAGGTGCGAAGCCTGCGGACCAAAGCTGAACCAGCCGTGCGCGTCCATCGGCGCTACCTGGATCATGGCTACATTGACGTGACGGACGTTCTCGCGGTACCAGCGCGGCATCTCGGAGTAACGCAGTGCACTGTAAAAGCCGAAGCCTTCCATGCAAGCCTTGCGCTCGATGCCGGACATGTGCCACGAGTTCCAGGTGATCTTGTCTGCTGCGTCCGGAATGTCGAACACAGCCGGTCGGCGCATGAGTACGCCGCCTCGGAAGTTTACGTCCTCCAGCTCACCCATGCGGGCTGCAAGGGCCTTGTCCAGTGCAACAGGCGTGCCCGTACACCAGCCGTAGTCCACCCAGTCACCCGATTTAACAACCTTAACGGCTTCATCCGCCGTCGTCAGCTTCTGCTGATACAGTGCAGTATAATCCACGCTGATTCCCTCCGTTTATTTTTTAACAATCAACTTACTTATGATTATAGTCTCTTTTTCCATACAGGTCAACACAGGTTCGCAAAAAAGAGTGAGAATCCGCACAAACCGTTCTCCGCTCTCCTTTTCCATATATTGCAGCCGGATATTTTAGATTCTGCACAAAATACTGCCCGATTACCCATCAAAAATGCTGAAAATTTGTATTGAAATCAGGGGTTGATTTTCTGCGCTAAAGTGTTATAATAGTAAACAAGTTACACATGAAATTTAGGAGGAATCCCGAAATGAAAACCAAAAAGCTTCTGGCCCTGCTGATGGCAGGCGCAATGAGTGTATCCATGCTGTCCGGCTGCGGCGGCTCTGCGGCTAAGACCGACGACTCGAGCGCTGACGCAAGCACCGATACCTCGGCTTCCGCTGAGAGCGATCAGGACTACGTAAAGAGCAACGGCAAGCTGGTCATCGGCATCACGGATTTCGCACCGATGGATTATAAGGAAGACGGCTCGGACGAGTGGGTCGGCTTTGACGCAGACATGGCAAAGGCTTTCGCAGAGAGCATCGGCGTTGAGGCTGAGTTCATCGAGATCAACTGGGACAACAAGATCATGGAGCTGGATTCCAAGGGCGTTGACGCAGTTTGGAACGGCATGACCCTGACCGATGAGGTCAAGACCTCCATGAACTGCTCTGACCCGTACGCAACCAACGCACAGGTTGTTGTTGTTCCGTCCGACAAGGCTGATTCCGCTAAGGACCTCGACTCCATCAAGGACATGACCTTCGCAGTTGAGTCCGGTTCCGCAGGCGAGGCTGCTGCTGAAGCTGCCGGCCTGAATGCAACCGCAGTTCAGTCTCAGGCTGACGCACTGATGGAAGTTGCTGCAGGCACCTCTGATGCATGCGTTATCGACCTGCTGATGGCAGGCGCTATGATCGGCGAGGGCACCAGCTACCCGAACCTGACCTACACCGTAAACCTCAACGAGGCCAACGGCGAGGAAGATGAGAACTACGTTGTTGGTTTCCGCAAGGATTCCGATCTGACCGCAGCATTCAACGATTTCTACAAGGCTGCTTACAAGGACGGCGTTGTTCTTTCTCTGGCTGAGAAGTACGGCGTACAGGAAGCAATCGTAGATCCGGAGGCTTAATCTCCCATCCACAAAGTGAAGTATAAGGCAGAAGGCGGACTACCGTCTTCTGCCTTATGTAATAACGGACACAAAGTAAAAAAGAGGTAAAGAGGAAACGACATGTTTGCCAATGTAACACTCAGCCTGATGGGCGGCTTCGTTACCACCGTACAGCTTTTCTGCATGACGCTGGTATTCGCTCTGCCGCTCGGCCTGCTTATCAGCTTCGGCTCGATGAGCCGCATTACACCGATGCGATTACTCATCAAAATCATCGTCTGGATCGTCCGCGGTACACCGCTTATGCTCCAGATCATCATCATTTTCTACGGTCCCGCCATGTTCTGGAACATTTCCCTGCCGCGTTTCACCGCTGCACTGGTGGCGTTCGTCATCAACTACGCCTGCTACTTCTCGGAGATCTTCCGCGGCGGCATCCAGGGCATTCCGACCGGTCAGTATGAGGCCGGTCAGGTGCTCGGCATGACCAAGAGCCAGATTTTCTTCAAGGTAACGTTGCTGCAGGTCATCAAGCGCGTTATCCCGCCGATGGGCAACGAGTTCATCAACCTGGTTAAGGATACCGCACTCGCCCGCACCATCGCGGTATACGAGGTGCTGTGGATGGGCGAAAAGTTCATCAAGAGCGCCGGTATCATCTGGCCGCTGTTCTACACCGCAGTATTCTACCTGCTGTTCAACGGCATTCTGACCCTGCTGTTCGGCTGGATCGAAAAGAAAATGGATTACTTTAAATAAGGAGGAGCCGTTATGCCTATTCTGGAGGTACAGCACCTTTATAAGAACTTCGGCTCTACCAAGGTGCTCAAAGACATCAGTTTTACATTGGAACGCGGCAAGGCCCTTGCCATTATCGGCTCGTCCGGCTCGGGCAAGACCACACTGCTGCGCTGCCTGAATTTCCTCGAGACCCCGAATGAGGGTAAAATTATCGTAAACGGCGAACCGCTGTTCGACGCGGCCGACCACGCAGCCAAGAGCGACGCACAGATCCGCAAAAATCGTCTGCACTTCGGCATGGTGTTCCAGTCGTTCAACCTGTTCCCGCAGTACACCGCACTCGAGAACGTCATGCTCGCTCCCCTGCTGCAGGCAAAGGAGCGTCCGGACTACAAGCAGAACAAGCGCGAGATCCACGAGCAGATCGAGCACCGGGCCATCGAGCTGCTCGAGATGATGAGCCTGGAAGGCCGCATGAGCCATTATCCGCACCAGCTGTCCGGCGGTCAGCAGCAGCGTGTAGCCATTGCGCGTGCGCTCGCACTCAAGCCGGATATCCTGTGCTTTGACGAGCCGACTTCCGCGCTCGACCCCGAGCTGACCGGTGAGGTGCTGCGCGTTATCCGCTCGCTGGCGGACCAGCACACCACCATGATCATCGTCACCCACGAGATGGCGTTCGCCCGTGACGTAGCCGACCATGTGGTGTTCATGGACGGCGGCACCATCGTCGAGGAAGGCACGCCGACCGAGGTGTTCGAAAACACCCATAACGAAAGAACCAAGGCATTTTTGAGCCGTTTTTCGCAAAACAGCTAAAGAACGGAAAAAGATGCAAAAACTTTTCGGCACTTTTCACCATTACCCCATTTACAAATTCCAATAAATACGTTAAAATAGTCCCGTAACAAGATTGCGGGACTTTTTATTGTCTAATTGTACAGTTTAGTTGGTTATTTTTTGATGAAATTATTGTTTGTTTGTGTTGAAGTTTTGGCGCAAATTTGTTACAATATAGTCACAGGAAAAAATCAACCCTGTATAACCACGTAATAAAAAGCCGCACGGCCTTTTATAAAATTTTTGATTGGAGATGTTTCTACTATGGCTATGGATGCTTTCAGCGCCTCCCTGATGAAGGACAAGAGAGAGATCGTCATTGCCCCGACTATTTACAAGTTTGACACCTTTGGTGCTTTCGCTGAGGAGTTCAAGCTGGGCGAGCGCGACGTCGTTCTGACCAACGAATTCATCTACAAGCCCTTCATGGAAGAGCTTGGCCTTAAGAGCAAGTTCGTATTCCAGGAGAAGTTCGGCGCAGGCGAGCCTTCCGAGGCTATGATCGAGACCATGTACGAGGCTATTCCGTACGATTCCTACGACCGCGTAATCGCAGTAGGCGGCGGCGCTATCATGGACCTTTGCAAGCTGCTCGGCTGCAAGCGCCCGTCCTCCGTACATGAGCTGTACTTCAAGCGCGAGCCTGTTGTACATGAGAAGGAAGTTATCGCTATCCCGACCACCTGCGGTACCGGTTCTGAGGTTACCAACATTTCTGTTGCTATCGTTAAGGACGAGAAGGACGGCAAGCTGACCGGCGGCGAGACCAAGCTCGGCCTGGTTTCCGACGATATCATCCCGAACAAGGTTTGCCTGGTTCCGGATCTGCTCAAGACCCTGCCCTACAAGCCGTTCGCAGCATCTGCTATCGATGCTCTGATCCACGCTACCGAGTCTTTCCTGTCCCCGCACCGCAAGACCGTTACCTCCGAGATGTTCTCCGTTAAGGCTATGGAGATGATCCTCGAGGGCTTCCGCCGCATCGCTCTGGAAGGCCCGGACGCTCGCATCGAGTACCTCGGTGAGTTCGTTCACGCTTCCCTGTTCGCAGGCATCGCATTCCTGAAGGCTGGCTGTGCAACCGTACACGGCATGTCCTTCCCGCTCGGCGGCACCTACCACGTTCCGCACGGCGAGTCCAACTACGCTCTGTTCGGCAAGATCCTCGAGATGTACGACGAGTACGAGCCGGCTGGCGAGCTTGGCAAGTTCAAGGAAATCGTTGCTCGCTGCCTGGGCTGCACCAAGGACGACGCTCTGCGCACCCTGAATGTAACCCTGGAGAAGGTTCTGCACCTGAAGCCGCTGCATGAGTACGGCTTCAAGGAAGAGGACGTTAAGGCATTTGCACTGTCTGTTGATGCAAACCAGCAGCGTCTGATCACCAACTCTTACCGTCCGTGGAGCATCGAGCTCAGCGAGCGCGTATACAAAGAGTGCTTCTAATTTCCGCACGTAACGCCTGAATAGGGCGGGGAGTCCCGTCTCCCCGTCCTATTTTCTTATCATGTTATGTGCACCAAATTGTAATGAGAAAGGATACTTGATCACTTATGATGACCAAAGACCAGTACATTGAGTCCCTGCGCAAGCTGAACCTCAATCTGTATATGTTTGGCAAGAAGGTAGAGAATCCGGTTGACGATCCGGTTATCCGTCCTTCCCTGAACTCCTTTGCCGCTACCTATGAGCTGGCTGAGGACCCGCAGTATCAGGATCTGATGACTGCTACCTCCCACATCTCCGGCAAGAAGATCAACCGCTTCACCCACATGCACCAGTCCACCGACGACCTGATCAAGAAGGTCAAGATGCAGCGTCTGCTCGGTCAGAAGACCGCAGCTTGCTTCCAGCGCTGCGTAGGCATGGACGCTATGAACGCAGTGTTCTCCTCCACCTACGAGATCGACGAGGCTTGCGGCACCAAGTACCACGAGAACTTCCTCAAGTTCCTGACCCGCGTACAGGACGAGGACCTCGCAGTTGACGGTGCTATGACCGACGTTAAGGGCGACCGTTCCCTCGCTCCGTCCAAGCAGGCTGATCCGGACCTGTTCCTGCACGTTGTAGAGCGCACCGCTGACGGCGTATACGTTACCGGCGCTAAGGCTCACCAGACCGGCTTCGTAAACTCTCACGAAGTTCTGGTAATGCCGACCATCTCCATGCGTGAAGGCGACGAGGACTACGCTATCTCCTTCGCTGTACCGACCGATTCCAAGGGCATCACCCTGATCTACGGCCGTCAGTCCTGCGACACCCGCAAGATTGAGGAGTACAACGACATCGACGTTGGCAACAAGGTATACGGCGGCCACGAAGTACTCGTTATCTTCGACCGCGTATTCGTTCCGAACGACCGCATCTTCCTGAACGGCGAAGTTAAGTTTGCCGGCATGATCGTAGAGCGTTTCGCAGGCTATCACCGTCAGTCTTACGGCGGCTGCAAGGTCGGCGTAGGCGACGTTCTGATCGGCGCTACCGCTCTGGCTGGCGATATGGCTGGTTCCTCCAAGGCTTCCCACGTTAAGGACAAGCTGATCGAGATGACCCACCTGAACGAGACCCTGTACTGCTGCGGTATCGCTTGCTCTTCTCAGGGCACCAAGACCAAGGCAGGCAACTACCTGATCGATCTGCTGCTGGCTAACGTCTGCAAGCAGAACGTAACCCGTTTCCCGTACGAGATCGCTCGTCTGGCACAGGATCTGGCCGGCGGCCTGATGGTAACCCAGCCGTCCGAGGCTGATTACCGCAATCCGGAGCTCAAGCCGTACATTGAGAAGTACCTCAAGGGCGTTGCTTCCGTTCCGACCGAGGACCGTATGCGTCTGCTCCGCCTGATCGAGAACATGACCATGGGTACTGCTGCTGTCGGCTATCTGCCGGAGTCCATGCACGGTGCAGGCTCGCCGCAGGCTCAGCGCATCATGATTGCCCGTCAGTCCAACCTTGAAATGAAGAAGGAACTGGCAAAGAAGATTGCTCGCATCAAGTAATCTCTGAGCAAACTATAGGCACTCATGGAGCACCCGTGAGTGCCTGTGTTTGCGTTATTACCTATTGTTTCCCTATGGTAACATTCGGAAACGATACATAGAAAGGGGTTGTGCGCCTTGCTGCGCTGCACGGTAAAATTCTGCGGCGGATGCAATCCGCGCTACGAGCGTGGAGACGCCTACAAGGCGATTTGCGCTGCCCTGCAGGACACCGCCTCATTCTCCTATCCGGAGGACGGTGTGCCTTATGACGTACTGCTGATCCTGCGCGGCTGCACCGGCTGCCCGTATCTCTATGAAGAGATCGAAGCCGAGCACCGTGTTGTCGTTACCGCGGCGGATGAGATCCAGCCTGCGGTCGAGAAGATCCAAGCGTTGTCGTCGCAGTCGTGACTGCTGTTAAGGTAATACCACATAATTGAACAAGAGCGATTTGCGAGTAAATTTTTGCGCACTGACTAGGCGTGGTTTTGCGGTAATACTTTGTGTATTACCGTGAAAACACAACGACGTCAGGGCACAAAATTTCCGTAAAGCGCCGCAGCTTTAATTGTGCGGTGTTACCTTAAAAAGTCACAGTATTATCAGGAGGATTGATAAACATGAAGAAAGTAAGCATCATCACCCCGGAGGAGGCTGCTCTGAAGGTTCAGGACGGCGATACCATTGCTACCGGCGGTTTCGTATCCTGTGCTTGCCCGGAGACCCTTTCCAAGGCTCTTGAGAAGCGTTTTCTCGAGACCGGCCATCCGCAGAACCTGACCCTGTTCTTCGCAGCTGGTCAGGGCCACCGCGATGGCACCGGCGGTGACCATTACGGCCATGAAGGCATGGTTAAGCGCGTTATCGGCGGCCACTGGGACCGTGCTCCGAAGCTCGGCGAGCTGGCTCTGAACAACAAGATCGAGGCTTACAACCTGCCGCAGGGTGTTATCTCGCACATGTACCGCGATATCGCTGCTCACAACATCGGCACCATCACCCACGTTGGTCTGAAGACCTTTGCTGACCCGCGCAACGGCGGCGGCAAGCTCAACGACGTTACCAAGGAAGATCTGGTAAAGGTCGTTAACATCGAGGGTCAGGAGCGCCTGCTGTACAAGGGCTTCCCGATCAACGTTGTATTCCTGCGTGCTTCCTACTGCGATGAATACGGCAACTGCACCGTACATCGCGAGATCGGTCCTCTGGACGTAACCGCTATGGCTCAGGCCTGCAAGAACTCCGGCGGCAAGGTAATCGTTCAGGTCGAGAAGATCGTTCAGGGCGGTTCCCTGGACCCGAAGCTGGTTGCAATCCCGGGCATCTATGTTGACTCCGTTGTAGTCGGCACCGATGAGGAGAACATGCAGTGCCTCGGCATGCCGTACGACGGTGCTCTGACCGGCGAGTTCCGCATCCCGGTTGACGCAATTCCGCCGATCCCGATGGACGCTAAGAAGATCATCGCTCGCCGTGCTGCTATGGAGCTGCCGCAGGACGCTATCGTTAACCTCGGCACCGGCGCACCGGAGAAGATCGCTAACGTAGCTGCTGAAGAAGGCATCTCCGACAAGATGACCCTGACCGTTGAGGCAGGCTCTATCGCAGGCGTACCGTACGGCGGCACCCAGTTCGGCGCTGCTGCTAACGCACAGTGCATCATCCCGCACAACGTACAGTTCGACTTCTATCAGGGCGGCGGCCTTGACGTTGCATTCCTCGGCCTGGCTGAGACTGCTCCGAACGGCGACCTGAACGTTTCCAAGTTCGGCACCCGTCTGGCTGGTGCAGGCGGCTTCATCGATATCACCCAGAACGCTAAGAAGGTTGTTTACTGCGGTACCTTCACTGCTAAGGGCCTCAAGACTGAGTGCAAGGACGGCAAGCTCGTCATCACCCAGGAAGGCGCTAAGAAGAAGTTCGTTAAGCAGGTTGAGCATATCACCTTCTCCGGCGATTACGCGAACGAAGTACATCAGCCGGTTCTGTACATCACCGAGCGCTGCGTATTCGAGCTGCGTCCGGAAGGCGTTACCCTGATCGAGATCGCTCCGGGTATCGACCTCAAGACCCAGATCCTCGACCAGATGGACTTCGAGCCGAAGATCGCATATCAGGCTGACGGCTCCATCAAGCTGATGGACGAGCGCATCTTCCACGAAGAGCTGATGGGTCTGGCTAACGACTAATCAATTCTATTTGTGCAGTTTATGCAAACGGAATGTGGCCGATTCATATAATTTTACAGAATCGACCATTTTCCCTTGCATTCTGCCGAATAGTTTGATAAAATATTAACGAACTCAAAAATCGAGTTTTCATCACCATGCGGCGGCATAGTTTTTTCGCCGCAAGTAGAAAAGGAGAAACAGCTAAATGAACGTTTACATCTGTTCCGCTGCCCGTACCGCGATCGGCACCTACGGCGGCACCCTCCGCGATGTACATTCCTCCGTACTCGGCACCGCTGCTGCAAAGGCAGCTATCGAGCGTGCAGGTATTGACAAGGCAGCGATCGATGAGGTCCTGTTCGGTCAGGTACTGCAGGGCGGCGTAGGCCAGAACGTAGCACGTCAGGTTTGCCTCGGCGCTGAGCTGCCGATCGAGACCCCGGCTATGACCCTGAATAAGGTTTGCGGTTCTTCCATGCGTGCGATCTCTCTGGGTTCCCAGATCATTCGCTCCGGTGAGAACAAGGCAATGCTGGTAGGCGGCTGCGAGTCCATGTCCGGTGCTCCGTACATCTCCCGCAACACCCGCTGGGGCGCTCGCATGGGCGACATCAAGATGGTCGATATGATGGTATACGACGGCGTATTTGATGTATTCAACCAGTACCACATGGGTATCACTGCAGAAAACGTAGCTGAAAAGTACGGCATCACCCGCCAGATGCAGGACGAGATCGCTCTTGCTTCCCAGCAGAAGGCAGCTGCTGCTATCGCTAACGGCCGCTTCAAGGACGAGATCGTTCCGATCGAAGTTAAGAAGAAGAAGGAAACCGTTATCTTTGATACCGACGAGCACGTAAAGCCGAACACCACTCTGGAGATCCTCGGCAAGCTGCGTCCGGCATTCAAGAAGGACGGCGGCACCGTAACCGCAGGCAACGCTTCCGGCATCAACGATGCAGGCGCTGCAATGATCATCGCTTCCGAGGAGTTCGTTAAGGCAAACGGCCTCAAGCCGCTGGCTAAGGTTCGTTCCTGGGGCTCCGTAGGCTGCGATCCGTCCATCATGGGCGTAGGCCCGATCGAGTCCACCCGTCAGGCTCTGTCCCGTGCAGGTCTGACCGTTGCTGACCTCGACCTGATCGAGTCCAACGAGGCATTTGCTGCTCAGGCATGCGCTGTTAACACCACCCTTGGCTTTGATATGGACAAGGTTAACGTAAACGGCGGCGCTATCGCTCTGGGCCACCCGATCGGCGCAGCTGGCTGCCGAATCACCACCACCCTGATCTACGAAATGATCAAGCGCGACCTGACCATCGGTCTGGCTACCATGTGCATCGGCGGCGGTATGGGCGAAGCTATCATCGTTGAGCGCGACGAGCTCTGCAAGTAAAACGCTAACGCTGTATAGGGGGTATCCAATACCCCCTATATACCCAAAACAGTTCCGTAGAAACTGTTTTGGGATACCCCCGGACGCCGCCCAAGGCGGCTGGGTCGGGGTGTAAAAACCCACGCACATGTCGCGGGTTTTTACGAACAGAAGCACGCTTCTGTTCGATTTGATTGCAAACATTGCATTGCAATGTTTGGCGGCCTTCGATTTCGGAGGCTGCATAGAGTGAAACTCTATGGCACATATACTGAAAGGAAGTCTTAAAAATGACTGACGTAGTAATCGAAAAAAAGGGTCATGTTGCGATCGTTAAGATCGAGCACATGAAGGCTATGAACGCTCTGTCCACCGACATGTACGCTCAGCTCGAGGAAGCTTTCGACGAGCTGGCTAAGGATCTGGACGACGTTTATGCAGTAGTTCTGACCGGTTCTTCCACCGTTAACAAGAAGGGCAAGACCGTTAACTCCTTCGTTGCAGGCGCTGACATCTCCGAGATGGCTACCAAGACCTGTGCAGAAGGCAAGCTGTTCGGCAACGAGTCCAACCGCGTTTGCTGGAAGATCGAGAACTTCAAGCGTCCGGTTATCGCTGCTATCAACGGCTTCTGCCTCGGCGGCGGCTGCGAGCTGGCTATGTCCTGCGACATCCGTCTCGCTTCCGAGAACGCTTCCTTCGGTCAGCCGGAAGTTGGTCTGGGCATCACCCCGGGCTGCGGCGGCACCCAGCGTCTGGCTCGTTTCGTAGGCGCAGGCAAGGCTAAGGAAATGCTGTACACCGCTCGTGCTAACTACACCGCTCAGGACGCTCTGGACATGGGCCTGGTTAACTACGTATATCCGCTGGAGAACCTGCTCGACGAGGCTGTAAAGCTGGCTGAGGAGATCGCTGCTCAGGCTCCGATCGCTGTTTCCCTGGTTAAGGAAGCTGTAAACGTTGGCATGCAGACCGACCTGAACTCCGCTCTGAAGTTCGAGGGCAACTGCTTCGCACAGTGCTTCGCTACCGAGGACCAGAAGTACGGCATGGCTTACTTCCTGGACAAGAACCGCGACAAGCCGGCTAAGGAATTCAAGAATAAGTAAGCATTTTTGACAGTTACAGACCGCACAATTCAAAACACAGGGATTGTGCGGTTTGCACTAACCGCAATACCTGTTCATCCATCCGCAAAGAGTGAGAGAGAGGTTAATTTAAGCATGAAAGTTTGTGTATTCGGCGCTGGCAATATGGGCGCACGCATCACTGAGGTATTCCTGAACGCAGGTCATGACGTTACCATGATCGACATCAAGCCGGAGTTCACCGAGCGCGGCAAGACCGTTATCGCACACGACTACGAGTTTCTCGTAAGCCGCGGCAAGATGACCGCAGAGCGCAAGGACGAGCTGCTGAATTCGCTCAAGACCTCGGTAGACCGCAAGGCGGCTGCTGATGCTGATTTCGTAATGGAAGTTATCCTGGAGCGCATGGATCTGAAGAAGGACCTGCTGAGCGATCTGGATAAGATCTGCCCGGAGCGTACCGTATTCGCTTCCAACACCTCCGGTCTGTCCATCACCGAGATGGCTGCCTGCATTCCGCACCGTGCGGAAAAGTTCATCGGCTGCCACTTCTTCAACCCGGCTCAGATCATGAAGCTGGTTGAGGTTGTTCGCGCAATCCAGACTTCGGATGAGACCTTCCAGTTCGCATTCGATCTGATGAAGTCTCTCGGCAAGACTCCGGTTGCTGTTGATGAAGGCCCGGGCTTTGTTGTAAACCGTATGCTGATCCCGATGATCAATGAGGCTATCGGCATCTACGCCGACGGCATCGCCTCCCCTGCGGATATTGACGTGGCTATGCAGCTCGGCGCCGGCATGAAGTCCGGTCCGCTGCACACCGCTGACCTGGTTGGTCACGATGTAAACCTTGCTATCATGGAGAACCTGTACCACGAGACCGGTGATACCAAGTATCGTCCGCATCCGCTGCTCCGCAAGATGGTTCGTGCCGGCTGGCTTGGCCAGAAGACCGGCAAGGGCTTCTTCGACTATGATGGTCCTTTCGGCAAGGAGATCGTAAAGTAATATCTTTACAGTACACAAAAAGCATCTGTGCTGCGGCACAGATGCTTTTTTCTACCTTCTCAGCTTGTGAAAATTTTCGCAAATTGCACAAATTATACAGGTAATGTTTATTTATTTCGCCGTTTTTTGTCATAAGCTATGGTAATTATTTAACAAACACGATATAATATTATTTGCATGGGAAATATAGTCGAACCAGCACTGCAGATACGGTAAATGCTGCCAAATCTCCGCATAAAGCGGCGAAAACGGCATATCTGGTTCGGTTTAGGCCAAGGTGCCCGCTGTACACGCTGATGGTGTAAAGGCTGGTCTCTGAGGCGCCCAGCATGACTGCGGCGACAAGTCCGGCATAGCTGTCCGGTCCGCACCGCCGTATGATCTCACTGCCCATAGCCAGTCCTCCGCCGCCGCTGATCGGTTTCAGCAGGGTCAGGGCTGTGCATTCTTTCGGTATGCCCAGTATGTGCAGTGCGGGCGCGAGCACGCCAGCCGCAATGTCGATCGCGCCGGACGCACGCAGCATGAATACAACGGTCAGCATACCGACCATTACAGGCAGTATCTGCACTGCGGTTTTTAAGCCGCTGGCTGCGCCGCGCAGAAAGGTCGGAAACACGTCCACGCCTTTGTATAACGCGTACAGGCTGATTCCCGCGAGTATCGCCGGAATGAGCGCGTTCTGCAAAATCGGCAGCGAAATCCCTCCTTGTATTATTTCCCTTGTTTTGGAAATTTTTTGAGATTCGTTCGTCGGTTCGACAAATTCCTCGCTTTTCATGTGCGATAATACTACTTGTAAGGCGCCCTTACAAGTCCCGCTATTCCCCATCCGGAAAAAAGGGATGCAGAAACCTGCTGCTGAGCAGCACCGCCGCAACGGAAGCCGCTGAGGCTCCCCAGACCGGCACCATGATATCAAATGGCGCGTGTGCTCCGCAAGCCGCACGAACCGCCGCAACCGTAGACGGGATCAGCTGGATCGAGGTCGCGTTCAGCACGATCAGCGTCAGTACGGTGTCCGGTGATCCGCGCCGCCCTGCAAGAGTATACAGCCGCTCTGACGCACGCAATCCCAACGGCGTTGCCGCGTTAGATAACCCTAACAAATTTGCCGTTACATTAGCGCTCACCGCTTCCATCGCCTGTCTGTCCTGCGAGGCTGCCCCGAACAAGGGCCGCAAAACCGGCATCATCAGGCGTGCAAGCCGCTCTGCCAGACCGGAAGCCTGCAGCAGCTCCATCACACCGCTCCAGAAGCACATCAAACCGGTGATGCCGATCGCCAGCGAGATCGCTTCCGAGGCGCCTGTGGGAACAGCTGCCGTGACCTCTGCCAGCCTGCCGGTGGCCGCACCGCAAAGCAGCGCCAAAGCAAGGAACACCGTCCAGATGATGGACAGCATACCGTGTTCCTCCCTTCCGTCCAATATCCCGAGAGAGCGGGATTTGGTAATAAACTTTTAATGATGATGAAGAAATGGAGTGTGTAGAAACATGAAATCCACAGGTATCGTTCGTAAGGTTGATGAACTTGGCCGAATCGTGCTCCCGATCGAGCTGCGCCGCACTATGGGCATCGAAGTAAAGGACGCTCTGGAAATTTACGTTGACGGCGATCATATCGTCCTCAAGAAGTACGAGCCGTCCTGCGTATTCTGCGGTAATGCAAAGGACATTATCCACTTCAAGAACAAGAACGTCTGCAGCGATTGTGCGCACGAGCTTGGTCTGCTTTAATCGAGCCTTACATATTACCACTGTCTGCTGATTATCTGCCGACTTTCCGATCCGGGAAGTCGGTATTTTTTTACCCGCTTTCGCGCCGCTGTGCCGCTTCGGCTCGATATTTCGCCTGTGTGGCCTTTCCGCCCCGGATGTGGCGTTCCTGCTTGTTGACCTGCAGCACGGTCTGTACGCGCTCGTAGAGGTCGGTATTCAGCTTCTGCAGGCGTGTGGTGATGTCCTTGTGGACAGTCGATTTGGATATTCCGAACCGTGCCGCTGTCTGCCGCACGGTGGCCTTGTGCTCGATCATGTACTGCGCCAGACGGATCGTGCGCTCCTCCGGTAAGCCCTTCACCGCTGCTTCCCTCCTGCCTGATGAGGTTTCATCTGTGACAGTGTATGAGGATTTGGGGATGGTTAGAACGCAGGAAGGCGCATTTAGGGCAAAAGAAAAGCGCTGCTTATTGCAGCGCGTGCATCCCCTGTGTGTGATAGGCGATCAGCTGGTTAAGTCCGGCGCGGACCTCACTCGGGCGAACCCGGTTTTTGAGGATATGCACCGTGCCGTCCACCAGATTTCGTGCCATGATCTGGGCCATCATCGGGCTGTTCTCCTCATCGGCCAGCATAGGCACGATCTTGGACGCGATAAGCTCGATCATGACCGGCCGCAGGTTCTCGTATCGGGTGCCGTTCGCCTGCTCCATGATGAGCAGAAGGCCGTATTTCTCCGCCAGCAGCAGCGAGAGCACTTCCTCGGTGAGCAGCATGCGGAATTCCTGCGCGTCCATGTTCAGGTCGAACCGCATGTCACGGAAGCGTAAGATCATGTGCTTGAGACCGTCTGCGGCGCTGTCGGTCAGCTCGTAGAACAGTTCTTCCTTGTTTTTGAAGTAGTGATAGAGGTTGCTCTTGCTGATATTTACCTTGTCCGCGATCATCTGCAGTGAGGTGCGGTCGTAGCCGCGCTGCAGGAATAAATGTTCGGATTCCAGCAGAATTTTGTGTCGAAGTTCGTCTTTTAATACCTGCACAATAAGGACCACCCGTTCGTTTCTTACATTTATTATAGTGCAGAGCGACATAAATTGTCAAGAAAGCGTAAGAAATTGAGAATTGAAAATGGAGAATGGAGAATTAACGTGATGGTCTACCGTTGCATGGGAGCACAATGTGCTCCCCTACGGGATATAATGTTTATATCGGTTACAAACGGACGGCCAATGGCCGCCCCTACAATAATTTATCGTGTGCAATATGGTAAATTCATCGGTTCTATTTAACGATTGTAGGGGCGCGCATTGCGCGTCCTATAAACGATTTGCACCATTCATAATGAAAATGGAAAATGCCTGATTCTACGTTCATTTTCCATTCTCAATTTTCCATTCTGCACAACCAAAAGAGAACAAAAAAGAACCCGATTTTCGGGTTCTTTTTGTTCTGCGAAACGCTTACGCGCCGAATACCTTGAGGACAAAGCCTGCGGCAACAGCGGAGCCGATTACGCCGGCTACGTTCGGGCCCATAGCGTGCATGAGCAGGAAGTTTGCCGGATTGGCCTTCTGGCCCTCAACCTGCGAAACGCGGGCTGCCATCGGAACGGCGGATACACCGGCCGAGCCGATCAGCGGGTTGATCTTGCCGCCGGTCAGCTTATACATGACCTTGCCGAACAGCAGGCCGCCGACGGTGGAGAACGTGAACGCGATCAGGCCGAGGATGATGATCTTGATGGTCTCCCAGGTGAGGAAGGTGGAGGCGATCGCCTTGCAGCCTACCGACAGACCAAGGAAGATGGTGACAATGTTGCACAGCGCGTTCTGCGCGGTGTCGCTCAGACGATCGGTTACGCCGCACTCACGCAGCAGGTTGCCCAGCATGAGCATACCGATCAGCGGAGCGGTATCCGGAATGAGCAGGATAACGATGATGGCAACTGCGATCGGGAATACGATCTTCTCGGTCTTGGAGACCTGACGCAGCTGCTCCATCTTGACCTCGCGCTCCTTCTTGGTGGTCAGCAGGCGCATGATCGGCGGCTGAATGAGCGGTATCAGCGCCATATACGAGTACGCCGCGATGGCGATCGCCGGCAGGTAATCCGCTGCCAGACGAGATGCTACGAGGATGGAAGTCGGGCCGTCCGCACCGCCGATGATGGCGATGGCTGCTGCAACCTTGCCCGGGAAACCGAGCACGAGCGCCAGCAGGAATGCGGAGAAGATGCCGAACTGTGCCGCTGCACCGAGCAGCAGCGAGGACGGACGTGCGATCAGCGGACCGAAGTCAGTCATGGCACCGATGCCCAGGAAGATGATGGACGGATAGATCGCATGCTGGACGCCCTGATAGAACACCCACAGCATACCGGGACTCGAGCCGTCCACCGGTGCGTTGAGCATACCGGTCAGCGGCAGGTTTGCCAGCAGCATGCCGAATGCGATCGGAACGAGGAGCAGCGGCTCAAACTTTTTGCCGATACCCATGTACAGCAGCACGCATGCGATGATGATCATGATCAGGCTGCGCGGGTCCTCCAGAAAGGACGCAAAGCCCGAGCTTGCCAGAATGCTGCCTAATGCACCGAAAAACGAAAATTGCATAGTACGCGCCTCCCGTTACATCGTGCAGAGTGCTGCGCCGGTCTGTACGGAAGCGCCCTTCTGTACGCAGACAGAGCCGACCGTGCCGTCATGCGGTGCGCAGATCTCGTTCTCCATCTTCATGGCCTCGAGAATGAACAGCACATCGCCGCCCTTGACGGCCTGACCTGCCGTGCAGCGGACATCCAGAATGGTGCCCGGCATCGGTGCTGCAACGGTCTCGCCGCCTGCAGGCGCTGCTGCGGGTGCGGGCGCTGCGGCCGGAGCCGGAGCTGCCGCGGGTGCCGG
Organism: Bulleidia sp.; assembly: GCA_963661675.1. Taxonomy (GTDB): domain Bacteria; phylum Bacillota; class Clostridia; order Oscillospirales; family Butyricicoccaceae; genus Agathobaculum. The sequence goes on from CAVLCS010000013.1 coordinate 30,509, forward strand.
TGCTGCTGCAACCGGAGCCGGTGCAGGTGCTGCGCCGGTCGGGATCGCGCTGACCGAACCCTTTTCTACTTCTACTTCAAACTGCTTGCCGTTAAGCGATACCTGATATTTCATGTTTCTTTCTCCCCTTAAACCGCCTTGATGGACTTAAATACAAGCTGATCGAGCGGAATGCCCGTTTCGTGGCTGACGATAGCCATAACGCAGGCTGCCTCGATCTCGGTGACACCCTCCAGCTTGACCTGCGGCGCCGCTGCCGGTGCAGGTGCCGGAGCCGGTGCTGCTGCGGCCGGAGCCGCCGCGCTTGCCGAAGCCGGATGCTCGGTGTGCTTGCCAATCGCGCTCATCACGCGGGAAATGACGACGATGACACCCCAGAGAAGCGCCAGCATCAGGAATACAATAACAATACCGGACAGGGCGATCATGAGCGCGTCCAGTACGCTGATCGGATCGTGTACCATGCTCACTTAACCTCCTTGAACGAATAGCTTGCGGTGAAGGTCTGTTCCCGGCGTTCAAAGAACTGCTCTGCCTGCTGCGGGAACGCGATGTAGGACAGGACGTCCTCTTCACTGCGGGCATGCGTGCCGAGGTGCTCGCGTGCGGCCGGGAATTCCGGCTCGAGCGTGTCTGCGAAGCGGCCGGTCATCGGCTGCTCGTCGCCGAGCACCTGCTTGGCTAGTTCGGGATCGACTTCGCCCGGTGCCTTGCCGTATTCGCCGCGGATGTAGCTCTTAATTTCCTTGCCGATCGACTTGTAGCGGCCGCCGAGCAGGACGTTGACCGTCGCCTGTACGCCGACCATCTGCGAAAGCGGCGTAACCAGCGGCGGATAACCCATGTCAGCACGCACGCGCGGCGTCTCTGCGAGCACCTCGTCGAGACGGTCGATGGCGTTCTGCGCCTTCAGCTGGGCCACCAGGTTGGACAGCATGCCGCCCGGGATCTGGTAGATGAGCGCGTCCGTCTTGGTGGACAGGACGTACGGATCGAAGGTGCCGTTCGCAGAGAACTTATCCTTGACCGGAATGAAGAATTCGTTGATCTTGTTCAACTCGCGTGCGTCTACGCCGCAGTCGAAGCCCATCTGCTGCAGTGCGTAGACCATGGACTCGGTTGCCGGCTGGCTGGTGCCGCCCGACATGCAGGAAGTCGCACAGTCGATGCCGTCCGCACCGGCTTCTGCTGCCTTCAGATAGGTCATGTAGCCCAGACCGGTCGTTGCGTGCGTGTGCACATAAACCGGGATCTTGATGTTCTGCTTGAGCGCCGTAACCAGGTCGTAGCACTCCTGCGGGGACATGATGCCCGCCATATCCTTGATGCACAGCGAGTTGCAGCCCATGGCCTCGATCTGCTTGCCGAGCGAGACGAACATCTCCAGATTGTGGATCGGACTCAGCGTGTAGCAAATGCAGCCCTGTGCATGACCGCCTGCCTTGAGGCATTCGTCCACGGCGGTCTCGATGTTGCGCAGATCGTTCAGCGCATCGAAAATACGGATGATATCCATGCCGTTCTCGATGCTCTTGCGGACGAAACGGCGTACGGTATCATCCGAATAATGGTGATAGCCGAGCAGGTTCTGGCCGCGCAGCAGCATCTGCAGTTTGGTATTCTTCATGTGAGATTTGATCTTGCGCAGACGCTCCCACGGGTCCTCGTGCAGATAGCGCAGGCAGGAATCGAAAGTCGCACCGCCCCAGCACTCGATCGAGTGATAGCCGGCCTGATCCATCTCATCGAGGATGCCCTCGAAATCCTCAAACGGCATTCGCGTCGCAATCAGCGACTGCTGCGCATCACGCAGCACCGTTTCGGTGATGTGCATTTGTTTCACAAATAAGCCCCCTCCTTCGGGAAATAAATGGGTTTCGTGATTCCCCTCATTAACCCCATATATATAATTGTATCATATCACTTTCTGGACCCGCTTGCAAGATTATGATTCGTTAATTTTGCACAGGAACACTTTACTTTTTTCACCGCATTCAGAATTGACTTTTTGCCTGCGATGCAGTAAGATAGATATATCGTGTGCTGTGACGCCGGAGAGGGTGTCTGCCTGCGAAAAACTTATATTTTTATGTCTCAGTACCTCAGTTGGATAGAGGGTTCGCCTCCTAATTATCGGATGCTTCCTGTTCTTTTTCCTGCGAAAACTTCATATTTTTTCATTTGTCTCAGTAGCTCAGTTGGATAGAGCACATGCCTCCTAAGCATGGGGTCGGGGGTTCAATTCCCTTCTGGGACACCATTTATGCCGTTGTAAGCCGTTTTTGATGGTTTACAGCGGTTTTTTGTTACAGTTTTATTTTCGTCATACAATACTTGACGTCGACAGCTTTATGCGCTGTATGCTGCATATTTGCTAATTGTACTCGAACGCTTTCTCGGAAATTTGCTAATGAAATTTGCGATTTGCTAATTCTATTTTCGGATCACCTTGCCGCCGTGTTACCTGCAATCAAGGCTGCAAGCGCACTCGCCAGCTCCGGCGACCTCTGCAGCTGCTCCACAAGGCTTGCAATATCCGTTGCAGCAGGCTCAGGCTTTGCCGGTTCCTCCGGCGGACGAACATTGCGAAGATCTCGCGCGAAATAAAACGCTTTCTCAAATTTCTGCGCATTGATCTTTCTATCCTCGTCCAGAATATGCGCGTACACCTTGGTAATCATATCGGTTTCGGCATGGCCCGTATCGCCCTGTGTCGCTTTCAGATCGCCGTGGTTGAGTTTCAGCTTATAGGTGGTACTCGAATGGCGGAGCGAGTGAAAAACAACTTTCGGCAGACCTGTACTCTCGCGCAGCTTTTCAAACTCCTTGTTGATGATACGGTTTTCACACGGACGGCCGTTATCCTGTGCCACAACAAAATCAAAATCTTGATATTCGTCGCCCAGAAATCCTTTCAGTTCGTCCTGCGTTTTCTTCCATTCCCGCAGAATATATGCCAGCGTTTTCGGAAGCCATACTTTGCGGATACTGGTATCGCTCTTCGACTTTTTCAACACAAGCCGCGTGCTCGTGTTACCCATAAACGGAGTGAAGATATGGTAGATGTTCCTCTCTCCCAGCACTTCAATGGCCTGCTTAGAGGCACGCTCCAGCTCCTGTTCGATGTAGACATAGGCATCATCTGCCGCAATATCTTCGTCCGAAATATGGACATTCTTCCATGTCAGTCCGAGAATTTCACCGATACGCAGTGAGCAGGCAAACGACAAATTCATCGCCAGATAAAGTTTGTGGTCCTCACATTTGTCCAGTGCCAGCCGAATCATATCCGCAGTCCAGATGTTGCGCCTTTTGTGCTCTGTCTTTGGCAGTATCACATTGTCGAACGGATTGCGTGAAACAATCTCCCAGCGAATCGCCTGCTTGAACGCACACCGCAGCAGTTTGATAATCTTTTCGATGGTCTTATCGCTGACATAGGTGGTAGCCGCCCTCCGCGTTCTGGTAGCCACTGCCTTGGTTTTCTGCAGCGTCTGAATGTATTCATCAACTACACGCGGCGTAATCTCCTGCACCTGCATATGCCCGATAATCGGGTTGATGTAGTTTGCGATGAGCGACGTCTGACTGTCGTACATGGATACGCCCCACTTCTTTTCTCCGTACAGATGTACAAAATCACGTAAAAAATCCGTGATGATCTGATTGCTCGGCGGAAGGAAAGTTCCTGTGAACTGCTGATTTTCAATTTCCGCCTTACGTTTCAAGGCTTCATTGTGAGTATGGTATGTTTCCCACTTCTGTTTATTTTCTCCGTTCTCATCTACATAGCTGTAAATGACGGAATAGTTTTTCTTGCGCTTGATAATAGATGCCATAACATTACTTCCTTTCTCCGATCACAGGTCAAGAGAATCCAGCCACTCGTCAAATGACCGTTTGGAAATTCGTATAGCGTTACCAATTCGCACGATTCTAAAATGTCTCTCTTTCACGAGGAGATATGCGGAACTCCGTCCAATGCCCAGAATCTGAGCAATATCGTCTACCGTATATGTTCTTCGTTCGGGAGGCGTTTTCTTCGTACTGCCCCATTCTTCCGGCACAAAAATCCTCCTTTCTCGGACTAAATGAACAGCACGAACAATATAGTAACTTCCACCATTATTGTATCGCGCTTTTTTTGATTTGTCTGCCTTTAATTCAAGATTTCCAGATGTATCCTCCCACTTTTTGAGAGAACCCGCCTGCTGCAAACAGGCGGGTTTCCTCATTCTACTCTCAAATCCAATATTCGTTGCGGTCGCTGTCCATGATGAAATCATGTTCATGCGAAACCTCAGTCACAACGGACGAGGGAGCGTCCGCCCATGTGCGGTAACTGCCGCTGTAACCAGAACTATCCGGCGAAGTATCGCGGCCGGTGATCTGGCAGATTGCCTTTGCAAAGGTCAGGCGGGATACATCGCCGCTGAGGCCAATGTTGGTTTTCGTCGCATAGGCCACCAGCGAGTTCAGCTGACCGGAGTCAGCCCAGATACGCAGATAACCGTTCTTAGAGATCGTGTAGTTAATCTCGTAATCATCGCCCTCGTCCATGCGCGTGGTATCAAACGCAGACGCAGGCAGAACGCCGATGGAAACGAAATACTTTGCCTCTTCCGGAATATCATACTGGTATTTCGGAACGGTAGCCGTGCCGCGCGGCAGCCAAGTGTTGCCGCCGTTTGCAATCAGGCGGTATACAACCGTACAGGCTTCCTGCAGGGATACGCGATCGTTCGGCCGCCACAGGCCATCACCATAGCCGTTGAAAAGCTGATAGTGAATATCGGTTAGCATCGGTGTGCCAGTAGAACCAGACGAAACGACCTCAATCTCCGGCGAACGGCCCGAAGCGGAACCGTTGTCACTTGTGGCCGCGGCAAGGTTCGTGTACGTCTTGCCGCCCGCGTCGGTCTTAAACTCAACTGTGATTTTCACCACGCGCTTTTCGTTCGGACCAATGTCACCGAGTTCCAGAGTGAACACTTTGTTCCGGAAACTCCTACAATAATAATTAAGGTTTAAGGCGCGGCCGCCAGCCACGTCTTTTTCCATCTCAAAGCCGAAGCTGTTAGAATAAGAGAGTAATGGCCTGAC